>NZ_CP011789.1:1220000-1525000 GCF_001636055.1 Pseudomonas putida
AGTGGCTCCTACAGGGAGGCCGCCTTACGCTCGTACAACCACTCCAGCGCCGCCCGTCCGGCCCGCAGTCCGCTGGCAAAGCACGCCGTCAGCAGGTAGCCCCCGGTTGGTGCTTCCCAGTCCAGCATCTCGCCGGCGCAGAATACTCCGGGTAGTTGCTTGAGCATCAAGCCATTGTCCATCGCCTCGAAACGCACGCCACCGGCACTGCTGATCGCCTCATCCAGCGGCCGCGTGCGCACCAGTTCGATCGGCAGCGCCTTGATTGCCTGGGCCAGGCGCACGGGGTCGGCAAAGGTGGCCTGGTCGGTCAGCTCGCGCAGCAGCGCGGCTTTCACACCGTCGATGCCGAGCTGCCCATGCAGGTGCTTGGCCATCGAGCGGGAGCCACGGGGCTTGGCCAGGGCCTGAGCGATTTTATCCACAGGGCGATCCGGCAGCAGGTCAAGCAGCAAGGTAGCGCGACCGTTGCGCTCGATACCGGTGCGGACTGCCGCCGACCAGGCGTACACCAGGCTGCCTTCCACGCCTTGGGCGGTGAGGATGAATTCGCCCTTGCGCGGGGCACTGCCAGGTACGCTCAGGGCGATGTTCTTCAGCGGCGCGCCGGCGAACTTGTTCTTGAGCAGATCGCTCCAGGCCTGGACTTCGAAACCACAGTTGCTCGGACGCAATGGCGAGATATCCACAGCGCGCTCGGCCAGCAGTGGCACCCAGCTGCCGTCCGAGCCCAGGCGCGCCCAACTGCCGCCGCCCAAGGCCAGGACCACGGCAGTGGCCTGTACCAGGCGTTCGCCCTGTGGATAAGCGATTCGCAGTGCGCCTTCCGCGTCCCAGCCAAGCCAGCGGTGCCGGGTGTGGATAACCACGCCGGAATCGCGCAGGCGCTTGAGCCAGGCGCGCAGCAGCGGCGCCGCTTTCATGTCGGTGGGGAAGACCCGCCCCGAGGTGCCGACGAAGGTGTCGATGCCCAGGCCGTGGATCCACTGGCGCAGGGCGTCGGCATCGAAATCACGCAGCAGCGCGTCGATGGCTTCGCGGCGTGCGCCATAGCGACCGATGAAGGCTGGGTAGGGTTCGGAGTGGGTGATGTTCATGCCGCCGACGCCCGCCAGCAGGAACTTGCGCCCCACCGATGGCATCGCATCGAACACCTCGACCGCCACACCTGCCTGAGCCAGGGCCTCGGCAGCCATCAGACCGGCGGGGCCGCCGCCGATCACGGCGACGAGGGGAGTGGAGGTGGTGTGGGAATCGGTCATGGTGGCGGCAGGCTGTGGAAAAGAGTCGGCATTCTACCCCAGCGGTGCCTGCGCAGATACTGTTCAAAAAATGAACAAATGTTTGCAGGTCAGGCAGTTAAAGGGCTCCAGGGGCTTTCTCGCAGGTTATCCACAAGCGGTTCCACAGTCATTGTGTGTAACCCAGCACCCGCGCCGCGGTGTGATGAAGGATGCCGTGACGCCGAGCCAGCGCCTCCCGGTCTTTGCTGTAACCGCCGCCGATCACCCCGACCACCGGGATATCACGGCCAAGGCAGTGGCGCAGTACCGCTTCGTCGCGGGCGGCGACGCCCGCATCGGTCAGTTGCAGATAACCCAGGGCGTCGTCCTTGTGCACGTCGACACCGGCGTCGTACAGCACAAGGTCGGGCTGGTAGAGCGGCAGCAGGTAGTTCAGCGCATCGTTCACCACCTTCAGGTACGCCGCGTCGTCCATGCCGCGCGGCAAAGGGATGTCCCAATCGCTCTGGGCCTTGCGTGCCGGGAAATTCTGCTCGCAGTGCAACGACACGGTGATTGCCTCTGG
The DNA here is from genome assembly GCF_001636055.1 of Pseudomonas putida. Taxonomy (NCBI): domain Bacteria; kingdom Pseudomonadati; phylum Pseudomonadota; class Gammaproteobacteria; order Pseudomonadales; family Pseudomonadaceae; genus Pseudomonas; species Pseudomonas putida. Next base: position 1,221,810 of record NZ_CP011789.1, read on the forward strand.
TGTGTCGTGAAGGATGCGTGCGGTGCCGTCGCCCTGGTGCACGTCGCAATCGAAGATCAGCACGCGGTGTACGCGTCCGGCTGCGAGCAGGTAGTGGCTGATCACCGCCAGGTCGTTGAAGATGCAGAACCCGGCCGGGTGGTCGTAATGGGCGTGGTGGGTGCCGCCGGCCAGGTGGCAGGCGATACCGTGACGCAGGGCCATCTCGGCGGTCAGCAGCGAACCGCCGACGGCGCGCACGGTCCGCCGTGCCAGTGCCTCGCTCCAGGGCAGCCCCAGACGGCGCTGGTCTTCGCGTGAGAGCTCGCCATTCATGTAGCGCTCGATGTAGGCGCGGTCATGGGCCAGGGCAAGGATGTCGTTGGGGCAGAGTTCGGGGCGCAGCAAGGCCTGGTCGGTGGTCAGCCCGCTGTCGATCAGGTGATCGTGCAGCAGGCGGAACTTGTCCATGGGGAAACGGTGTTCCGGCGGGAACTCGGGGCTGTAGTCGTCGTGGTAGATCAGCGGCAGGGGCATGGGCAGGATCGCAGCTGGAGGCAGCGTTGATCTTGCCAGTGGGCCGGAATACCCCGCAACTCAAACACTCATCAACGTTGTGCCGAGGCCAGCACCCGTCGCCAGTCCGGCTCGTTCATGCGCCCGAGGATGCGCGCCTTGCCGCTGCCATCGACCGACACGAACAGCGCGCTGGCGTAGCCACTTTCGCGTTCGCCCGGCGCAACCTTGAGCGTGCGCTGGAAGTGATCGACGCAGCCGTTGTGGGTCACCAGCACAAGATTATGCCCTGCACGCTTGTGCGCCATGGCCTGGCCTGCGAAGCCGCTTTCGCAGCCTTCGAGCCAGTCCTCGCTGGTGACCGTGTCGCCGACGATGAAGTGCGCGGTCTGTCGGGTGCGCAGCTTCGGGCTGCTGAGCAGGTCGGCGCCGTCCAGCCCAAGGCGTTGCAACCCTTCTCCGACACGCTGCGCGGCCTGGCTGCCGGAGACGGTGATTCCGGTGGGGTCGTCCAGGCAAGGGCCGGGCGCGCTGTCGCAGCGCTCGGCGTGGCGAATCATCACGATCACGCTGCCTTCGGCCCACTTCTGCAACAGGCCGCTGGCGTTCAATTGTCGTTCATTGCCAAGGTTCACGATGTGCGTCCTCGTTGACGACCACAGCATCAATCCGGCCGCGGCCAGCACCAGGGCGAGGCCGGCGGCCCAAGCCTTGCGCGAACGTCGGTGTCGCTTGCGGCGGGTGGGGAGGGCCAGGTTTTCCAGGATGTCGCTCGACAGCATGCTCGGGCTCCGGCAGAGAGGGCCGCGCACAGGGCGGCGGCAGGTGATGGCATTCTGTGAAGCGGCCTGTCTGCACCGAGTGAAGCCGTTGTGAAAATTGCATTGGGCCCGGGGGGGGCAGGTGAAAAGCGCCCTCGGCGCCTAATCTGTAGACTGCAGGACTGAAAACCTGGAGCCCGCCCCGATGACCCCGATCCTCAAGCTCGAAAGCGCCCGCCTGGTGTTGCGCCAATGGCATGACGACGATTTGCAGGCGTTCGCCGAGATGTGCGCCGACCCGCAGGTGATGCGCTATTTTCCTGCGCCATTGACGCGTCTGGAGGCCGCCGCGCTGATCGGACGCATCCGTGGTCATTTCAACGAATACGGCTACGGTCTATGGGCATTGGAGCGCATGGACAGTGGTGCCTTCATTGGCCTGACCGGATTGCTCAACGTCAACTTCGACGCACCCTTCGCTCCGGCGGTCGAGATCAGTTGGCGTCTGGCCCGTCGTCACTGGGGCCAGGGCTTTGCCAGCGAGGCGGCCTGGACCTGCCTGCGCTGCGCATTCGCCCAGTTGCGCCTGGATGAGGTGGTGTCGTTCACCACTCAGGACAACGTACCCTCGCAGAAGGTGATGCAGGCGATCGGCATGGTTCAGGACGAGGCAGGCAGCTTCGAACACCCGCGGCTGCCCGAGGGGCACCCGCTGCGCCCGCACGTGCTGTATCGCATCGACCGGCCGCGCTGGGAGCGAACCCTGCATGCCTGAATGGGCCGCCATGCACGGAGGCAATGACAAATTCTGTATGATTTGCGCCAATGCCCGAATTGCCGTGACACCTGTTAGGAGAAGCCCCCGATGAGCCATGTGTTGGACGACCTGGTCGACCTGTTGAGCCTCGAATCCATCGAAGAGAATCTGTTCCGTGGTCGTAGCCAGGACCTGGGCTTTCGTCAGTTGTACGGCGGCCAGGTGCTGGGCCAGTCGTTGTCGGCGGCCAGCCAGACGGTCGAGGACGCGCGTCATGTCCATTCCCTGCACGGCTATTTCCTGCGTCCTGGCGATGCCAGCATGCCGGTCGTCTATTCGGTCGATCGGGTACGCGATGGCGGCAGTTTCAGCACACGCCGGGTCACGGCGATCCAGAAGGGCAACCCGATCTTCACCTGCAGCGCGTCGTTCCAGTACGACGAGGGCGGTTTCGAACACCAGGTGCAGATGCCCGATGTAGTCGGCCCCGAGAACCTGCCCAGCGAAGTCGAACTGGCCCGCGCCATGGCCGACAAGCTGCCCGAGCGAATCCGCGACAAGGTGCTGTGCGCCAAACCCATCGAGATCCGCCCGGTGACCGAGCGCGATCCGTTCGACCCCAAGCCGGGGGATCCGGTGAAGTACGCCTGGTTCCGCGCCGACGGCAGCCTTCCGGACATCCCGGCGCTGCACAAGTACCTGTTGGCCTACGCCTCGGATTTCGGCCTGCTGACCACCTCGCTGCTGCCGCACGGCAAATCGGTGTGGCAGAAGGATATGCAGATCGCCAGCCTCGACCATGCACTGTGGTTCCACCGTGACCTGCGTGCCGACGACTGGCTGCTGTACGCCACTGACAGCCCGTGGGCCGGCAACGCCCGTGGTTTCACCCGCGGCAGCATCTTCAACCGCGCCGGACAACTGGTGGCCTCGTCCACCCAGGAAGGCCTGATCCGCCATCGCAAGGACTGGGCATGAGCCTGCACGAAGTACGTAACTGGGTGTTCGACATGGACGGCACCCTCACTGTGGCGGTGCACGACTTTGCCGCGATCCGCGAGGCGCTGGAGATTCCGCCCGAGGACGACATCCTCACCCACCTTGCCGCGCTACCCCACGAAGAGGCCACGGCCAAGCACGCCTGGCTGCTGGAGCACGAGCGCGACCTGGCGATCGCCTCGAAGGCCGCGACCGGCGCGGTCGAGCTGGTACGCGAGCTGTCGGCGCGTGGCTGCCGACTGGCGATCCTCACGCGCAACGCGCGGGAGCTGGCACATGTCACGCTGGAGGCCATTGGCCTGGCGGACTGCTTCCCGGTCGAACACATTCTGGGACGCGACGAGGCGGCGCCCAAGCCCGACCCGGATGGCCTGTTGCAGATTGCCCGGGCCTGGGGTGTGGCGCCGTCGGAGCTGGTGATGGTGGGCGACTACCGCTTCGACCTGGATTGCGGGCGGGCGGCGGGGGCCAGGACGGTGCTGGTCAACCTGCCCGACAACCCCTGGCCGGAGCTGGCGGACTGGCATGCGGCGGATTGCCGGGCGTTGAGGGCGATGCTTGGCTGAAAGATTGCGCTGGGTTCTTCGCGGGCAAGCCCGCTCCCACAACAGCCGCCATAGCTTCTGAATACTGTGGTGTTACCTGTGGGAGCTGTTGTTTGCCGCTGCGACTTGCCCGCGAAGAACACGCCGCAACCCCAATGTAATGAAACGTCACCCATGACGATTCACTGACATCCCACTACATACCCGGACACTGGCAAGGGCAGCCCGCTGACTAGAATGCCCGGTCTTGAATGAGACCGATTCTCTGTCACGCATCCGCTGTTGCCAGGAGCCCTCCGATGCCCTCCATTCTCCGTTCCGCGCGGCGCCTGCTGCCGTTGCTCATGCTGCTGGCCGCAGGCCTCGGCACTCTCCAGACCGCCAGCGCCGCCCAGGTTACCGACGTGCTCGGGCGCAAGGTCGAGGTCGATCATGCGCCCCAGCGTATCGTCCTCGGCGAGGGGCGGCTGTTCTTCGCCCTGGCCCTGCTGGATCGTGACAATCCGTTCCAGCGCGTGGTCGGTTGGCAGAACGACATGCGCCTGCTCGACCCGCACACCTACGAGGTCTATGCCAAGCTTTATCCACAGGTGGCCAAGCTGCCGCTGATCGGCCAGGCCTCGGAGCAGAGCGTCAGCGCCGAGCAGATCCTGGCACTGAAACCGGACCTGGCGATCTTCAGCATCGCCGGCGAAGGTCCGACCCAGCACAGCCCGGTCGCCGACCTGCTGGAGCAGGCCGGTATCCCGGTACTGTTCATCGACTTCCGCGTGCACCCGATCAAGAACACCCGCGTCAGCCTCGAAGCCCTGGGCACCTTGCTGGGTCGCGAGCAGCAGGCGCAGGAATACCTGGACCTCTACGACAGCCACCTCAAGCACGTCACCGACCAGGTGGCGGGGCTCAAGGACAGCGGGCGCCCGAAGGTCTTCCTCGAACTGCTGGCAGGCGTCTGGCAGGCGCCGGGGCACACCACCGGCAAGAGCGGCCTGGGCAGCGTGGTCGAGGCGGTCGGTGGGCATAACATTGCCGCCGACGTGGTACCCGGCGCGCTGGGCGACGTCAGCGTCGAATACGTGCTCAAGGCCGACCCGGACGTCTACATCGCCACCGGCAACCGTGCCCCCGGCGTGCTGCTCGGCGCCGGTGTAAGTGCCGATACCGCACGCCAGAGCCTGGCCAGGATCATCGCGCGCCCCGAGTTCGCACCACTGCGCCCGATTCGCGATGGCCAGGCCCATGGCCTGTGGCATGACTTCTACAACTCGCCGTTCAACATCCTCGCCATCGAAGCCATGGCCCGCTGGGTTCACCCCGAGCGCTTCAAGGATCTGGATCCGCAAGCGACCATGGCCGACATCAACCACTTGCTGAAGGTCGGCCTGGACGGCCACTACTGGATCGACGCCAAGTGACCGCCCAGGCTCTGGACGGCGCCGCGCTGGCAGCCTGGCGTTATCGGCGCCTGCTCTGGCGGCGCGCCGGGCTGGTCGGAGGGCTGGCCGTGCTGCTGGCGCTGGCGGTGCTCGGCGACCTGGCCAGCGGCGCCTCCGGCATGGGGCTCGGACAGCTGCTGCATGGGGTGTTCGACCCGAATGCACTGAGCGCCACCGAACGGGTGATCATCTGGAACGTGCGCCTGCCTTACGCGCTGATGGCGGTGCTGGTCGGGGCCGCGCTGGCACTGGCCGGCGCCGAGATGCAGGCGATCCTCGACAACCCGCTGGCCAGCCCTTTCACCCTGGGTGTGTCCTCTGCCGCGGCGCTGGGTGCGTCGCTGGCCATCGCCTATCCGCTGTCGGTTGCCTGGCTGACGCCGAGCGCCCAGGTGACGGTGATGGCGTTCGTCTTCGCCTGCCTGTCGGTATTGCTGCTGCAGGCCATGTCGCGGCTGCGCGGCGCCGGGGTCGAGAGCCTGGTGCTGTTCGGTATCGCGCTGGTGTTCAGTTGCAACGCATTGGTGTCGTTGCTGCAGTTGCTGGCCACCGAGGATGTGCTGCAGCAACTGGTGTTCTGGACCCTCGGTAGCCTGGCGCGGGCCAACTGGCAGAAGCTGGGCATTCTTGCTGCGGTGCTGGCGCTGGTGCTGCCGTTCTCGCTGCGCGCCGCCCCGGCCATGACCCTGCTGCGCATGGGCGAAGACCGTGCCCGCAGCTTCGGCGTGGACACCCGGCGCCTGCGCGTCGCCTCGCTGCTGCGCATCAGCCTGCTGTCGGCGACCGCGGTGGCCTTTGTCGGCACCATCGGGTTTATCGGCCTGGTCGGCCCGCACATCGCCCGCCTGCTGGTGGGTGAGGACCAGCGCTTCCTGCTGCCGGCGAGTGCGCTGGTCGGGGCATTGCTGCTGTCGCTGTCGTCGATCGCCAGCAAGCTGATCCTGCCAGGGGTGATCGTGCCGGTGGGGATCGTCACTGCCCTGGTGGGCGTCCCGGTGTTCGTGGTGCTGGTGTTCCGGCGGGGGAGAAGGTTGTGAGCTTGCGTATCGAAGGGCTGTCGGTCAGCTATGGCGCGCGTCGGATCATCCAGCAACTGAGCCTGCCGCCGTTGCCGACGGGCAGCCTGGTGGCGCTGGTCGGGCCCAACGGGGCGGGCAAGTCCACCCTGCTGCGGGCCCTGGCCGGACTGGAGCGGACGCAGGGCGCGGTGCACCTGGGCGATGAGGACGTTACTCGCCTGAGTTTCGCCGAACGCGCCCGGCGCCTGGCCTACATGCCACAGCAACTGCCGCCGGGGCTGGCGCTCGGGGTGCTGGAGAGCATCGTCGCTGCGCTGCGCGTGGGGGCTGCCGATGACCTGTTGGCGACTGCCTTCGATGCGCTGCGCCAGTTGGGCATCGAGCACCTGGCCGAGCAAGGCTTGGACAGCCTGTCCGGCGGCCAGCGCCAACTGGTGGCCCTGGCTCAGTTGCTGGCGCGCAATCCACAGGTGCTGTTGCTCGACGAGCCGACCAGCGCCCTGGACCTGCACTACCAACTGCGGGTGATGGATGCGGTGCGTGAGCGGGTGGTGCGCCATCGGCTGTTGGCGGTCGCGGTGCTGCACGACATCAACCTGGCGGCCAGCCATGCCGATTGCCTGGTGATGCTGGAGAAGGGCCGGGTGGTGGCCTGCGGCACCCCGGCGCAGGTACTCGAACCGCAGTTGCTGGCGCAGGTATATGGCGTCGAGGCGCGGGTCGAGCAGTGCTCCCGTGGTCGCTTGCAGGTGCTGGTGGACCGGGCGCTGCGCTGAGCCTGCCGGCCCGGCTGCACGCCCGCATCCATCAGATGCAGTCAGGCGAAGACGAAGTACTTGCGTACGGTCTCGACCACTTCCCAGGTGCCTTTCATGCCGGGCTCGATGACGAACACATCGCCGCCCTTGAGGTGCTTGGGCTCTTCGCCTTCGGGGGTGATGATGCAGTAGCCCTCGAGGAAGTGGCAGAACTCCCACTTCTCGTAGTTGACCTCGAACTTGCCAGGCGTGCAGATCCAGGTGCCCATGATCTTGCTGCCATCGGCCGACAGGTAGGCGTTGAGGTTGACGGTGTGCGGGTCGCCGCCGATGCGTTTCCACTTGGTTGCATCGACCACCGGGGTCGGACAGGTTTCGCGCAGGACGGTGATGAAGTCGGACATGGCAGGGCTCCTGATGACGGGCTGAGTGACCCGTCACCTTAGGGGCTGGGCGAAAGGCACGGTTGCCTGCGCTCGACATTCATCTGTCTGGATGCGCTATGGCGTTCACCTCGACGGTGATATGCGCAAGCTCCTCGTGTTCCGCCAATGCCTGGCGTACACGGTCGGCACTCAGCTCTGTAGTGCAGGCCAGGCCGAGGATGCAGGCGTACTGGTCTTTGCCGACGCGCCACAGGTGCAGGTCGGTGATGTTCGCCTGGACTGGCAGCGCGGCGATCGCTTCGCGGATTTCTTCGACCAGGGGCGCGTCCATCTCGGCATCCAGCAGCACCCTCCCGGTGTCGCGCAGCAGTCCCCTTGCCCAAAGCGCCACCAGTACTGCGCCAAGCAGGCCCATGACTGGGTCGAGCCAGGCGGCGCCCCACAATTTGCCCGCCACCAGGGCGACGATAGCCAGCACGGAGGTCGCCGCATCGGCGATGACGTGCAGGTAGGCCGAGCGCAGGTTCAGGTCGTGTTGGTGGTGGCCATGCTCATGGTTTTGCTCGTGGTGGTGGGCATGATCGTCGCGCAGCAGCCAGGCGCAGATCAGGTTGACTCCAAGGCCGATCACAGCGATGAAGATTGCCTCGTCGTAGTGGATGGGACCGGGCGTGAGCAGGCGCTCGACCGACTGGAAGGCCATCAGCCCCGCGACCCCGAGCAGCAGCAGGGCGCTGGAATAGCCGCCCAGGATCTCGATCTTCCAGGTGCCGAAGGCAAAGCGCCGATCTGTGGCATAGCGGCGTGCTGCGGCGTAGGCCAATAGCGAAAGGCCCAGGGCCAGGGCATGCGAGCTCATGTGCCAGCCATCGGCGAGCAGCGCCATGGAGTTGAAGAACCAGCCCCCGGCGATTTCCGCGACCATCATGATCGCCGTGAGCCAGACGGCCAGGCGCGTCTTGCGCTCGGCACCGAGGTTGCTGGTATGGAACTGATGGCTGTGCAGCCATTTGTCAGAGGCGGTGGCCTTCATGGTTTATCATGCTCCCGTATGATCCAGAAATATACTATACCCCAGTATACATATCATGATGTGAGGCGCCATGGCACACACGTTGAAGAACAAGAAGTCGCTGCTGACCCGAGTGCGCAAGATCAAGGGCCAGGCCGGCGCACTGGAGACGGCGCTCGAGCAGGAGAAGGACTGTCTCGCGATCCTGCAGCAGATCGCTGCGGTGCGCGGGGCGGTAAACGGCCTGATGGCCGAGGTCATGGAAGGGCATATCCGCGAGCACCTGGTGGCGGACGGGCTGAGCGTCCAAGAGCGCCAGGAAGAGGCGGACAAGGTGGCTGCGCTGCTGCGCTCCTACCTCAAGTGACTTCAGGGGCTTGAGCCAGCGGGGTGTCGCGCAGGGCTTATACCCCAGGGGGTATTAATGGTGAGGATCGGTAGGGGTGGGTAGGGCGCAACACCGCTGCACCCCGACCCTGCGCTGTTCTAGGCCCACCAGTAGCGCACGAAGTGGAAGAACACCGGCGCGGCGAAGCACACCGAATCCATGCGGTCGAGCATGCCGCCATGCCCTTCGATCATGTGCCCCCAGTCCTTTACCCCACGGTCGCGCTTGATGGCCGACATCACCAGCCCGCCAAAGAAACCCATGGCGTTGACCGTCAGCGCCATCAGCGCTGCCTGCCAGAAGTTGAACGGGGTGATCCAGCACAGCAGCGCGCCGACCAGCGTGGCCAACGCCACCCCGCCGGCCAGGCCTTCGACGGTTTTGGACGGCGACAGGTTGGGCGCCACCTTGCGCTTGCCGAACAGCTTGCCGCACACGTACTGCAGCACGTCGCTGATCTGTACCACCAGGATCAACCAGGCGATCAGCAGCAGGTTGCGGCCCTCGTAGCCGGGGATGTCCAGGGTCATCAGCGCGGGCACTGACGACACGCAGTACACCGCGATCATCAGGCCCCACTGTACCTTCGAGGCGCGCTCGAGGAAGCGCGTCGTATCCCCGCCAAAGCTGGCCAGGATCGGCAGCAGCAAAAACAGGTACACCGGGATGAAGATGCTGAACATGCCGTACCAGTCCATGGCGATCAGCAAATACTGCACCGGCAACGCGACGTAGAACGCAGCCACCAGCGCCGGGTAGTCGCTGCGCCGGGTCGGGGTGAGGGTCATGAACTCGCGCAGGGCGTAGAACGACACGCAATAGAACAGCACGATCACACCGTACTTGCCGAACACGAAGGCAAGGCCGATCACCAGCACCATCACCCACCAGGCGTTGATGCGTGCATTGAGGTTGTCGATCACCGCGTGCGGCGCGGAGCCTGCGCGCCACTTGAGCAGGCGGCCGATGATGCTGGCCAGGAGCAGCAGGGCGCCGATGCCGGCGAACAGGGACAAGGTGTTGTGATCCATCTCAGACTTCCTTCGGGGCCAGGTTCAGCAAGGCTTGACGGGCCCGCTCGAGAAACGCCTGCTTGCTTTCGTCAGGCAGCACCTGCAATGGCTCGCCGAAACTCAGCGTGCACAGCAGCGGCAACGGCAGGGCGCGACCTTTGGGCATCACCCGGTTGAGGTTGGCGATCCACACCGGTACCACCTCGATTTCCGGCTGGGCAGAGGCGAGGTGGAACAGGCCGCTCTTGAACGGCAGCAGTGGATCGTCTCCAAGATTGCGCGTGCCTTCCGGGAAGAAGATCAGCGAATCGCCCTGGGCCAGGGCGTCGAACACCGGTTGCAACGGGTTGTCCTGGCCTTCGCTGCGCTGGCGATCGATGAGGATGCCGTTGAACACCTTGCGTATGACGAAATTGCGCAGCCCGGGTTTGTTCCAGTAATCCGCCCCGGCCACAGGCCGCGTCCGGCGCCGCAAGGGCTCCGGCAGGGAGGCCCAGAGCAGGACGAAATCGCCGTGGCTGCTGTGGTTGGCGAAGTACAGGCGCTGCACCGGTTGTGGCGTGCAGCCGAGCCACAGGGCACGGGCGCCGGTGATCAGGCGCGCGGCGGAGGTGATGGCGAAGGCGGTGAGGGCGGCGAGCATGGTGCGGGTCATCCGGTGAAGGGCAGTGTCAGCAGGGTAGCCAAGGTCAACAGCAACTGCAGGCCCAGGCACAGGGCCTGGCGGCGCAACAGGGCGAGTGCAGCCTGGCTGCGGGTTGGCCAGTCGCGCGGATCGTCGTCGCGGGCCTTGAGGTTCAGCTCGAACAGCGCTCGGTCCAGGGCGCGGGTGTCGTCAGTGAGCCGGGTACTGCTGGCCATGCGATCGAAGAGCTCGGCATCCAGGGCCACGCGCACGGCCCAGTATTTGTGGGCAAGGCCCAGGAGCAGCAGCACGATGCATAGCGCACTGGCCAGCGGATGCAGGTGCAGGCCGAGCAGTGGCGCGAGGCCGTAGGCGACGGCCAGCAGTGTCAGGGCGTCGGACAGGCGTTCCAGTTGTCGGCCACGGGCTAGCAGGATGGCGACCAGGTGCAGGTTCATGGCTGGACTCCGAGTTGCAGCAGGGCATGACGGTGGCCTGGGTGCAGTACCACGCCCGGGCGGGCCTGGCGGATGAGGGCTTCGGCGGCGTCGATGTCGGCGCAGCGGCCGCTGTGGATCAGCCAGGCCGCCACGGCGCTGGCGCTGCGTGAATAGCCCAGGGCGCAGCAGACCAGCAGCGGGCCTTGCTGGCGCAGGCGGTCGATGGCTTCGGCGGCCTGCAGCAGCAAAGCGGGGCTTGGGGGGATGAGGTCCAGGGTGGGCAGGCTGAGGTAGGTTGTCTGTTCTGGCCCATTCGCGGGCAAGCCCGCTCCTACAGGGTCAACAGGCGCTGTGGCTGGCCATGGGCAGGGTAGCTCCGCACACAAATCCACTACCGCCGCAAAATCACCTGCCTCGCCCAATCCGGGAATCCGTCCCAGATACACCCCGTCGCAGACTTCATCTGCCTGCGGATGCCGCCAGGTCCAGGCTCGGGAGTTGATCCAGGCGCCAATCAGGTAAGGCGCCAGCAGCCAGGTCGCGGCGTTCGACAGATGCCCATCCGCAGCTTTCTGGAATCCGCTGGCCCCCAGCAGCACATAGTTCAGCGCTACCACCAGCAACGCCACTGCCGGCCACAGCAAACACAGCCACCCTCCACCCAGCTTGAAGGCCAGCAGCGCACACAACAGGGCGCCGATGCCATAGCGCAAGCCAAGCCGCCAGCGTTTCGGCTCACGCGCCAGATGCGCCTCGCGCAGCGGCAACGCGCCCTGGTGCGGCCATAGCCACAGGCACAGCAGCCCCACCAGTGCGCCGCTGGGCAGGTCGATGAAGTGGTGCTGCCAGGTGGTCAGCACCGAGAGCCCGATCAAGGCCATCCAGCCGTGCACGGCCCAGCGCCAGAGCGGTTTGCGGGTGTGCCGGGCGAACATGCTCCAGATGATCACCAGCAGCGCGATATGCAGCGACGGTGCCTGGTTATAGGGTTTGTCGAAGCCCATCAGCACATCGAACAGCCAGCCGAACACGCCTGCCAGTTCCGGTCGCTCGAAGGTGAAACGCAGCGGCCACAGCAGGAAGCAACTGACGCTGACCAGCTGCGCGGTCAACAGCGCCAGGGCATGGCGGTCCATCTCCCGACGCGTGAGCGGCAGCAGGAATGACAGGCCGTACAACAGGTCGATCGACCAGTACGGAATGATCGTCCATGGCCACAGCGGCATGTGCCGTTCCCAGCCGAACACCAGGCTGCCGACATCGTCGCGCCCGGCGGTGTAGGTGTTGGCCAGGCCGTAACTGAGGAAGAAGAACGGCCCGAGCAGCAACAGCCACAGGACGCCGCGCCGGATCAGCCCGGCTTCGCGCGTCATCAGCGAACCCGCTGGGCCAGGCTGACGCTGAAGATGCCCCACTCGTCGATGCGCTGGGCGATCTTGCGAAAGCCTGCGGCCTCCACCAACTGGTCCATCTCGGCCTGGCTGCGCCGGCGCATGACCCAGGCGTCGCCGCCGCGGTGGCTGGTCAGGGCACGGGCGATCATCTCCAGTTGCGGATGCCATGGCTGGCCGGTGTAGACCAGGTAGCCGCCGTCTTCCACGGCGTCGGCCAGGCCCGCCAGGGAGTCGCCCACCAGTTGGTTGCTGGCGAACAGCTCATAGAGCCCGGACACCACCGCCAGGGTGGGGCGCGGGTCGAGGCTCGCCAGGCTCTGGCGGTCGAAGGCATCGCCCTGGACGAAACGGGCAATCTCGCCCAGGCCCTTTTCGTCGATCAGCGCGCTGCCCTGCTGCACGTTCAGCTCGCTGTAGTCGCGCAGCAGGATCGAGTCCGGCAATTGCTCCTGCAGCGCTTCGAGGATGTAGCGGCCGTGGCCGGCGGCGATATCGACGATGTGCACAGGTCGTGCCTGTTCGCGCAGGCGAGCGATGGCTAGGCGCAGCAGTTCCTCGACATGCACCTTGCGTTGGCGGATACCACGCCAGCCGATGGCGTCGAGGTAGTTGCGATCGATCAGCTCGCCCAGTTTGCCCTTGCCGGTCGCCTGGTTGCGGTACACGTAGTCCAGGGTGCTGCCGGAGTCGAAGCCGGTGTCGAAACCCAGCTTCACCCCTTCGGACAGCCCCTTGCCCAGGCGCAGGCTGGCGCGGTAGCTGCGCCAGTAGAGGTCGCGCGGCGAGTTGTGCGGCAGCGGTGCGGCCAGGCTCTCGGCCTCGGCGCAGCTGGCACCGACCTTGTCGGCATCGAGCAGCGAAGGCGCAGGCAGCGGTGCGTTGAAACAGTGGGCGATGAAGCGCTCGATCCGCGCCAGGGCGTGGGCGCGGTCGCGTTCGCCGAGGGTGTCGTGGAAGAAGCCGGGCAGGATATGCATCTCCTTGCGCGGGCTGCCCAGGCGCTCGAAGAAACGCTCCTGCGGGCCGCGTTCCACCACGAAGTCCGCGCCAGACACCAGCAACTGAGTCGGTATCTGGATGGCCTGGGCGTCGGCGACCACGCGGTCGGCTGCCTCGTACAGGCCCAGCAGCACGGTCACCGAGATCGGTCGGCTGATCAGCGGGTCTGCGGTGTACGACATCACCCGTTCCGGATCATGGGTGAGCAGCCGTGGCTTGACGTAGCTGTTGACGAAGAAGTTGCCGCGCAGGGCCTTGAGCAGTTTCAGGCCGGGGCGAGCGAAGGGCACGTAGAGCTTGACCTTGAACGCCGGCGAGGCCAGCACCAGGCAGCGCACCTTGGGCGCGTAGTCGTGGGCCCAGGTGGCGATCAGCACTGCGCCGACGCTCTGCGCCAGCACGACCATATCGGGCTCGGCGATACCGTGCTGCGCCTGGATATGTTCGATGAAGGTCTGCACGTCGCGCACGCTGGTGGCGAAGCTCGGACTGTCGCCACGGGCCCCTGGCGACAGGCCATGGCCACGGGCGTCCCAGGCGAAAATGTCGTAACCGGGCAGGTCCAGTTCGTCGGCCAGGTGCGCCATGCGCCCGCCGTGCTCGTGCCCGCGATGGAACATCACCAGTGCCCGGCGCGGCTGGTGCTCGTTGCGGGTGGCCGGCCAGTGCCGGTAGTGCAGCTCGACGCCGTCGTGGGTCGAGAAGTGCAGCGATTGCGCTTGGCGCATGGTGAAAGTCCTTGTCCTGCGGCAATGGGGTCAGCGGGTTTCGGCCAGCCCGTGGCGTACCCGGTTGTAGAGGGTATAGAGCGAGAGCAGCAGGATGACCAGCAGCAGGCCGTTGATCCACGTCGGATTCAGCACGCCGAAGGCCACGCCGGTACCCAGTACGCCGAAGGCAAAGGCCCGGTCGCTCTTGCCCATCGGGCCGTCGTAACGCCGCGAAGCACCGGCCAGCGGGCCCATCACCCCGGCGTATTCACTGATGACGGCAAGCAACACCACCAGCACCACCAGTGCCGGCGACACCCCGACCAGCAACGCGAAGGGCAGGTACAGCGCCGCGTCGGCGATCACGTCGCACAGTTCGTTGAGGTAGGCACCCAGGGTCGATTGCTGGCCGAACTCGCGGGCCAGCATGCCGTCGACGGCATTGAGCGCCATGCGCAGCAGCATCCACACCGGGACAAGGATGAACAGCCAGGTGACGTGGGGCAGCCAGGCGAGCAGCAGCCCGAGCAGCACCGACACCAACGCTGCGGCGACGGTGACCTGGTTGGCCGTGACGCCGCGATCGTAGAGACGCTGCACCGAAGGGCGCAGCAGAGCCTGGAAGCGGGGTTTGAGCTGATAGATGGATGGCACGGTGAGTTCCCTGTCGTGGTGCGGCGTGGAGGGGATTGTGGGGAAAGAGATTGGCGGGCGGCAAGGGGGTGGCGTGTGGTGGTTCACATCTGTGCACCACAGGGGCTCGGCAGGCTACAACGCATCCCGCGCCTTGCCGCGATACACCCGCAGCACATCCGCCATTACCGCCAGGGCGATTTCCGCTGGCGACTTGCTGCCCAGGTCCAGCCCGATCGGCCTGTGCAGGCGTTCGATCTGCTGGGCCGGTCGAGATGCTGCATGTTGGTTACCCCGTTTCAATCGTTGGCGCCACACCCCATGTCTGTGGCAGTGTTGGCTATCTGGCCAGCCCCACAGGGACCGACATGCAGACTCGCAAAACCGGTGTTCGTGCCCAGCAGGCCGACCGCACCAAGGACAACATCCTCAAGGCCGCGGTGAAGGTCTTCAGCAAGGAGGGCTTCACCGGCGGGCGCGTCGAGCAGATCTCCACGCTGGCCAAGTCCAACGACCGGATGATCTATTACTACTTCGGCAACAAGGAAAAGTTGTTCATCAGCGTGCTGGAGCATATCTACGCCAGCTTCAACCAGGCCGAGGCCAAGCTGCGCCTTGACTTGTCCGACCCCGAGAGCGCGTTGCGCCAACTGGTGGCGTTCATCTGGGACTACTACGTACGTCATCCCGAGTTCGTTACCATCCTGGCCACCGAAAACCTTCACCAGGGCCAGCACGCGCGCAAGTCGCAGAACCTGCAGGCGCTGTCCGGCGAGGCGGTCGGCGTGCTGCGGCCGATCATCGAGGCGGGGCAGGCCAAGGGCCTGTTCCGCAATGACATCGACATCACCCACGCCTACCTGATGATTGCCTCGCTCTGCTATTTCTATAACTCCAACCGCCATACGCTCAGCTCGTTCCTCGCCGTAGACCTCGCCGACAAGCAGGCCAAGGCCGACTGGTTGGACTTCATCAGCGATCTCGCCCTGCGCGGCCTGCGCCGCTAGCCTCAGTGGCTGCCGGGGTTGGCGCGTACCTGCGCGCTCTTCGCCGCCAGCCCTTGCCAGGCCGGTTTGTCGGCGGCGAAACGCTGGCGCAGGTAGGCGGCCAGGTCCGCCACCTGGCGGTCCGAAAGGCTATCCCTGAAGCCGGGCATATAGCCCAGGTCGCGGGTCGCAGGCGTTGGAATACCGTGCAAGATCACGCGCAGCAGGTTGTCCGGCACATCGCTGTGCACGTTGCTGTTGACCGCCATCGACGGGCTGACACCGAACAGCTTCGGGCCCAGGCCATCGCTGTGACAGGCCATGCACGCACCTTTGAATACCCGCTCGCCATTGCTGATGGACAGTTGCGTATCGACCTGAGGCGCAGCCTGGGTCGCGATCGTGTGCGGCTCGCCGTCCAGTGAACTCAGGTAGTGGGCAATGGCCCGCACGTCGCTCTCCGGCAAGGTCGCCAGCTCGCTGACCACTGGCCCCATGGGCCCGGCGGCGACACCGTGCTTGTCGGAGAAACCGGTGCGCAGATAAGTGAACAACTCGCTCTCGCTCCAGGGCGTGGACGACTTGCCCAGGGCGTTGAGTGCTGGCGCCTCCCAGCCATCGACCATGCCCCCGGCCAGGTAGCTCTTGCCGGCTTTTTCCGCGCCCATCAGGTTGCGCGGCGAGTGACAGGCGGTGCAGTGCCCGAGGCCGTCGACCAGGTAGGCGCCGCGGTTCCACTGTGCACTGCGCTGCGGGTCGGGCTGGTACTCGCCGCGCTTGAGGAACAGCGCGTTCCAGCCGGCCATCAGCGGGCGCTGGTTGAACGGGAAACGCATGTCGTTGGCCGGCGCCTCCTGGCGTACCGGTGTCTGCGACATCAGGTAGGCGTACAGCGCCTGCATGTCACCGTCGGTGATAGTGCGAAACGAGGTGTAGGGAAAGGCCGGGTACAGATGTCGGCCGTCGCGGCTGATGCCCTCGCGCATGGCGCGCTCGAAGGCGGCGAATGACCAGCGGCCGATGCCGGTTTCCGGATCGGGCGTGATGTTGGTGCTGTACAGCGTGCCGAACGGCGTTTCCATCGCCAGGCCGCCGGCATTGACCTTGCCGCCGCTGACCGTGTGGCACACCGCGCAATCGCCGGCCGCCGCCACCTGGCGCCCGCGTTCGAGCATCGCCGCCGACCAGCTGCCGGCCGCCGGAGGCGTCACCGGCGCGATTTCCGTGCGAAAGGGCAGGGCCGTGGCGAGCATGCCCAGGGCGGCACCGAACACGCCGGCGATCGAGCCGAACCGCCACTTCGAGCGTTTCGGCGCGGGCGGTGCTGGCGCAGACGAATCCTCGCCGTTACCGCCAAGCGCAGCACGCACCCGTTCGGCAGTGATCGGCAACTCGCGAAAGCGTATGCCGGTGGCGTCGAAGATCGCGTTGGCGATGGCCGCTGCGCTCGGCACCGAGGCCGACTCGCCGCTACCCATCGGTGGTTCGTGTTGGCGCGGCAGCATCATCACGTCGATGGCTGGCAGCTCCGGGAAGGTGAGGATCGGGTAGCCGCCCCATTCCTTGCTGGCTACCGTCGATTCCTCGAAGTGCACCTGTTCCTTGAGTACGCGGCTGGTGGACTGGATCACGTTGCCGTGGATCTGGTGGCGCACGCCTTCGGGGTTGACCATCATGCCCGCGTCATGGCCGATCACCACACGGGTGACGGCTACCTCGCCGGTGCGCCGGTCCACCGCCACATCGGCGACCCAGGCCGCCCAGGCCGCCCCGAAACCCGGGAATTTGCTGTGGATGTAGCGCGCATAGGCGAAGCCGCGACCGCGCAACACATCGCCCTCGGCGGGCGCCTGCATGGGCTGGGTGTGCGCCTGCCACTGCGCGCGTTCGGCGGTGGCCTTGACCAGATCGATGGCACGCGGGTCGGAAAGGTGGCGCAGGCGGTATTCGACCGGGTCGACGCCTGCCGCGAAGGCCAGTTCGTCGATATAGGACTCGTGGGCGAAGCTGTTGGGCATCGCCGACACGCCACGCATCCACGAGGCGCGTACCAGCGGTGTCATGTCATTGATGGTGACGCGCATGTGTTCGTAGTCATAGGGCGGAATCGAGGTGCGGTCGCCCATTTCGAACAGCGCCGGCACCGGTTCCACCGCGCCGGTCAGCAGCAGGGCGAGGGTGGGGGCGCCGTTGGAGGGGTAGCTGGTCTGGAAGTCGTAGGCGGCGACCGTGCCGTCGGCGTTCAGGCCGCCGTCGATCTCCATCAGTTGCGCGGTGCCCTTGGGCTCCCAGACATGCTCCTGCTCGCGGGTCAGTTGCACCCGCACCGGGCGTCCGACCGCACGCGACAGCAGCACCGCGTCGGCGCACACGTCGTCGGCGCAGTTGCGGCCGTAGCAGCCCGCCGCTTCCATGCGGATGATCTCGATGCGCGCTTCGGGGCACTCCAGCAACCAGGCGAGGTCGGCGCGCAGCAGGTGTGGATTCTGGGTGCCGGACCAGACGCGGATCTGGCCTTCGGTGAAGTCGGCCAGGGCACAGGACGGGCCGATCGAGCCATGCAGCTGGTAGGGCCACAGGTAACTGCGGCTCAGGCGCTGGCTGGCATTGGCGATGCCCGCGTCGACCTCGCCCTTGTCCAGTACGGTGCGCTGCACCCTGGGGTTGTCGCGGATGGCCTGGGCGACGTCGCTGAGGTCGGGCAGCTTGCCAGTGAACGGCTTCCAGCTCAGCTTGAGGTCGTGGGCGGCGCGGATCGCCTGTTCCTCACGCTCGGCCACCACGCCGACGAAGTCGCGGATCACCACCACGGCGACCACGCCAGGCACATGGGCGATGGAGCTTTCATCCACCGCCAGCAGGCTGTTGCCGACGAAGTCGCCACTGTCGTGACCGGCATAGGGCGGGCGGATCACCCGGCCGTGGAGCATGTCGGGCAGGCGCATGTCGTGCACGTAGGTCAGCTCGCCGGTGGCCTTGCCGGGGATGTCTACCCGCGCGGCGCTGCGCCCGACCAGGCGATAGTCCTCGACGGCCTTGAGCGGGGCGTCGTCGGCGATGCGCAATTGCTGGTTTTGCCCGCGCACCAGGTCGGCGAAAGGTAGGCGACGGCCGTCTTCGGCGATCACCGCGCCCTCTTCGATCCGCAACGCATTGGCTGCGCAGCCCAGCTCAAGGGCGGCCTGCTGCAGCAGGAAGCGTCGCGCCGTGGCCGCGGCCTTGCGCAATGGCACGGCGGAAATCTGCAGGGTGGCGCTGGCGATGGTCGCGCCCTGGTTCGGCGCACGCTCTGTGTCGCCGAGCACCATGTGCACCTGGTCCATGCGCAGGTCCAGCTCCTCGGCGACGATTTGCGCCAGCGAGGTGCGGATGCCGGTACCCAGGTCGACGTGGCCATTGAAGGCATAAACCAGGCCGTCGTCGCTGACGGCGATGAACAGTGCCAGTTCGCGGTCCTTGATGACCGGTGTCACGCCCTTTGCGACCGGCCCTGAGGGTGGGGTGATCTCGTCGACGATCAGCAGCACGCCGCTGCTGGCCAGCAATTGCTCGCGTGAAGGCACCTGTTGCGAGTGATTCATGAGGTTCTCCGGATCTCAGGCCTGGCGGCCGGCGGCGCGGCGCACCGCGCGCAGGATTTCGACGTGGGTGCCGCAGCGGCAGAGGTTGCCGGACAGTTCGTTGCGGATCTGTTCGTCGGTGGGATTGGGGATACGGTCGAGCAGGGCCTTGGCGGTCATGATCATGCCGTTCATGCAGTAGCCGCACTGGGCCGCCTGTTCGTCGATGAACGCCTGCTGCACCGGGTGCGGCGCGGCCTTGTTACCGAGACCTTCGAGCGTGGTGACCTCGCGGCCTTCGGCGCCGGCCAGGGGGATCACGCAGGAGCGCGCGGCCACCCCGTCGATGATTACCGTGCAGGCCCCGCACTCGCCCAGGCCGCAGCCGTACTTGGGGCCGTTCAGGCACAGGTCGTTGCGCAGGATCAGCAGCAGCGGTGTGTCGGCGTCGGCGCTGACATCCACAGGCTGACCGTTGATCCGTAGGGAGATGGTTGTTTGCATTGTTGGCTCATCTCTGGGGCGCTACCAAAGAACACAATTGGTGCGCTTTTTCGGTAAGTACTCACTACATGAAATGGTGAGCAAGAAGTAGGCCAGAGATGGCGTTGAGGGGGGAGGAGTGGAGGCGTTGCTAGCCGGCCGACTCGTCGCTGTCGATCATCTTGCGCAACAGGAACAGGATCGCCACCCGCTCCCCGGCATTGAGGCTGCCCATGCTCAGCTCGCTGATCTGTCGTGCGCACGGAATCATCGCGTCGAGCAGCGCCGAGCCGCTTTCGGTGAGCTCGACGATGACCTTGCGCCGGTCGTCCGGGTCTGGCGACAGTTGCACCAGTTCGCGCGCCTTGAGGCGCTCGACGATGCCACGGATGGTCGCCTGGTCCACCGCCGTGGCCTTGATCAGCTCGGCCTGGGAACTGGGCCCGTGGTCGCGCAGGGCGCACAGGGTGACGAACTGGATCGAGGTGAGCTGTGGGTCGCACGCCTGCTGCTGGAAGATCGCCGTATGCCGCTGGTACGCCTTGCGCAGCAGGTGGCCGATCTGTTCGGTGACGTCATAGGGCGTGGTGTCGAGCGGAGTGGCAACGGGGGCGGTTTTCTTCGGCATGTGATGGCTTGGGCTGTGTGGGTTGGCTGGCCGGCCCCCGAAAGCGGAGCGCCGGGCCAGTATAACCCCTATCGGGCCTTGGACTCCTCGGGCGCGACCACCTCGCCGGCCAGCACCACGGCCTGGTCGTCCAGGTAGATATCGCAGTTGCGCAGCGGGATATCCAGGTGGCACGGGGTCTTGCGCTTGCCGCCGACCTCGGTGTTTGGGCCGGTGGAGAACAGGAAGTTGCCGTAGAAGGCGCGTGCGTCCATGCACATGCCGTCGTTGCGGTCGTGCAGGCCCATGGCGGTCCATTGCGCGCGGGGTTGCAGGCCCCAGCCGATGTGGGAGATGCCGTACACCTCGGGGTCGTTGAAGTACTTCATGTAGTCACGCAGGTATTCGGCTTCGAAGCCGCCGTGGATACCGGTGATGAAGCCTTTCTCGATCTCCAGGGTGATGCGCTCGCGGCAGTAGTTCTTGAACGGCAGGATGATGTCGCCGACATCCAGTACCAGCGTGCCTTCGGCGCTGTCCTCGTTCGGCCAGGTGAACAGGAAGCCACTGGGCCAGTGGTCCCAGCGCCCCGGCTCGTCGGCGTAGCCGTATTCGGTGACCGCCGGATACTGGCCGAGCGGGGCGTGGAAGTCGCTGCCGGCCTTGGAACGCACATGCATGCTGCGCGCTTGCTTGAGCAGGGTCTCGGCGGCCAGCACGCGACGCTTGTCGTCCTCGGTGGGCAGCATGCGCGCCAGTACTTCCGGGGGTTCGACCGCCAGCAGGATGCGCGTGCCGGTCTTGAGGATCTGCTCCTGCTCGGGAGAGTGCAGCAGCATCATGGTGTCGACGATCAGGTCGGCCGCTTCCAGCGCCCGCTGGGCGGCGATGTTGCCGGTCAGCGCGGTGTCGCCGCAGTAAGCGGTCATGTCGTTGCCCATCGCCGTGGGGTGGTTGAACGACGGCAACTCCACCGCATAGACCTTGGCCTTCAGGCGCTGCGCTGCCTCCATCGCGGCGTTGACCGTGCGCGGGTCGGAGTAGTGGCTCTTGAGCACGGCGACGCTCTGGGTTTCGTCAACCCGAGACAGTTTCAGCACGTGTTCGAACATCTGGGTCAGCTCTGCATTGCTCACCGGCATGGGGGGTCTCCTGGTCAGGACTCAAGGGTCGAGCGGCTGCACCACGGCAGTGCCTGGCGCGTCATCTCGGTGCAAAACAATAGTGTGTACACCATATTTGCTCAGATGAAAGCGCATCCCGTCGATTAGCGCAAGCGTTGCGTTCAAACGTTACCTATTCACACATATTCCAATGTTTGCGGTAACAATAGCCGCGTTATCGCCATTTATCACGGTCCTTGAAAATATTTCGCACTGCCTCTTCCAATTAAAAAAATAGAGCGTATACACTCTAAATCGTCGAGCGGCCGAACCGCTGGCAACACATCAGAACAAGAGGAGACATACCCATGCGGGGTAGGCAGAAAATCGCAATCGTCGGTGCAGGTCTGGGTGGGGCGGCGGCCGCTACGTTGCTGCAGCAGGCCGGGTTCGACGTCGAGGTGTTCGAGCAGGCGCCGGAGTTCACCCGCCTCGGTGCGGGCATCCACATCGGCCCCAACGTGATGAAGATCTTCCGTCGCATGGGCCTCGAGCAGAAGCTGGAGCTGATGAGCTCGCACCCGGACTTCTGGTTCAGCCGCGACGGCAGGACCGGCGACTACCTGGCGCGGATCCCGCTGGGCGAGTTCGCTCGCCGCGAGTACGGCGCCTCGTACATCACCATCCACCGCGGCGACCTGCACGCGCTGCAGATCGAGGCGATCAAGCCGGGCACCGTGCATTTCGGCAAGCGCCTGGAAAAGATCGTCGACGAGGGTGACCAGGTGCGCCTGGACTTCGCCGACGGCACTCATACCGTGGCCGATATCGTCATCGGTGCCGATGGCATCCACTCGAAGATCCGCGAGGAACTGCTGGGCGCTGAAGCGCCGATCTACAGCGGTTGGGTCGCTCACCGTGCGCTGATTCGCGGCGACAAGCTCAAGCAGCACGCAGACGTGTTCGAGGACTGCGTGAAGTGGTGGACCGACGATCGTCACATGATGGTCTACTACACCACCGGCAAACGCGACGAGTACTACTTCGTCACCGGCGTACCGCACGAGGCCTGGGACTTCCAGGGCCCGTTCGTGGACAGCAGCCAGGAAGAGATGCGCGCCGCCTTCGAGGGCTACCACTCGACGGTGCACAAGCTGATCGACGCGACCGAGTCCATCACCAAGTGGCCGCTGCGCAACCGCAACCCGCTGCCGCTGTGGAGCCGTGGCCGCCTGGTGCTGCTGGGCGATGCCTGCCATCCGATGAAGCCGCACATGGCCCAGGGCGCCTGCATGGCCATCGAGGACGCGGCAATGCTGACCCGCTGCCTGCAGGAAACCGGGCTGTCCGACCACCGCACCGCCTTCGCCCTCTACGAAGCCAACCGCAAGGAACGCGCCTCGCGGGTGCAGTCGGTGTCCAACGCCAACACCTTCCTCTACACCCAGGAAGACCCGGCGTGGGTCTACGGCTATGACCTCTATGGCCAGGAACTGAAAAGCGGGGAGGCGGCATGAGCAGCTTCGTCGCCGGCGGCAACGTCAGCGCCAACGGCATCCGCCAGCACTACCTGCGCTACGGCGGCAAAGGGCCGGCGCTGATCCTGGTGCCGGGGATCACCAGCCCGGCGATCACCTGGGGGTTCGTCGCCGAGCGCCTCGGCCAGCACTTCGACACCTATGTGCTGGACGTGCGCGGGCGTGGCTTGTCCTCCAGCGGCCCTGGCCTGGACTATGGCACCGATGCCTGCGCCGCCGACATTCCGGCCTTCGCCGCAGCGCTTGGGCTTGGCAGTTATCACCTGGTCGGTCATTCGATGGGCGCACGCTTCGCCATTCGCGCTGCCGCCCAGGGCGCGCCGGGCCTGCAGCGCCTGGTGCTGATCGATCCGCCGGTGTCCGGTCCGGGCCGTCGCGAGTACCCGAGCAAGCTGCCGTGGTACGTCGATTCGATCCGCCAGGCCACGACCGGCATGACCGGTGAGGACATGCGCGCCTTCTGCGCGACCTGGAGCGACGAGCAACTGGCCCTGCGCGCCGAATGGCTGCACACCTGCCACGAGCCGGCGATCGTGCGAGCCTTCAACGATTTCCACGAGGTGGATATCCATCAGGACCTGCCTGCCGTGCGCCAGCCGGCGCTGCTGATGGTGGCCGGGCGTGGCGGTGTGATCCAGGCGCAGGACATCGCCGAGATCCGCGAGCTCAAGCCGGACATCCAGGTGGTTCAGGTCGACAACGCCGGCCACATGATTCCCTGGGACGACCTCGAAGGCTTCTTTGCCGCCTTCGGCGATTTCCTCGACCATTCCCTCGTCTGAAGGAGCACGAGACATGACCAAGCTGTATCGCATCGGCCAGATCGTGCCGAGTTCGAACACCACCATGGAAACCGAGATCCCGGCGATGCTCACCGCGCGCCAGGCGATCCGCCCGGAGCGCTTCACCTTCCACTCCAGCCGCATGCGCATGAAGCAGGTGAAGAAGGAAGAGCTGGCGGCGATGGATGCCGAGTCCGACCGCTGCGCGGTGGAGTTGTCCGACGCCAAGGTCGACGTGCTGGGCTACGCGTGCCTGGTGGCGATCATGGCCATGGGGCTGGGCTATCACCGCCAGTCGGAGAAACGCTTGCAGAAAGCCACCGCCGACAACGACGCGCTGGCGCCGGTGATCACCAGTGCAGGTGCCTTGGTCGAGGCGCTGCACGTCATGAAGGCCAAGCGCATCGCCATCGTCGCGCCCTACATGAAGCCGCTGACCGAGCTGGTGGTGAACTACATCCGTGAGGAGGGCTTCGAGGTTCAGGATTGGCGTGCGCTGGAGATCCCCGACAACCTCGCCGTGGCGCGCCATGACCCGGCCAACCTGCCGGGCATCGTCGCCGGCATGAACCTGGAAGGCGTCGATGTGGTGGTGCTGTCGGCCTGCGTGCAGATGCAGTCGCTACCCGCCGTGGCCAAGGTCGAGGCACAGACCGGCAAGCCGGTGGTCACCGCGGCCATCGCCACCACCTACGCCATGCTCAAGGCACTGGACCTGGAGCCTGTGGTTCCGGGCGCTGGTGCCCTGCTGTCGGGCGCCTACTGAAACGGGAGACGGACATGAGCGACGCACAGAGCGCCCGTGACAACTACCAGGGCGTGTGGGGCCAGCGCATCGGCTTCGGCCGCAAGGCGGCCCTGCTGATGATCGACTTCATGCAGGGCTACACCACCCCCGGTGCGCCGCTCTACGCCCCCGGCGTGGTGTCGGCCGTCGAGCAGGCCAGCGGCCTGCTGGCGCTGGCGCGTGACTCCGGTACTCTGGTGGTCCACACCAATATCCGCTACCAGCCCCCGCACTTTGCCGATGGTGGCGTGTGGGTGCGCAAGGCGCCGGTGATGAAGGACATGGTCGAGGGCAATCCACTGGCCGCGTTCTGCGAGGCGGTGATGCCACTGGCGCAGGAAGTGGTGCTGAGCAAGCAGTATGCGAGCGCCTTTTTCGGCACCAGCCTTGCACCGCTGCTGCATGCGCAAGGGGTCGACACCGTGGTGCTGGCCGGTTGCTCCACCAGCGGCTGTATCCGCGCCAGTGCGGTGGATGCGCTGCAGCACGGGTTCCGGACCATCGTGGTGCGCGAATGCGTCGGCGATCGCCATGAGGATCCGCACGAAGCGAACCTGTTCGACATCGACAGCAAGTACGGCGATGTCGTCAGCCGCCAGGAGGCGATGGAGCAACTCAAGCGCCTGGCCGACTGAACCGGGCGCCTTGTACCCATAACAATCGAGGAACGGTGCAGGAACGCCCGCTCCATCGCCGTCCGCTGTGCGGACGGTCGCCCCGCAGGAGCACTCGGGGTCTTGTGACGCTGCCCTGGACAGCCGCCTGTAGTGTGCGGCGCTCTTGGAGCGTCGAAAACTGCTGGCCTAAAAACAACCACAAAGTCGCCGCCAGGAGACAAGAAATGCCAATTGCGAATGCAACCGCGGTTCACAGTGCAACCGACCAGGGCACACAAGCGCTCTACCGCAAGATCACATGGAGGCTGATTCCCTTCCTGTGCTTCTGCTATCTCGCGGCCTATCTGGACCGCATCAACGTCGGCTTCGCCAAGCTGCAGATGCTCGAAGACCTGCAGTTCAGTACCGCAGCCTACGGCCTGGGGGCCGGGCTGTTCTTCGTCGGCTACATCATCTTCGAGGTGCCGAGCAACCTGATCCTGGAGCGCGTCGGTGCCAAGCTCTGGATTGCCCGGATCATGATCACCTGGGGCCTGCTGTCGGCCTGCACCATGTTCGTGTCCACCACCACCCAGTTCTATATCCTGCGTTTTCTGCTCGGGGCCGCCGAGGCGGGCTTCCTCCCGGGCGTGCTGTACTACCTGACCATGTGGTATCCGACCTACCGGCGTGGGCGCATCATCGCGCTGTTCATGATCGGCTTGCCGCTGTCGAGCGTGATCGGTGGTCCGATCTCTGGCTGGATCATGGGGCACTTCGACCAGGTCCACGGCCTGCATGGCTGGCAGTGGCTGTTCCTGCTCGAGGCGATCCCCAGCGTGCTGCTCGGTATCCTGACCTTCTGGGCCCTGCCGAACAATTTCCACCAGGCCAAATGGCTGTCCGACGATGACAAGGCGCAACTGGCCAGCGACCTGGCTGCGGACGATGCCGAGGGCAAGGGCAGCAAGCACAGCTTCCGCGATGGCTTCTTCAACCTGAAGGTATGGATGCTCGGCGGCATCGATTTCTCGATCCTGCTCAGTGCCTATGCCATGGGGTTCTGGATGCCGACCTTCATCCGCGATGCAGGCGTCAGCGACACCTTCCACATCGGCTTGCTCACTGCGATTCCGAGCCTGGCCGCGCTACTCGGCATGCTGATGATCGGCGCCAGTTCCGACCGTCATCGCGAGCGTCGCTGGCACATCATCGTGCCGTTCATCATCGGCGCCATCGCCATGGCCAGCAGCACTCTGTTCAGCCAGAACCTGGTGATGACCGTGGCGCTGTTCGCCATCGCCTCGGCGGCGATCATCGGTGCGGTGCCGGTGTTCTTCAGCCTGCCGGCGACCTTCCTCAAGGGTACCGCCGCGGCCACCGGTTTCGCACTTGCTTGCTCGCTGGCCAATATCGCGGGCCTGGTGAGCAACTCGCTGATGGGCATCGTGACCGATCTCACCGGCACCTCCCATGCGGCATTGTGGGTGTTCGCCGGCTGCCTGATCCTGAGCTGCTTCCTGGTGATCGCGCTGCCCGCGAAGCTGGTCAACCGCTAGCGGTCGACCGCTTCTCGCAACGGTAGCCCGGCGGGCCCGGCGCCCGCCTGATCCCTTCATCACGCCATCCCCACGTCGGCGGCCTTTGGGCTGCCGCGGTGGATCGCTGTTGCCCGAATCCAGGAGTCGCTCCCCATGCACGTACAGATTTCCCAACGTTTTTCATCGGCCACCCGACTGGCCGGTGGCTGCGTCGCCGCAGCGCTGTGCCTCGATGCCTCTGCCGAAGACAGCGGTTTCATCGAAGGCGCCCGCGCCACCTTGCAGGCGCGCAATTACTTCTTCAGCCGCGACTATGCGGATATCAAGGGTGCCAGCACCCAGTCCCGTACCCAGGAGTGGGCGCAGGGGTTCATCCTCAATGCCAGCTCCGGTTATACACAGGGGACGGTGGGTGTCGGCCTCGATGTGACCGGGCTGCTTGGCTTCAAGCTCGACAGCAGTCCGGAGCATTCGAAGTCGGGCCTGCTGCCGAGCCTTGCCAGCGGCAAGTCGGCGGACGAGTACAGCCGCCTGGGTGCGGCGATCAAGTTCAAGGTGTCGCAGACCGAGCTCAAGGTCGGTGAGCTGATGCCCAACCTGCCAGTGCTGTTGTTCAGCGACTTGCGCCTGCTGCCGCCAACGTATCAGGGTGCGATGCTCGAGTCCCGCGAGATCGCCGGGTTGACCTTGAACGCCGGCCAGTTCCGCTCCACCAGCCTGCGCGACTCGTCCAACAGCCAGAAGATGTACGCGCTGGTCAACGACCCGATCAACCCGTCGAGGCTGGCGCGCTTCACCAGCGACCGCTTCAACTACGTCGGCGCCGACTATGCCTTCAACGACAACCGCACCAGCGTCGGGGTGTGGCAGGCGCAACTGGAGGATATCTACCAGCAGCGCTTCTACAGCTTCAAGCACGCCGAGCCGGTGGGTGACTGGACGCTGGGCGTCAATGCCGGGTACTTCGATGCCCGCGAGGACGGTCGCAAGATTGCCGGTGACTACGACAACCATGCCTTGTTCAGCCTGTTCTCGGCCAAGACTGGCGGGCATACCTTCTATGTGGGCTACCAGCAGATCGGCGGCAAGGATGGCTTCATCCAGGTCGGGGCCAACACCAACCCGATGGGCAACACGCTGCCAACCTACGAGTTCTCGGCGCCGGGGGAACGTTCCTGGCAGGTGCGCCATGACTACAACTTCGTGGCCCTGGGCATTCCCGGCCTGACCTCGACTCTGCGCTATGTGAAGGGCGGGGATGTGGACACCGGGCTTGGCTTCGAAGGGCGTGACCGGGAGCGCGATCTGGACCTGGCGTATGTGGTGCAGAGCGGGCCGCTGGCCGGGCTGGGAGTGCGGGTTCGCAATGTCATGGCGCGGTCCAACTACCGGACCGATATCGATGAGAACCGGTTGATCCTGAGCTATACGGTGAAGTTGTTCTGATCGGGGTGTGCTGAGTCAGTACCGGCCTTTTCGCGGGCAAGTCGCAACGGAGAACCGCTCGCCCTGTGGGGGCGAGGGTTCGGCGCCCCGACTTGTCCCGCGAGGCAGACGACGCGCTGCATGGCACCGGCTACGCCGGTGATCGCGGGACAAGCCCGCTCCCACAGGGATTGGGCTGGTCTTTAGATTTTGAGCAAGACCGTTGCTCCTACAAGAGCTCCGCAACTTTCTGAATACTGCGGTGTTAGTTGTGGGAGCGGGCTTGTCCCGCGATCACCGGCGTAGCCGGTGCCATGCAGCGCGTTATCTTGTTCGCGGGACAAGTCGGGGCGCCGAACCGCCGCTCCCAGGCTAACTCACTCCTCAAGCCCAAGCCGCTCGACCAGCGCCGCCGCATACCCCGGCAACCCGGTAAAATCCCGGGCGCACAGCTGCAGCCGACGATTGGCCCAGTCTTCCTCCAGCGCCACCCAGCGCAAGGGCAGCACCCCCTCCCAGCGTCTCACCGAGGCCAACGGCACCACGCCGACCCCGGCACCCCCGGCCACCATGCGGATCACCCCGTCAAAACCCTCGGCCCGCACTCGCACCTGCATCCGCCGCCCAAGGCGTAGCGCTTGTTCTTCCAGGTGCAAGGCGAGGGCGCTGTCTGCTGCCAATCCCACATGACCGTGTACCAGGCTGTCGACGAACCGCGGCGACGGCTCTGCCGCCAGCGGATGGGCCAGGGGCATGATCAGCACCAGCGGGTCCTGCCGAAATGGCCGCACCTGCAAGTGCTCGCTCGGTGCCGCCGTGGAAATGATGCCCAGGTCCGCAGTCCCCTGGGTGATCGCCTGTACGATGCGCAGGCTCGGTTGCTCCTGCACGTCAACGCTGACGCCGGGAAACGCCACCAGGTATGCAGCCAGCAACTCCGGCAGATATTCGGTCAGCGCCGCGGTATTGCACAGCAGGCGCACCTGCCCCTGTTGGCCTTGGGCATATTGGCCAAGGTCGTACTGCAACCGCTCGACCTGCTGGGCGATCAGCCGCGCATGCTGCAACAGCGCCTGGCCCGCAGGTGTTGGCTGCACCCCTCGCCGGTTGCGTTCGAGCAGGGCAATGCCCAGCGAGGTTTCCATGGCGCGGATGCGCGCACTGGCCGCAGGCAGCGAAAGGTGGCTGCGGCGGGCGCCGGCGGTGATGTTGCCGCATTCGAGCGTGTGGCGGAAAAGGCTGAGGTCGGTCAGGTCGAAATGCATGTGCCTCTGTCCTGGCAAGAGTCTGGCTGAGTATATGGCAGATTTTCAGCCCATCGCCGAGGGTGCAGGATGGCGTCATGAATACCTTTATCGCGTTGTATCAAGACATGGGGCTGGCGCTTTCGCTGCTGGTTATTTTTACCTTCGCCCTGGCCGGTGCGGTCAAGGGTGTGATCGGTCTGGGAATGCCGACCATCGCCATGGGCCTGCTCGGGCTGGCTATGCCTCCGGCGCAGGCAGCGGCGTTGCTGATCGTGCCTTCTACTCTCACCAACCTGTGGCAGCTCGCCTCTGGTGGCCACCTGCGTGGGCTACTCAAGCGCCTGGGCGGCATGTTGGTGATGATCGTCGTGGGTACGCTGCTGGGTAGCCTGTGGCTTGGCATCGACAGCGGCCCATGGGCGGCGCATGCGCTCGGCGGGGCACTGCTGGTGTATGCGTTGTATGGGCTGGTGGGGCCGGGTTTGCGGGTCGCGCCGCAATGGGAGTGGTGGTTGGGGCCGCTGTGCGGCCTGCTGACGGGGGTGGTGACGGCAGCGACCGGGGTGTTCGTGATGCCCGGTGTGCCCTACCTGCAGGGCCTGGGGCTGAATCGCGATGAGCTGGTCCAGGCGATGGGGCTGTCGTTCACGGTCTCGACCTTCGCACTGGCGCTTGGCCTGGCCGGGCAGGACGCGCTCGACGGCCCGGCCCTGGGCGCGTCATTGCTGATGCTGGTGCCTGCTCTGCTCGGCATGTTCGCCGGCACCTGGCTGCGTCAGCGCATCAGCGCCGCGCTGTTCAAGCGCTGCTTTTTCATCGGCCTGGCGCTGCTCGGCGGGCACCTGTTGATCAACGGCTAGCGGAAGGCGGGCTGAGCATCTCGATCATCTGGATATCGAAGTCGCGCTCCAGGTAGTCCATGCGCTTCTCGAAGAACGCAGCCATGTGCGGCAGCGCCGAGTGCACGTCGAGGGCGGCCTTGTCGGCCCAGACCTCGTAGAACACGAACAGGCTCGGATCTTCCTTGTCACGCAGCATGTGGTACTCGATGCAGCCGGGCTCCTGGCGGCTCGGTTCGACGTAGGCGCGGAACAGGGTTTCGAAGGCTTCGGCCTTTTCAGGGCGGGTCTTGGCTTTGAGGATGAAAGCGAACTGCTCACTCATGGCGATGGCCTGTGCGGGGGGAAAGTGAGCAGATTGTATTGCAACAATCAGATGTATATTCGTGACTTGAAGGCAAATGTATTTTGCCGCCACCCGGCTTTTTCCTGCGCTCGCGACTGCCTAATCTGCCGCCATCACTTTTGACTCGGTCGGCAGGCGTACTTGCCTCGGGCCGACCCAGACCTGCGAGGCTCACCATGAAAAAGATTCTTCTGCTCAACGGCGGCAAACAGTTCGCTCATTCCGACGGCCGCCTGAACCGCACCCTGCACGAGGCCGCCCTGGCCTATCTAGACCGCGCCGGTTTCGATGTGCAGCAGACCTTCATCGACGGAGGCTATGACGTCAAGGAAGAGGTGCAGAAATTCCTCTGGGCGGACGTGGTCATCTATCAGATGCCAGGTTGGTGGATGGGCGCGCCCTGGACCGTGAAGAAGTACATCGATGATGTCTTCACCGAGGGCCATGGCAGCCTGTACGCCAACGATGGCCGCACCCGTTCCGATGCCTCGCAGAAGTACGGCAGCGGCGGCCTGATCCAGGGCAAGCAGTACATGCTCTCATTGACTTGGAACGCACCGCAGCAGGCCTTCGACGATCCGACCGACTTCTTCGAAGGCAAAGGTGTGGATGCGGTGTACTTCCCGTTCCACAAGGCCAATCAGTTCCTTGGCATGACCGGCCTGCCGACCTTCCTGGCGGTGGATGTGATGAAGCGCCCGGATGTGCCGGCAGCACTGGCAGCGTATGAAGCGCACCTGGCGAAGGTGTTCGGCAAGGCCGAGTGATGACGCGGCGCCACTTGCGCCGTGATCGCCCAGCAGCTATCAATCAGCACTACCCCAAGCCCAAGGCCGCCGCGTGAAAACCCGATCCGAAGAACTCCAGGTATTCGTCGCCGTCATCGACTGCGGTTCGATCTCCGCCGCCGCCGAGCAGATGGGCCAGACCCCGTCGGCGGTGAGTCGCACCCTGTCGCGCCTGGAGGGCAAGCTTGGGACCACGCTGGTCAACCGCACCACCCGGCGCATGGACCTGACCGAGGAAGGGCGTTTCTTCCTCGAGCGTTCGCGGGCCATCCTCGAGCAGATGGACGACATGGAAGAGCGCCTGTCGATGAATCGCCAGACCCCATCCGGGCGTTTGCGGATCAACGCCGCTGCACCGTTCATGCTGCATGCCATCCTGCCGTGGATCGGCGAGTTTCGCCGCCAGTACCCCGGCATCGAGCTCGAGCTCAATACCGACGACCTGATCATTGACCTGCTGGAACAGAGCACCGACGTGGCCATTCGCATCGGTGAACTGGCCGATTCCAGCCTGCACGCCCGATCGCTGGGGTGCAGCCCCGTGCAGGTGCTCGCCAGCCCGGATTACCTGGCCCGGCGCGGCACACCGCAGAAGGTCGAAGACCTCAGTGCGCACTGCCTGCTGGGGTTCAGCGCACCCGAAACGCTCAATCAATGGCCGTTGCGCCATGCTCAGGGCGATCGCTGGCCGATCCGCCCGGCGATCCTCGCCTCCAGCGGCGAGACCCTGCGCCAGCTGGCATTGGCCGGTGAGGGCATTGTCAGCCTGTCGCATTTCATGACCCACGAAGACATTCGCGCTGGCCGCCTGCAGGTGGTGCTGGCCGAGGCCAACAACGGCTATCGCCAGCCGATCCACGCGGTCTACTACCGCAATACTCAACTGGCGCTGCGCATCCAGTGCTTCCTCGACTTCATCCAGCGCAAGCTATCGATGTACGCCTGCTGAGTTACCTGAACGCGACAGATTTGCCCAAAGACGCCTCCCTTCCTGTGTGCCGTTTGCTTAGTCGCAACGGTTGAGCCTTAAATGAGTGCTCGACAAAAACAACACCAAGGAAGTGTCATGCGTATCGTCATGTTCCAGTCCCTGGCCCTCGGGGCCGCGATCCTGAGCTGTTCTTCCGCCTATGCCGTGACGCTCGAAGGTGGCGCGGTGGCGGCGCCCGATCAATATGGCGCACAGGTAGCCGCCGACATTCTCAAGAAGGGCGGTAACGCGGTGGATGCCGCGGTCGCCACCGCCTTCACCCTGGCGGTCACCTACCCGGAAGCCGGCAACATCGGCGGCGGTGGGTTCATGACCCTGTTCGTCGACGGCAAGCCGTACTTCCTCGACTATCGTGAAGTCGCGCCCAAGGCCGCCACGCGCAACATGTACCTGGACGACAAGGGCGAGGTCATCGAAAACCTCAGCCTGGTTGGCGTGCGCGCTGCTGGCGTGCCCGGCACGGTGATGGGCCTGTGGGAGGCGCACCAGAAGTTCGGCAAGCTCAAGTGGAGCGAGCTGCTTACCCCGGCCATCGGCTACGCGCAGAACGGCTTCAAGATCGCGCAGAAGCAATACCAATATCGCGACGATGCCCAGGGCCTGTTCAAGACCGCCACCAACTTCAATGACTACTTCGGCAACATGAAGGTCGGTGAGCTGTTCAAGCAACCCGAGCTGGCCAAGACCCTGGAGCGCATCGCCGACAAGGGCGTCAGCGAGTTCTACCAGGGCAAGACCGCTGACCTGCTGGTGGCGCAGATGCAGGCCGACAAGGGCCTGATCACCAAGGAAGACCTGAAGGACTACAAGGCCGTGTGGCGCGATCCGATCGCCATCGACTGGCGTGGCAATGTGGTCTATACCGCGCCACCGCCAAGCTCTGGTGGCGTCGCTCTGGCCCAGCTGTTGGGCATCAAGGAAGACCGCGCAGCCGACTTCAAGGGGGTCGAGCACAACTCGGCGAAGTACATCCACCTGCTGGCCGAGATCGAGAAGCGCGTGTTCGCCGACCGCGCCGACTACCTGGGCGACCCGGCCTTCACCAAGGTGCCGGTCAAGGAGCTGGTGGCCAAGGACTACCTCGCCAAGCGCGCGGCGCAGGTCAACCCCAATGCGATCTCCGACACCGACAAGGTCAAGCCGGGCCTGGAGCCGCACCAGACCACGCACTTCTCCATCGTCGACAAGCAGGGTAATGCGGTGAGCAACACCTATACCCTGAACCTCGACTATGGCAGCGGCGTGGTGGTCAAGGGCGCGGGCTTCCTGCTCAACGACGAGATGGACGATTTCAGCGCCAAGCCGGGAGCGGCCAACGCCTTTGGCGTGGTGGGTGGGGATGCCAACGCCATCGAGCCGGGCAAGCGCATGCTCTCGTCCATGAGCCCGAGCCTGGTCACCCGCGACGGCAAGCTGACCCTGGTGGTCGGTACGCCCGGTGGTTCGCGGATCTTCACCTCGATCTTCCAGGTGATGAACAACCTGTACGACTATGGCATGCCGCTGGAAAAAGCCGTGGCCGCCCAGCGCGTGCACCATCAGTTGCTGCCCAAGGACACCATCTATTTCGACAGCTATGCACCGCTCAAAGGGCAGGTGGCAGAGGATCTGAAGAAAATGGGCTACGTGCTTGAGGACCAAGGCTGGGAGATGGGCGATATCCAGGCGATCCGGGTCACCGGCGACAAGCTCGAGACCGCATCCGATCCGCGCGGACGCGGGGTAGGGTTGATCGTCAAGTAATACCCTTGGCGAGCACCGGCGCAGCCGGTGCCATCCGCCGTGTGTCTGCTTCGCAGCGCTTCGGCGCCCCGACAAACCCGCTCCCGCAGGTACCCCGCCGAGCTCAACCGCAGCGGGGAACCTGCGGGATGCGCTTCAAACGCGGAAGTGGCTGACCATCGTCTGCAATTGCCCACCCAACCGCGCCAGTTCCACGCTTGACGCCGCTGTCTCCTCGCTGGCCGCCGCCGTTTGCTCCGACACATCGCGCACATTCATGATGCTGCGGCCGATCTCGTCGGCCACGGCGCTCTGCTGCTCGGCTGCCGCTGCAATCTGCTGGTTCATCGCCTGGATCCCCGACACGGTGCGGGTGATGCTGGCCAATGAGGTGCCTGCCTTGCGTGCCAGTTCCACGCTGCTGTCGGTCAGCCCGCTGCTGCCTTGCATGGCGTTGGCCACGCGCTGGGTGCCGTTCTGCAGGCTGGCGACCAGCTCTTCGATCTCTTCGGTGGATTTCTGCGTGCGCTGGGCCAGGGCACGGACCTCATCGGCGACCACCGCAAAGCCGCGCCCGGCTTCACCGGCACGCGCCGCTTCGATGGCGGCATTCAGTGCCAGCAGGTTGGTCTGCTGCGCCACCGACTTGATCACGTCCATGACGCTGCCGATCTTCTGGCTTTCCTGTTGCAGCAGGTTCATCGCCTCGGTGGCGTGCTGTACTTCAGCGGCCAGGCGTTCGATCTGGCCGATGGCCTCGTTCACCACCCTGTCGCCGGCACGGGCCTCGCCGTCGGCCTGGGTGGCGGCCTGGGATGCCTGCTCGGCGTTGCGTGCGACCTCCTGTACGGTCGCCGTCATCTCGTGCATGGCGGTGGCGACCTGGTCGGTCTCGACCTTCTGATTGTTGACCCCTGCACTGGTCTGCTCGGTCACCGCCGACAGTTCCTCGGCGGCGCTGGCGATCTGGGTCACGCCGTCGCGGATACCGGTGATCAGTGCGCGCAGCGTGTCGCCCATGCCCGCGATGCCCTGCTGCAGGGCACCGAGTTCGTCACGCCGGGTGATTTCCAGGCGCTGGGTGAGGTCGCCTTCGGCGATCTTCTTCACCACCTCGAGGGTTTCCTGCAAGGGGCGGGTGATCTGGCGGGTGATGACCACGGCGCCGAGCAGGCCGAACACCAGCGCCAGCAGCGCCACGCCCAGTTGCAGGTTGCGCGCCTGGGCGGTATCGACGTCGCGTCTGCCAAGTTCGATCTTGTACAGCTCGTCGCTGCGCTTGGTGATCTGCGCCTGCTCCTCGATCATTTCCTGGCGTGCCGTGGCGATCGCCGCCCGGGCGTCGCGTACCGGCTGCTCGGCGTCGGGTTTGCTGGCGATGGCGCGGTAGCCCTGGCGCATCTTGTCCAGCGAGGCGCGGTACTGGTCGATGTAGCTGGCCTGTTCGCGCAGCAGTTGCAGGCTCTGGGGGTGGTCGAAGCTGGCGAGCAGTTCCTGCTTGTGCTGTTCGAAGGTGTCCAGGCGGGCTAGCACGGTGGCGGCGGCGCTCTCGTCGCCATCGGCGAGCATGTATTGCAGACGCGCCACGCGCAGGTTGTTCAGGTGCGTGTTGAACTGGGTGATCTGCCCCATCGAGTTGCTGCGTGCGACGAGGTTTTCCAGGCTGTTCCAGCCGGTCAAGGCCAGTGCAGTGGTGAGTAGAAGGACCAGGCCGAAGCCCAGCATCAGTTTGAGTTTGACGCTGATGTTGGCAAACCAGTTGCTCATGGAGGTTCCCCGGGGGAAAGCGCCTGCTCGCGGGATTTC
Source organism: Pseudomonas putida (assembly GCF_001636055.1). Lineage (NCBI taxonomy): Bacteria > Pseudomonadati > Pseudomonadota > Gammaproteobacteria > Pseudomonadales > Pseudomonadaceae > Pseudomonas > Pseudomonas putida. The sequence continues at coordinate 1,257,327 of NZ_CP011789.1, forward strand.
CCGTCACACGGCATTTGTTTTTGTGATGGGCCCTCCGTTGCCGCAGAAGAGATATCGGCAATGTTTGCAGGAGCTGAAACGCCGTTCAGCAGATTTTTTGGGGGAAGGATTGGGGCCGCGACGCGGCCCCGGAAGGCGTGGTCAGACGCGGAAATGGCTGACCAGGGTTTGCAACTGTCCACCCAGGCGCGCCAGCTCGACGCTGGAGGCGGCTGTCTCGTCGCTCGCGGCGGCGGTCTGCTCGGACACATCGCGTACGTTGAGGATGCTGCGGCTGATCTCTTCGGCCACGGCACTCTGCTGCTCTGCGGCGGCGGCGATTTGCTGGTTCATCGATTGGATGCCCGACACGGTACTGGTGATGCTCTCCAGCGACGCGCCGGCCTTGCGTGCCAGTTCCACGCTGCTGTCGGTCAGGGTGCGGCTGCCGAGCATGGCGTTGGCTACCTGCTGTGTGCCGTTCTGCAGGCTGGCGACCAGCTCTTCGATCTCTTCGGTGGACTTCTGCGTGCGCTGCGCCAAGCCACGCACTTCGTCGGCGACCACGGCGAACCCACGCCCCGCCTCACCGGCGCGAGCCGCTTCGATGGCGGCGTTGAGCGCCAACAGGTTGGTCTGCTCGGCCACCGACTTGATCACGTCCATGACACTGCCGATCTTCTGGCTTTCCTGTTGCAGCAGATTCATCGCTTCGGTGGAGCGGTTGACCTCGGCGGCCAGGCGCTCGATCTGGTTGATCGCCTCGCCCACCACTTTGTCACCGGCACGGGCTTCGCCGTCGGCGTTGGTTGCTGCAAGCGACGCCTGTTCGGCGTTGCGCGCGACTTCCTGCACGGTGGCGGCCATTTCGTGCATGGCGGTGGCGACCTGGTCGGTCTCGACCTTCTGGCTGTTGGCGCCGGCGCTGGTCTGCTCGGTCACCGCCGACAGCTCCTCGGCCGCACTGGCGATCTGGGTAACACCGTCACGGATGCCGCTGATGAGGTCGCGCAGGGTCGTACCCATGCGCGCAATGCCTTGCTGCAGCACGCCCAGTTCGTCGCGGCGGGTGACCTGCAGGTTGTGGGTCAGGTCGCCACCGGCGATCTTCTCCACCACGGCGAGGGTCTCGCGCAGCGGGCGGGTGATCTGGCGGGTGATGATCACGGCGGCGAGTACGCCGATGAGCAGGGCCAGCAGCGTCGCGCCGATCTGCAGGGTGCGGGCCTCGGCACTTTCGATGTCACGACGTTCGAGCTGGATCTTGTACAGGTCGTCGCTGAGCTTGACGATGTCGCCGCCCTGCACGGTCATTTCCTGACGGGACACAGCGATCTGGGCTGTCGAGGCGCTGAGCTGGCGAACCGACTCGCCATAGGCACGCACTGCGCCTTCGAACTGCTCGATGGCAGCGCCATCGCTGGTCAGCTGGCGCTTGAGGCCGTCGATCTCGGTGAAGGTCTGCTGCAGTTGGCGCAGCACCGCTTGCTCGGCGACGTCGCTTGGCGCCGCGACATAGCTGCGTACGTCCAGGCGCAACTGGGTCAGCTGCTGGCGTGCCTTGCTGATTACCAGGTATTGCTGCAAGCGGGTCGCATCGCTTTCGTCACGGGCCAGGACATCCTTGCTGATCGTTTCGATCAACTGGATCGCCTTGGTCGCGTTCTGGTCGAGGGTTTCACGGGCCGCAAGGGTGATCTTGTAGCCTGCGCGCATCTTGTCGAGCGAGATGCGATAGTCGGCGATGATCTTGCCCAGCTCACGCAGCAGCTTGAGGTTCTCGGGGCTCTTGAAGGTGCTTTCCAGGTGCTGCTGCTGGGCGCTGAAGGTTTCCAGCTTCGCCAGCGTGTTGGCGGCGGCGGCGTCGTCGCCGTTGGCGATCATGTATTGCAGGCGCGCCACGCGCAGATTCGTCAGGTCAGTGTTGAGGCGGGTAATGTCGCTCATCCAGTTGCTGCGATTGATGAGGCTGCCCAGGCTGGTCCAACTGGCCAGGGCCAGCAGGCCGGTCAATACCAGGACCAGGCCGAAGCCCAGCCCGAGTTTGAGGTTCACGCTCTTGTCGGCAAACCATCTGTTCATGCACGCTCTCCAGAAAATGTGTCTTGCAAAATCTCACGTCGCCGGGCGTTGTTCTTGTAGGGGCCAGCTGATGGGTCCACGGGGTTATCGGCCGAATCGGCTGCGGCTGAAACGTTTATCAGCAGAAAAATGACCCATTGGTCGTATTGCGTTCTGGAGAGGCGCTGCAACGCCCGTTGCAGCAGGGCGTTACAAGTTGCGTGCGTTGAAGGTGTCGCAGCGGTTGAGGTCGCCACTGCCGAAGCCAGCCTTGAACCAGCGTACCCGCTGCGCCGAGGTGCCATGGGTGAAGGAGTCGGGCACCACGCGCCCTTGCCCCTGTTGCTGGAGGCGGTCGTCGCCGATGGCGTTGGCGGCGTTGAGTGCCTCTTCGACATCGCCGGGCTCCAGCCAGTTGAGACGTTTCTGTGCCTGGTAGGCCCAGACACCGGCCAGGCAGTCGGCCTGCAGTTCCTGGCGTACCAGCAGGCCATTGTCGCCCTCAAGGCGCTGGCCGCTGCGGCGTGCGGCATCGACCTTGGCCGAGACGCCGAGCAGGGTCTGTACGTGGTGGCCAATTTCGTGGGCGATCACGTAGGCCTGGGCGAAGTCGCCGGCGGCAGCGAAGCGGGTTTCCATTTCGCGGAAGAACGACATGTCCAGGTACACCCGCTGATCAGCCGGGCAATAGAAGGGGCCGACCGCCGAGGAGGCGAAGCCGCACGCGGAGTTGACCTGACCGCTGAACAGCACCAGCTTGGGGTCGCGGTATTGCTTGCCGGCCTGGGCGAACAGGGCCTTCCAGGTATCTTCGGTGTCGCCCAGGATCGAGGCGACGAACTCGGCCTGTTGATCATTGGCCGACGGTGCCTTGCCGCCAGCGCCGCTGGGCGCTGCCTGCTGTTGCTCCATCTGGCCGGCGAGCTGGCCGAGGATCTGCAGCGGATCCTGGCCGGTGATCCAGCCGATGCCGATGATCAGCAGCACGGCGCCCAGCCCCAGGCCCTTGCCACCGCCGAAGCGCATCCCGCCGCCACCGCCTTCGCCGCGTGCATCCACCACATTGTCGCTGCGTCGGCCTTTTCGCCAATCCATAGAAGTTCTCCGCTGTGAGGGTCGTGCCTGGTTGAAGGGCCGTGGGCTCTGCGCAGCCAGCACCGCAGTCCATCCAGAATAGTCCAGCGCTTCAGATCAGGTGGTCTGACGAAAAGTTGCATAACCAAATGGTTATGTCTGGCGCGCATGTTTTCAGTTTTCGCCCTGCGCGACCTGCCGGAAACTGCAAGTCCGCCTGCCACGCACAGGTGGTTCGAACAATTCCAAGAGAGGAAAACGGCATGCCCGCTCAGGACACCAGCCGCTTCGTGATCCGTGATCGCAACTGGCACCCCAAGGCCCTCACGCCTGATTACAAGACATCCATCGCCCGCTCGCCGCGCCAGGCGCTGGTGAGCATTGCCCAGTCGGTCAGCGAAAGCACCGGCCCTGATTTTTCCCACCTGCGCTTCGGCGAGCATGACCATGACCTGTTGCTGAACTTCAACAACGGTGGCCTGCCGATCGGTGAGCGCATCATCGTTGCCGGGCGGGTCGTCGACCAGTACGGCAAGCCGGTGCCCAATACCCTGGTGGAGATGTGGCAGGCCAACGCCGGTGGTCGCTACCGCCACAAGAACGACCGCTACCTGGCCCCGCTCGATCCCAACTTCGGTGGCGTCGGTCGCTGCCTGACCGACCGTGACGGCTACTACAGCTTCCGCACCATCAAGCCCGGCCCCTATCCCTGGCGCAACGGCCCCAACGACTGGCGTCCGGCGCACATCCACTTCTCCATCAGCGGCCCTTCGATTGCCACCAAGCTGATCACCCAACTGTATTTCGAAGGTGATCCGCTGATTCCGATGTGCCCGATCGTCAAGTCGATCGCCAACCCGGACGCGGTGCAGCGCCTGATCGCCCGGCTCGACATGAGCCACGCCAACCCGATGGACTGCCTGGCCTATCGCTTCGACATCGTGCTGCGTGGCCAGCGCCAGACCCACTTCGAGAATCGCTGAGGAGACCCGTCATGCCTATCGAACTGCTGCCGGAGACCCCCTCGCAGACCGCCGGCCCCTATGTGCACATCGGCCTGGCCCTGGAAGCTGCCGGTAACCCGACCCGCGACCAGGAAATCTGGAACCGCCTGGCCCGCCCGGAGGCTCCGGGCGAGCACATCCTGCTGATCGGCCAGGTGTACGATGGCAATGGCCATCTGGTGCGTGATTCCTTCCTCGAGGTGTGGCAGGCCGACGCCAACGGCCACTACCAGGACATGTTCAACCTGGAGAACACCTTCAACAGCTTCGGCCGGACCGCCACCACCTTCGATGCAGGTGAATGGACCTTGCACACGGTCAAGCCAGGCATGGTGAACAATGCTGCCGGGGTGCCGATGGCACCGCACATCAACATCAGCCTGTTCGCCCGGGGGATCAACATCCACCTGCACACCCGTTTGTATTTCGATGACGAGGCCGAGGCCAACGCCAAGTGCCCGGTGCTCAACCTGATCGAGCAGCCGCAGCGGCGCGAGACGCTGATCGCCAAGCGTTGCGAGGTCGATGGGAAGACGGCGTATCGCTTCGATATCCGTATTCAAGGGGAAGGGGAGACGGTGTTCTTCGACTTCTGAATGAATGCCGGGGCCTGACAGGTGGCCCCGGCCATCCATCGATCAGCGCCGGACCAGCAGGACCCCGCTTTCCATGTGGTGGGTGTAGGGGAACTGGTCGAACAGCGCGCAGCGTTCGATACGGTGGGTATCGTGCAGTTGAGCGATGTTCTGCGCCAGCGTCTCGGGGTTGCAGGAGATGTACAGGATCCGCTCGAAACGCCGGGTCAGCTCGCAGGTGTCCGGGTCCATGCCGGCGCGTGGCGGGTCGACGAACACGGTGCCGAAGTCGTAGCTTTTCAGGTCGATGCCTTCCAGGCGACGGAATGGGCGGACCTCGTTCAGCGCCTCGGTCAGTTCCTCGGCCGACAGGCGTACGAGGCGCACGTTGTCGATGCCGTTTTCGTCGAGGTTGTGCAGGGCGGCGTTGACCGAGGTCTTGCTGATCTCGGTGGCCAGCACCTGGCGCGCGCGGGTGGCCAGGGGCAGGGTGAAGTTGCCGTTGCCGCAGTACAGCTCCAGCAGGTCGTCGCTGCGCTCGCCCATCGCCTCGCAGGCCCAGCCCAACATCTTCTGGTTCACTGCCCCGTTGGGCTGGGTGAAGGCGCCTTCAGGCTGGCGGTAGCTGAAGGTGCGGCCGGCGATGTCGAGTTTCTCCACGGCATAGTCACGGCCGATCACCACGCGCTTGCCTTTGGAACGACCGATCACGCTGACGCCCAGTTGTGCGGCCAGTTGCTGCGCGGCAGCTTCCCAGGCCTCGTCGAGCGGGCGGTGATAGCACAGGGTGACCATGGCGTCGCCTGCCAGTGTGGTCAGGAACTCGACCTGGAACAGACGATTGCTCAGGTCTTCGTTACCCTGCCAGGCGGCCTTGAGACGGGGCATCAGTTCATTGATGCGCTGGCTGGCGATGGGGAAGTCGTCGATGAGAATTGCCTTGTGCTTCTCGCCCGGGGCGAACATCGCGTAGTGGCGTTGACCCTCTTCGCGCCACAGACGGAACTCTGCGCGCAGGCGATAGTGCTCGCGCGGCGACTCGAACACGGCAGGTTGCGGTGCATCGAAGGGCGCCAGCAGCTCGCGCAGGCGCTCGACCTTGGCCTGCAGTTGGGTCGTGTATTGCGAAGGGTCGAAGACGGCACTCATGCGTTGAACCAGCCCAGCTTGATGACGAACAGAATGGACAGGATCACCAGGGCCGGGTTCAGGTCGCGATGACGACCGGAGATCAGCTTGATGGCGGTCCAGGCGATGAAGCCGAAGGCGATGCCGTTGGCGATCGAATAGGTCAACGGCATGGCCAGGGCGGTGACCACTACCGGCGCGGCCTCGGTGACGTCGTCCCAGTTGATCTCGGCCAGGCCCGAGGCCATCAGCACGGCAACGAACAGCAGTGCCGGCGCGGTGGCATAGGCCGGCACGCTACCGGCCAGCGGCGCGAAGAACAGCGCGAGCAGGAACAGCACGGCTACCACGATGGCGGTCAGGCCGGTGCGTCCGCCGGCACTTACGCCGGCAGCCGATTCGATATAGCTGGTGGTGGTCGAGGTGCCCAGCAGCGAGCCGGCCATGGCTGCGGTGCTGTCGGCGATCAGCGCACGGCCCATCTTCGGCATGTGGCCGTCCTTGCCCATCAGGCCGGCGCGCTTGGCCACGCCGATCAGGGTGCCGGAGTTGTCGAACAGGTCGACGAACAGGAAGGCGAAGATCACGCTGATCAGCCCGACGTCCAGCGCGCCCTTGATGTCCAGTTGCAGGAAGGTCGGGGCCAGCGACGGCGGCATGGAAACGATGCCGCCGAATTGGCTGGCACCCACCAGGATCGACACCACCGTCACGGCGAGGATGCCGATCAGCACGGCGCCGCGTACTTTCAGCGACTCGAGGCCGACGATGAGGAAGAAGCCGAGGGTGGCCAGGATCGGTGCAGGCTGCTTGAGGTCGCCCAGGCCGACCAGGGTGGCTGGGTTATCGACGACGATGCCCGCATTGTGCAGGGCGATGAGTGCCAGGAACAGGCCGATACCGGCGGCGATCGCCGAGCGCAGCGGCAGCGGGATGCTGTTCACGATCCACTCACGGATGCGGAAGATCGACAGCAGGAAGAACAGCACCGCCGAGAGGAATACCGCACCCAGTGCCACCTGCCAGGTGTGGCCCATGTGCAGGACCACGGTGTAGGTGAAGAAGGCGTTCAGGCCCATGCCCGGGGCGAGGGCGATCGGATAGTTGGCGATCAGGCCCATGGTGACCGAGCCGATGGCGGCGGCAAGGCACGTGGCGACGAAGATCGCGCCCTTGTCCATGCCGGTTTCGCCGAGGATGCTCGGGTTGACGAACAGGATGTAGGCCATCGCCAGGAAGGTGGTGACGCCCGCGAGGATCTCGGTGCGCACGTTGGTGTTGTGTGCTTTTAGTTGAAACAGCCTTTCCAGCATGCCTGCTCCCATGGCGCCGCGGCGCCGTGAATGTATTCGACCCCATCAGCAAAGCACAGACCGTACCGGTTGCCGTGGTTTTGTGGGGGCGGAAAAAAGCCGCGCATCATACCAGCATGGGGGGCGGGGGCCTATGGCTGTTGGTCTTTGTGGCGTGGCGCCCGCTGTCGGCGCGGCCTGGTGCCGCGAAAGGGCTGCCAGGCAGCCCCATGAAGACTATTGCGGAGTGTGCATGCGGTCGCGGTTGGCCAGGGTCGGGAACAGCTTCATCCACACGCCAGTGACCACCAGCGTGCCCACACCACCCAGCACCACCGCCGGAACTGTGCCAAACCAGTGCGCAGTGACCCCGGATTCGAACTCGCCGAGCTGATTCGAGGCACCGATGAACAGCCCGTTCACCGCGCTGACCCGGCCGCGCATTTCATCGGGTGTCTCCAGTTGCACGAAGGCGCTGCGGATAACCATGCTGATCATGTCTGCCGCGCCCAGTACCACCAGCACCGCCAGCGAGAACCAGAACGAGGTCGACAGACCAAAGGCGATGGTCGCCACGCCGAACACGCCGACGGCGGTGAACATGGTCCGGCCGACCTTGCGTTCTACCGGGAAGCGCGCCAGCCACAGCGACATCAACAAGGCACCTACCGCCGGGGCCGAGCGCAGCAGGCCCAGGCCCCAGGCGCCGGTGAGCAGGATATCCTTCGCGAACACCGGCAGCAGCGCCGTGGCACCGCCGAGCAGTACGGCGAACAGGTCCAGCGAGATGGCGCCGAGGATGTCCGGGCGACTGCGAATGAAGCGGATGCCGGCCAGCAGTGATTCCAGGCTGGCACGGCCGCGCTGGGGTGTCTGCTGGCGCGAGTCGAGGCTGAGCATCAGCAGGCAGGCAATGGCGTACAGCAATACCGTCGGGCCATACACCCAGATGCTGCCGAAAGCGTAGAGCAGGCCGCCGACCGCCGGGGCGACGATGGTCGCTGCCTGGGTCGCCGACGCCGACGCAGCGACGGCGCGCGGGAACAGCCCCGGCGGCACCACGTTGGGCAGCAGTGCCTGGGTCGCAGGCATCTCGAAGGAGCGGGTGGCACCGAGCAGGAAGGCCAGCACGAAGATCAGTTCACGGGTGACGCTGTCGGTGGCACTGCCCAGCGCCAGGGCCAGGGCGATGAGCCCTTGCAGGCACTGGCACAGGGCGGCGACCTTGCGCCGGTCGTAGCGGTCGGCGACATGCCCGGTGTGCAGCATGAACAGCACCCGTGGGGCGAATTCGACCAGGCCGACCAGGCCCAGGTCCAGGACGTTGCCGGTGAGCTGGTAGAGGTGCCAGCCGATGGCCACGGTGAGCATCTGGAAGCCGCTGGCGGTGAAGACCCGCGCAAGCCAGAACGCGATGAACGGACGGTGGTGACGCAACAGCAACGGTGCGGACTCAGACATCGGGGGCCAACGACAGCGGAAGAAGGGGGCTGCAGATTAGCATTTACTTGTAACAAATGGTTGCGGGCTGTTGGGCAATCGCCTGGGTACCCGCTCCCATTGTAGGAGCGGGTTTACCCGCGAAAAAGACACCGCGCTGCCTGGCACGGGCTACGCCCGTGTTCGCGGGACAAGCCCGCTCCCACAGGGGATTGGGCTGGTCTTTAGATTTTGAGCAAGACAGTTGCTCCCACAGGGATTGCGCTGACCTAAATAGCTCGTGCGCGTGTCACTCGGTCCACCAGATAGACCAATCCGTGATAGTCGATACCACTATGGCTCGACAGCCCGATCTCGCAGGTACGGCTGGTGGAAATCCCTTCGCTGCAGTACTGCACGGCATCTTTCAGGCTGCGCAGGGAATGGGCATTGAGCTCTGGCGTGGTGAACCCCTTGTCACCAGCGAACCCACAGCAGTGGATACCCTCGGGAATCACCACCTGTTTGCTGCAACGCCGCGCGAGGTCGATCAGCGCCTGGCTTTCGCCCAGGTGCTGGGTGCTGCAGGTGACATGTACGGCCACAGGTTCCTCCTGTGGGGTGAACTCCAGCTTGTCGAGCAGATGCGTGCGGATGAAGCGCACCGGGTCGTAAAGATCCAACCGGGTGTCCCCCAGATCCTGCACCAGGCGCAAGGTGCAGGGGCTGGTGTCGCAATAGATTGGATCGAGGCCGCCGCGGCTGGCATGCAGCAGGGCGGCGATCAGTTCCTGGCGCTTGTGCTCGGCCTGCTCGGCGTAGCCCTTGGAAGCAAATGGCTGGCCACAGCAGAGGCTATCGGCGTTGTCGGGGAAGATCACCTGGTAGCCGGCCTTTTCCAGCAGGGCCTGGGTCTTGTCCAGCAACGAGCGCTGCTCGCGATCGCCATAGGCCGGACCCATGACACGCGACACACAGGCCGCAAGGTAAACCACCCGGGGTCGTGCATCGTGGCTTGCCGGGCCGAAGTCGATCGGTTTGAGCGGTTGCGGCATGGCCGCTGTCCACTGCGGCAGGCGACCGTTGCTGACCTTGCGCAGGCCACTGCTGAGGCGCGCCAGGCGTGGGGCACCGAGCAGCTTGCGTGCGCCGTTGGCCGCGGCGAGGGTCAGGCGTGCGCCACTGAGGGCAGAGTGGAAGTGCTCGGCCAGCCAGTCGGCAGTCTTCAGGTGATCGGCGGCCTGGCCGCGCAGTTTCTTCACCAGTTCGCCGGTATTGATCCCCACCGGGCAACGCTGGGCGCACAGGCCGGTAGCGGCACAGGTATCGATACCCTGGTATTGATAGGTTTGCAGCAGCTCGCGAGTGTCGAGGCCGGCACGACGCTTGGCCTGGATATCGCGCCACATGACGATGCGCTGCCGCGGGCTGAGGGTCAGTCCCTTGGACGGGCACACCGGCTCGCAGAAACCGCACTCGATGCATTTGTCGACGATCTCGTCGGCCGCCGGCAGTGGCTTGAGGCTTTTGAGGTGGATGTCCGGATCGTTGCTGAGCACCACATCCGGGTTGAGGATGCCGTTGGGGTCGAGCAAGCGCTTGAGTGCCCACATCAACTGGTAGGCGTCCTTGCCCCATTCCAGCTCGACGAAGGGCGCCATGTTGCGTCCGGTGCCGTGCTCGGCCTTGAGCGAGCCGCCGAACTCCACCGCCACCAGTTGCGCGACGTCCTCCATGAAGGCCTGGTAACGCGCAACTTCCTCGGCGCTGTTGAAGCCCTGGGTGAAAACGAAGTGCAGGTTGCCTTCCAGTGCGTGGCCGAAAATGATCGCCTCGTCATAGCGATGCCTGTCGAACAGCTGGATCAGGCGGTTGACGCCCTCGGCCAGTTGCTCTACCGGGAAGGTCACGTCTTCGATGATCACCGTGGTGCCGGTCTGGCGTACGGCGCCGACGGCAGGGAAGGTGTCCTTGCGAATCTTCCACAGCAGGTTGTACACCGTCGGGTCTTCGCTGAACTCGACCTTCTGCTCGAGCGGGAATTCGGCGATTGACCCCATCACCAGCGCCAGTTGTTCGTGCAGCAGGCTCTGGCTGGCGGCGCGGGACTCGATCAGCAGGGCGCAGGCGTTGCTCGACAGGCCTTTCACCCAGGCCGGCATGCCTGGCATCTCCTGCACCGAGCGCAGGCTGCGGCGGTCGAGCAGCTCGACCGCCGACACGGGCTGGCGCTTGAGCACGGTCACTGCCCGGCAGCAGCTTTCGACAGTGGGAAACACCAGCAGGGCGCTGGCCTTGTGCGGGTGGTCAGGCACGGTGTCATAGGTGACTGCGCTGATGAAACCCAGGGTGCCTTCGGAGCCGACCAGCAGGTGCTGGAGGATATCCAGCGGCTGGTCGTAGTCCACCAGTGCGTTGAGCGAGAGGCCGGTGGTGTTCTTCAGCCTGTACTTGTGGCGGATGCGGTCGGCCAGTTCGGTGTTGGCGCGGGTTTCCCGGCCAAGTCGGGCAAGTTCGTCGAGCAGTGCGGCGTGGCTCTGCTCGAAGGCGGCGACGCTGGCCGGGTCTTCGCTGTCCAGGCGAGTGCCGTCGGCCAGTACCAGGCGCAGGCCAGCAAGAGTGTGGTAGGTGTTCTGCGCGGTACCGCAGCACATGCCGCTGGCATTGTTGGCGACGATACCGCCGATCTTGCAGGCATTGATCGACGCCGGATCAGGTCCGATCTTGCGCCCGTAGGGGGCCAGCCAGGCATTGGCCTGGGCACCGATGACCCCGGGCTGCAGGCGGATCTGTTCGCCCTGGTTGCGAATCTCGCGGCCGTTCCAGTTGTCGCCCAGCACGATCAGCACCGAGTCGCTGATGGCCTGCCCGGAGAGGCTCGTGCCTGCAGCGCGGAAGGTTACCGGCACGCGCTCACGCTGGGCCAGGCGGATCAGCTCGACCACCTCGTCCTCGGATTCGACGCGCACCACCAGCTTGGGGATCAGCCGGTAGAAACTGGCGTCGGTGCCGAAGGCCAGGGTCGAGGTCGGGTCGTCGAAACGGCGTTCGGCAGGGATCAGGCGCTCGGCATCACGCAGGAACGCAGCGGGCAGGCTCATGCAATCTCCTCGCGGGGCCGGCGCGTCTGGCGCGCGACGTGCCCCGGACTATCAGGCGTTTGTTTCGTAAGGGCTCAGGCGCCCAACTCGCGTACCAGTGAATCGCGGCTGATCTCGCCGATCGACTTGGCGCCGGTCAGCACCATGGCCACGCGCATTTCTTTCTCGAACAGCTCCAGCAGGTTCTTCACCCCAGCCTGGCCATGCACGGCCAGGGCCCAGAGGAAGGCGCGGCCGATCAGCACCGTGTCGGCGCCCAGGGCGATCATGCGCACCACGTCCAGGCCGCTGCGGACACCCGAGTCGGCGAGAATCTTCAAATCACCCTTGACCGCGTCGGCAATGGCCGGCAGGGCGCGGGCGCTGGACAGCACGCCGTCGAGCTGGCGGCCGCCGTGGTTGGAGACGACGATGCCGTCGGCACCGAACCTGACGGCGTCACGGGCGTCATCGGCGTCGAGGATGCCCTTGATGATCATCGGGCCGTCCCAGAATTCGCGGATCCACTCCAGGTCCTTCCAGGAAATCGACGGGTCGAAATTGTTGCCCAGCCAGCCGATGTAGTCGGCAAGGCCGGTCGGGTTGCCGCGATAGGTGGAAATATTGCCCAGGTCGTGGGGGCGTCCCATCACGCCGACGTCCCAGGCCCATTCAGGGTGGGTCATGGCTTGCAACACACGACGCATCGGGCCGTTGGCGCCACTCATGCCGGAATGGGCGTCACGGTAGCGGGCGCCGGGCACGGGCATGTCGACGGTGAACACCAGCGTCTTCACCCCGGCGGCCTTGGCGCGCTCCAGGGCGTTGCGCATGAAGCCGCGGTCCTTCAGGACATACAGCTGGAACCACATGGGCCGGTCGATGGCCGGCGCCACTTCCTCGATCGGGCAGACCGACACCGTGGACAGGGTGAAGGGAATGCCGTGCGCCGCCGCCGCGCGCGCCGCTTGCACTTCGCCACGGCGCGCGTACATGCCGGTGAGACCGACCGGGGCCAGGGCCACGGGCATGCTCAGGGTTTCGTCGAACAGCCGGGTCTGAAGGCTCAGCTCGGACATGTTTCTCAGGACTCGCTGGCGCAGGGCGATGCTGGCCAGGTCCGAGACATTGTGGCGCAGGGTGTGCTCGGCGTAGGCGCCGCCGTCGGCGTAGTGGAACAGGAAGGGGGGCAGCTTGCGCTGGGCCGCGGCGCGATAGTCGGTGGAGGCTGAAATGATCATGGATTCTCGCAGCGTGGGTTGAGGGAACTGCCGGGCGCTCAGAGCGCCCGGCCCCTGTCACTTTAGTGATGAACCAGCATACCGGTCAGCCAGTAGGCCTGGACCAGGGTGATCAGGCCGACGATGGTCGCGAAGAACAGGCTGTGCTTGACGGTGAAGCGGAACAGGTCCGACTCCTTGCCGACCAGGCCGGTGGCGGCGCAGGCCACGGCGATCGACTGCGGCGAGATCATCTTGCCGGTCACGCCGCCGCTGGTGTTGGCGGCGACCAGCAAGGTGTCGCTGACGCCGATCTGGTGCGCGGTGGTGGCCTGCAGCGAACTGAACAGGGCGTTGGACGACGTGTCGGATCCGGTCAGGAACACGCCCAGCCAACCCAGGAACGGCGAGAAGAATGGGAACGCCGCGCCGGTGCCGGCCAGGACCAGGGCCATGGTCGAGGACATGCCCGAGTAGTTGGTGACGAAGGCGAAGGCCAGCACCATGCCGATCGACAGGATCGGCCAGCGCAGTTCCCAGAAGGTCTCTTTGAAAGTGGTAAGACCAGTTTTGACATTGATCTTCAGGACCCACATCGAGATCAGTGCCGACAGGAAGATCGCGGTGCCGGTGGCGGAGATCGGGTCGAGCTTGAACACGGCCGGCATTGCGGTCGGTGCGGTGACAATCGGGGCAGTCTTGATCACCAGTTGATCGAGGTGCGGGATGGCGAAGTTGAACACGAAGTTGTACATCGCGCCGCCCGGCGCGAACGCAGCCTTGAAGGGCTTGAGGGTCCAGATGGTCACCAGCACGGTGAGAATCAGGAATGGCGACCAGGCCTTGAAGATCTCGCCGAAGCTGTACGGCGAAGGCTGGCTGCCGCCACTGCTGACCACGGCCGCACCGACGCTGCCCTTGGCCTCGGCGAACGCGCGCTTGGGCTGCCAGACTTTGAGGAACAGGGTCAGGGCGACCAGGCTGGCCAGGGCCGAGGTGATGTCCGGCAGTTCAGGACCGATGAAGTTGGACGTGAAGTACTGGGTCACGGCGAAGCTCAGGCCGGCGACCAGCGCGGCGGGCCAGGTCTCTTTCACGCCACGCAGACCATCCATCATGAACACCAGCCAGAACGGCACGAACAGCGACAGCAGCGGCAGCTGGCGGCCGGTCATGGCGCCAATGTGGAAGGCGTCGATACCGGTCACTTGCCCGGCGACGATGATCGGAATGCCCAGCGCGCCGAAGGCGACCGGCGCGGTGTTGGCGATCAGGCACAGGCCCGCGGCATACAGCGGGTTGAAGCCCAGACCCACCAGCAGTGCGGCGGTGATGGCCACGGGCGCGCCGAAGCCGGCTGCGCCTTCGAGGAAGGCACCGAAGCAGAAGCCGATCAGCAGCACCTGCAGGCGCTGGTCGTCGGTGATCGACAGTACCGAGCTGCGGATGACTTCGAACTGACCGCTCTTGACCGTGAGTTTGTACAGGAACACCGCGGCAACGATGATCCAGGCAATCGGCCAGAGGCCATAGAGGAAGCCGTAGCCTGCTGCGGCAAGGGCCATGTCGACAGGCATCTGGAAGGCGAAGATCGCCACCAGGATCGACAGGCCGAGGGTAATGCTGCCTGCCACGTGTCCCTTGAGGCGGAACACGGCGAGGGCGAGGAAGAAGAACACGATGGGGATGACCGCCGCCAGTGCGGACAGGCCGAGACTACCAAGCGGTGTGTAGAGTTGTTGCCAGGTTTGCATATGGGGTAACCCCTAATTGTTGTTGGTCAGCACTGGCATTGGATAATTGGTAAGACCAATTTACAATGACTGGTCGCTAGGTTAAAAGCCGGATACGGGGTGTGTCAATTTGTCCCAAGCAAAACTTTGGTCGAGTGCCGATGAGCGGAGGGCGAGATCGCGTCGGATCAATCGAGGAATATCTGTCGGGCTGCCGCGGATAGGCGCAGAATAGGCGCCCCGAAATCGGTGCCGGGGTTTGTGGAGAGCATGTGATGGTTTTTGATCAGGTCCGCCAACGGCGCCTGTCCGACGATATCGTCGATCGACTGGAAGGGATGATTCTCGAGGGGACGTTGACCTCGGGGCAACGCCTGCCCGCCGAACGCGCCCTGGCCGAGCAGTTCGGCGTTTCCCGCCCGTCGTTGCGCGAGGCGATCCAGAAACTGGTGGCCAAGGGGCTGCTGGTCAGCCGCCAGGGAGGCGGCAACTATGTGGCCGAGTCGCTGGGATCGACGTTCAGTGATCCCTTGTTGCAGTTGCTTGAGCACAACCCTGAGGCTCAGCGCGACCTGCTGGAGTTTCGTCACACCCTTGAGGCCTCATGCGCCTTCTACGCAGCCCAGCGTGCCACCGAGCCGGATCGGGCGCGGTTGAAGGCCGCCTTCGATGCGCTGCAGGACTGCTATGCCCGCGTCGATGAGGTCAGTCGTGCAGAAGAGGGCGCAGCGGATGCCCGGTTTCATCTGGCGATTGCCGAGGCCAGCCACAATGCCGTGCTGCTGCATACCATTCGTGGTCTGTTCGACCTGCTCAAGCGCAATGTAGTGACCAACATCGGGGGCATGTACCAGCAGCGTACGGAAACGCGCGACATGCTGATCAGTCAGCATCGCGAACTGTACGAGGCGATCGTCGAGGGGCGTGCGGAAGATGCGCGGGAGGTGTCGAGCCGGCACATCCTGTATGTGCAGGAAGTGCTGGAAGAAGCGCAGCAGGAGGCCCAGCGCTTGGCGCGCGCTGAGCGACGCAACGGGCGCTAGAAACGTGTCGCAGCATTCGCGGGCAAGTCGGAGCGCCGAACCGCCGCTCCGACTTGCCCGCCGAAGAAGATCTACTCTTCCTTGCCCTTGTTGCGCACCGCACGCTGCAGCTCGCGGTTGGAGTCGCGCTCGCGCATCGTGTCGCGCTTGTCGAACTCCTTCTTGCCCTTGCCGAGCGCGATTTCGCACTTGATCAGGTGCTTGCTCCAGTACAGCGCCAGGGCCACACAGGTGTAGCCTTTCTGCGCCACGGCAGCCTCCACGCGCTCGAGCTCGCGCTTGTTCAGCAGCAGCTTGCGGGTACGCATGGGGTCGGCGATGACGTGGGTGCTGGCGGTGTTCAGCGGGGTGATGTGGCTGCCGAACAGCCAGGCTTCGCCATCCTTGAGCAGCACGTAGCTGTCGGTCAGGTGCGCCTTGCCGGCCCGCAGGCTTTTTACTTCCCAACCGGACAGGACCAGCCCGGCCTCGAACTTGTGTTCGATGAAGTAATCGTGTCGCGCTTTCTTGTTCTGCGCGATGGTCCCGGTCGGATGTTTCTTTTGCTTAGCCATAGGGGCGGCATTATAGGCAGTCGCCACGTCCTCTGGCTATGGGGTTCGGTGCGCTTGAGCCAGCAGGATGAATCCCGGACAATGCAGGCCTCGTTCCGTTGTACGGAACCGTTCCGAAGCGCTGCGATGCGCTGCCGCCCAGCTTGGAAGTGATGCCTGGATGACTACCCATATTCAACGCTCCGCCCTGCTGCCATACCCTGCCCAGGCGCTCTACGACCTGGTCAACGACGTGGCCAGCTACCCTGAGTTTCTTCCCTGGTGCTCGGACTCGACGGTGCTCGAGGCGAGTGACACGCACATGCGGGCGAAGCTGGAGGTAGCCAAGGGTGGCATGAGCCAGCAGTTCGTCACGCGCAATGTGCTGGTACCGGGGCAATCCATCGAGATGAACCTGGAAGAAGGGCCCTTCACCCAGTTGCATGGTGTGTGGGTGTTCAAGGCGTTGGGCGAGAAAGCCTGCAAGATCAGCCTCGACCTGTCGTTCGATTACGCCGGGCCGCTGGTGCGCGCCACCCTCGGGCCATTGTTCAACCAGGCAGCCAACACCCTCGTCGATGCCTTCTGCCAGCGAGCCAAGCAGCTGCATGGCTGAGACGCTGGGTATCGAGGTGGCTTACGCGACTGCGGCACGCCAGTGGCTGCTGGCGTGCCGGGTGCCGCAGGGCGTGACGCTGCGTGAGGCCTTGCGCTTGTCTGGTATCGCTGCGCAAGTGCCAGGGCTGGATATTGAAAGCTGCCCGGTAGGCGTGTTCGGCAAGGTCGTCGCCGATCCGCAGCAGCGTCAGGTAGAGGAGGGCGAGCGCCTGGAAATCTACCGGCCGCTGCTGATCGACCCGAAGGCGATGCGCAGACAGCGAGCCGAAAAGGCCAAGGCTGCACGCGGGTAAGGTTGTTGCTGTATGCGCTGCGCAATAAAAAGCCCGGACCATGTCCGGGCTTTTTCATGGGCCATGCCGTTATTGCGGCGAGGTCTCCAGGGGAGCCGGTGTGGGCACCGGTGTCGTCTCGATGGTGTCGATTTCACGCTGGATCGACTCTTCCGTCGAGCCGGCCTTGGCTGGCTTCTCTGGCTGTTGAGACGGCTGGTTGGCCGGGCTGACGGTCGTGGTGCTGCTGCCCCCCAGGATTTCCTGGTCGCGGCTCACGCCTGGCATGAAATCGCCGGACAGGCTGACCAGTTGGTCGCTTTCGTTGAAGAAGATGCTCATGCGCTCCTGCTGGCGCTTACCGCCGCCAGGCTGGATGCTGTAGAGATAATCCCAGCGATTGGTGTTGAAGGTGTCCTGCAGGAGCGGGTTGCCCATGATAAACCTTACTTGCCGTCGGGTCATTCCGGGGCGCAATTGGTCTATCATGTCCTGCGTGACGACATTGCCCTGCTGGATGTCGATTTTGTAAACCCCGGGAAACGAGCAACCGGCGAGTGCGAGCAGTCCCACGAGGGTGAGGCTGGTTAGCAAGAGCTTGGTGTTTTGCATCGGTGGGCGACTTCCACTATCTTGGCTGGACAACGTAAACCCCGATCATACCCGTATTAAGAGAAGCTGCGAAGCAGCATCGGCGAGAAAGCTGACCATGGTTGAAAATAGCGAATTGCGCAAAGCCGGTCTCAAGGTGACCCTGCCTCGAGTCAAGATCCTTCAGATGCTCGATTCGACCGAGCAGCGTCACATGAGCGCCGAGGATGTCTACAAGGCGCTGATGGAAGCAGGTGAGGATGTCGGTCTGGCGACCGTCTACCGTGTACTGACCCAGTTCGAAGCAGCGGGTCTGGTGGTTCGCCACAACTTCGATGGCGGCCACGCGGTGTTCGAGCTGGCCGATGGCGGCCACCACGACCATATGGTCAACGTGGATACCAGCGAAGTGATCGAATTCATGGATGCGGAGATCGAGCGCCGTCAGAAAGAGATCGTGGCCGAGCATGGCTACGAGCTCGTGGACCACAACCTGGTCCTGTATGTGCGTAAGAAAAAGTAACGATTTCGATCGTTATGAACAGCAAAGGCGACCTTCGGGTCGCCTTTGTGCTTTCTGCCACGGATGAGAAGTGTGCTACCTCAGGCCTTGCCGCTAACCACCATCTTGCGCGCATGCGCCAGGGACTCCTTGGTCAGGTCTATCCCGCCCAGCATGCGTGCCACTTCTTCGACCCGCTCACGTTTGCCGAGGCTGGCCACGGCTGTATGGGTGGTGTCGCTGTTGCGCACCTTGTGCACGAACAGGTGGTGGTGCCCTTGGGCTGCAACCTGCGGCAGGTGGGTGACGGTCAGGACCTGGCCGCGCTCACCCAGGCGGCGCAGCAGTTGGCCGACGATCTCGGCGGTCGGGCCGCCGATGCCCACGTCCACTTCGTCAAAGACCAGCGTGGGAATGCGCGAGGTTTGTGCGGTGATGACCTGAATCGCCAGGCTGATGCGTGACAGCTCGCCTCCCGACGCCACCTTGGCCAGGCCCTTGAGCGGCTGGCCGGGGTTGGCGCTGACCAGCAGCTCGATCTGCTCCAGCCCGTGGGGCGAAAGCTCATCGCTCTCGTTCGGCGACAGCTCGATGCAGAAGCGCCCGCCAGGCATGCCCAGGCGCTGGATCTCCTGCTCGACCGCCACCGCCAGCTGCGCTGCGGCCTGGCGGCGCAGGTTGCTGAGCTCGACGGCCTTCTCTTTATAGTGCTGTGCATAGGCGGCCAGTTCGCCGCCCAGGCGCTCGATGGATTCATCGCTGGCGTTGAGCCCTTCGAGCTCCTCCATGAGGCGCTGTTGCAGGTGTGGCAGCTCGCTCGGGTGCACGCGGTGCTTGCGAGCGAGCGTATAAAGGGTGTCGAGCCGCTCTTCCAGCGCCTGCAGGCGCAGAGGGTCGGCGTCGAAGTTGTCGAGGAAGCGGTTGAGCTCGCCAACCGCTTCCTCGATCTGGATCTGTGCACTGGCGATCAGATTGACGGCCTCGCCCAATGCCTTGGGGGCATTGTTCACGGCGGTCAGGCGATTGAGGCTGACCGTCAGGGCGCTGAGCACGTTGCCGGAGTCGCTTTCGCTGCATTGATCGATGACCTGTCGGCAGATACCGAACAGGGCTTCGGCATTGGTCAGGTTCTTGTGCTCGTGCTCAAGCTGTTCCAGCTCGTTTTCGCCCAGGCCCAGATTGTCGAGCTCTTCGAGCTGGTAGCTCAGCAGCTGATGACGGGCGCGTTGCTCATCGCCGGAGTTGGACAGACGCTCCAGCTCCAGGCGGGTCTGGCGCCAGCGCTGGGCCGCCAGTTGCACCTGGCGGGCGAGGTCGGTGGCGCCGGCGTACTCGTCGACCAGGCGACGATGTGTGTCGGTCTTGAGGAGCGACTGGTGTTCGTGCTGGCTGTGGATGTCGATCAGCAACTCGCCGAGTGCCTTGAGGTCGCCGAGCGGGCAAGGGGTGCCGTTGATGTAGCCGCGGCTGCGGCCTTCGGCGGTGATCACTCGGCGCAGGATACATGGGCCGTCGTTGTCGAGGTCGCGCTCTGCCAGCCAGGTGCGGGCTTCGGGGATGTCGATCAGGTCGAAGGTGGCAAGCAGGTCGGCCTTGTCGGCGCCCGGGCGCACCACGCCGCTGTCGGCACGATCGCCCAGCGCCAGGCCGAGCGCGTCGAGCATGATCGACTTGCCGGCCCCCGTTTCGCCGGTGATCACCGACATCCCGCGGGCGAGTTCGAGGTCGAGGTGCTCGACGATGGCGTAGTTGTGAATGGACAGGTGCACCAGCATGAGGGCCGCTCCCGAAGGTCATGTCTGGTTATTTATACAGTACTTTTTTCGCGTCTGCCAATGCCCGCCTGTTGAATGTGGAAATGCCGCTTGCCCCTTGAACCTGATTTTTCCGACCCCATATAACCGGCAGACAAGGCAGGCATGACCTGTAACCAGAAATTGCGGAGGAGAGCACCGATGGCTGACGAACAGCTGGATGAACAAAACCTTAACGCCGAAGAAGCCGGATCCGAAGACCTCGGTGCCCGCGTCCAGGTGCTCGAGGAGCAGCTGGCCGCCGCCAAGGATCAGTCGCTGCGTGTGGCGGCAGACCTGCAGAACATCCGCCGTCGTGCCGAGCAGGATGTCGAGAAGGCTCACAAGTTCGCCTTGGAGAAATTCGCTGGCGACCTGCTGCCGGTGATCGACAGCCTGGAGCTGGCCCTGACCCACTCCAGCGCCGATGACGAAAACGTCAAGCAGATCCGCGAAGGTGTCGAGCTGACCCTGAAGATGTTCCAGGACACACTCAAGCGCTACAACCTCGAAGCCGTCGATCCTCATGGCCAGCCATTCAACCCTGAGCATCACCAGGCCATGGCCATGCAGGAAAACGCCGAGGTAGAGCCGAACAGCGTGCTCAACGTGTTCCAGAAGGGTTATCTGCTCAACGGTCGTCTGCTGCGCCCCGCCATGGTGGTGGTCAGCAAGGCGCCGGCAGCGCCCCAGCCTTCCATCGATGAAAAGGCTTGAAATCCACCGGGGCATCCCCATCTAGGTGTCAAGCCTTCAAGTATTACCGCAGTTGGCCAAAGTAGTCGCTGCTACCAAATTCAAGTTTCGGGAGAGTTAACATGGGCAAAATCATCGGTATCGACCTGGGGACGACCAACTCGTGCGTCTCCATTCTGGAAAACGGTAACGTCAAGGTCATCGAGAACGCCGAAGGTGCGCGTACCACCCCTTCGATCGTGGCCTACGCCAACGACGGCGAAATCCTGGTTGGCCAGTCGGCCAAGCGCCAGGCCGTCACCAACCCGCACAACACCTTGTTCGCAGTGAAGCGCCTGATCGGCCGCCGCTTCGAAGAAGACGTCGTGCAGAAAGACATCAAGCTGGTGCCTTACAAGATCGTCAAGGCCGGCAACGGTGACGCCTGGGTCGAGGCTGCTGGCAAGGAAATGGCTCCGCCGCAGATCAGCGCCGAAGTCCTGAAGAAAATGAAGAAGACCGCCGAAGACTACCTCGGCGAGCCTGTCACCGAAGCGGTCATCACCGTTCCGGCCTACTTCAACGACAGCCAGCGCCAGGCTACCAAGGATGCCGGTCGCATCGCCGGTCTGGACGTCAAGCGCATCATCAACGAACCGACCGCTGCTGCACTGGCCTATGGCATGGACAAGGCCAAGGGCGACCACACCGTCATCGTCTATGACCTGGGTGGTGGTACCTTCGACGTGTCGGTCATCGAAATCGCCGAAGTCGACGGTGAGCATCAGTTCGAAGTACTGGCCACCAACGGTGACACCTTCCTGGGTGGTGAAGACTTCGACATGCGCCTGATCGACTACCTCGTCGACGAGTTCAAGAAAGAGTCCGGCATGGACCTGAAGAACGATCCGCTGGCACTGCAGCGTCTGAAAGAAGCCGCTGAAAAGGCCAAGATCGAGCTGTCTTCCGCCCAGTCGACCGACGTCAACCTGCCGTACATCACTGCTGATGCAACCGGTCCGAAGCACCTGAACGTGAAGATCTCCCGCGCCAAGCTGGAGTCGCTGGTCGAAGACCTGGTCAGCCGTACTATCGAGCCTTGCCGCATCGCCCTGAAAGATGCCGGTATCGATGCGAGCAAGATCGACGACGTGATCCTGGTCGGTGGCCAGACCCGTATGCCGCTGGTACAGAAAGCGGTCGCCGATTTCTTCGGCAAGGAAGCGCGCAAGGACGTCAACCCGGACGAAGCCGTTGCCATGGGTGCAGCCATCCAGGGCGCCGTACTGGCCGGTGACGTGAAGGACGTCCTGCTGCTCGACGTCAGCCCGCTGACCCTGGGTATCGAAACCATGGGTGGCGTGATGACCGCGCTGATCGAGAAGAACACCACCATCCCGACCAAGAAGTCGCAGGTGTTCTCGACTGCCGACGACAACCAGGGTGCAGTGACCATCCACGTCCTGCAGGGCGAGCGCAAGCAGGCCGCGCAGAACAAGTCGCTGGGCAAGTTCGACCTGTCGGACATCCCGCCAGCTCCGCGTGGCGTTCCACAGATCGAAGTGACCTTCGACATCGACGCCAACGGCATCCTGCACGTAGGCGCCAAAGACAAGGCCACCGGCAAGGCTCAGTCGATCGTGATCAAGGCCAACTCCGGCCTGTCGGACGAAGAGATCGAGCGCATGGTGCGTGACGCCGAGGCCAACGCCGAGGAAGACCGCAAGTTCGAAGAGCTGGCCGCTGCCCGCAACCAGGGTGATGCGCTGGTTCACTCGACCCGCAAGATGGTCGTCGATGCCGGTGACAAGGCTACTGCCGAGGAAAAGGCTGCGATCGAAGCTGCCGTGGTTGCCCTGGAAGCCGCCGTCAAGGGCGACGACAAGGCCGCCATCGACGCCAAGGTCGAGGAGCTGTCCAAAGTCTCCGCGCCAGTTGCCCAGAAGATGTATGCCGAGCAACAGGCTCAGCAGCCTCAAGGCGGCGCCCAGCAGGCCGAGCCGGAAGCCAAGCACGATGACGTGGTTGACGCCGAGTTCGAGGAAGTGAAAGACAACAACAAGCAGTAATGCCTGCATGTTGTCGGCCAGTTCATCGCCATTGGTCGGTGAACTGGTAGGATGTCGCCGCGCGGGGGCTTGCTCCCGCGTTGGCGTGTCTGGAACACGGGAAATATTTCCAGCATCTGTCAGGGCGCATCAGGCGTGTTGCGGCAGGTGCTGACGGCACGGTGCACAGATGCCGAAAGCCCTCAAGAGTGCAAATGACCTATGGCAAAGCGTGATTTTTATGAGGTCCTGGGTGTCGAGCGCGGCGCCAGCGAAGGTGACCTCAAGAAGGCCTATCGCCGCCTGGCGATGAAGTTTCACCCAGACCGCAACCCGGGCGACAAAGAGTCGGAAGAGAAATTCAAGGAGGCCAACGAGGCCTATGAAGTGCTCTCCGACGCCAGCAAGCGCGCCGCCTACGATCAGTACGGCCATGCCGGTGTCGACCCGAGCATGGGTGGCGGCGGTGCCGGCTTCGGCGGCGCCAACTTCTCCGATATCTTCGGCGACGTCTTCAGCGACTTCTTCGGCGGTGGCCGGGGCGGTGGTCGTGGCGGCGCCCAGCGCGGCAGTGACCTGCGCTACACCCTCGAGCTGAACCTGGAAGAAGCGGTGCGTGGCACCACGGTCAATATCCGTGTGCCGACGCTGGTCAACTGCGCGCCGTGCGATGGTACCGGCGCCAAGAAGGGCTCGACGCCGTCGACCTGCCCGACTTGCGGCGGTATCGGTCAGGTACGCATGCAGCAAGGTTTCTTCTCGGTGCAGCAGACCTGCCCGCGTTGCCATGGCTCGGGCAAGATCATCACCGACCCGTGCAACTCCTGCCACGGCGAAGGCCGTGTCGAGGAATACAAGACCCTGTCGGTCAAGGTGCCGGCGGGTGTCGATACGGGTGACCGCATCCGCCTGTCTGGCGAGGGCGAGGCCGGGGCGCATGGTGGCCCGACCGGCGACCTGTATGTGGTCATCAGTGTCCGTGAGCACTCGATCTTCCAGCGCGATGGCAAGCACCTGTATTGCGAGGTGCCGATCAGCTACACCGATGCGGCGCTCGGTGGCGAGCTGGAAGTGCCGACACTGGACGGCCGGGTCAAGCTGAAGATCCCGGAAGGCACCCAGACCGGCAAGCAGTTCCGCCTGCGCGGCAAGGGCGTGGCGCCGGTGCGTGGTGGTGCGGCGGGCGACCTGTTGTGCCGCGTCGCGGTCGAGACACCGGTCAACCTGAGTCGCCGCCAGCGCGAGCTGCTTGAAGAGCTGCGTGATTCGCTCGATGGCGACAGCTCCCATTCGCCCAAGGCCAGTGGTTGGTTCGAGGGTATGAAGCGCTTCTTCGGCGATCTCTGACAAGGAACAGGCTATGCGACGTATTGCAGTGATGGGTGCGGCAGGGCGGATGGGCAAGATCCTCATCGAAGCCGTGCAGCAGCAGGCTCCCCAGGCGGGCCTGACGGCAGCGATCGATCGCCCGGACAGCACCCTGGTGGGGGCTGACGCCGGCGAGCTCGCGGCGTTGGGCCGTATCGGCGTACCGATTTCCGATGACCTGACCAAGGTCGCCGACGAGTTCGATGTGCTCATCGACTTCACTCACCCCTCGGTGACCCTGAAGAACCTGGCGTTCTGCCGCAAGGCAGGCAAGGCCATGGTCATCGGTACCACCGGTTTTTCGCAGGACGAAAAGGCCCTGCTGGCGGAGGCGGGCAAGGAGATTCCGATCGTCTTCGCTGCCAACTTCAGCATTGGCGTCAATCTGTGCCTGAAGTTGCTCGATACTGCTGCGCGGGTGCTGGGTGACGAGGTGGACATCGAGATCATCGAGGCTCACCACCGGCACAAGGTCGACGCGCCGTCGGGTACTGCGCTGCGCATGGGAGAGGTGGTTGCCCAGGCGTTGGGGCGCGATCTGCAGGAAGTGGCTGTATATGGTCGTGAAGGCCAGACCGGTGCGCGCAAGCGCGAGACCATCGGTTTTGCCACCGTGCGTGCCGGGGATGTTGTCGGCGATCACACCGTGCTGTTCGCGGCAGAGGGTGAGCGTGTCGAGATAACCCACAAGGCCTCGAGCCGCATGACCTTTGCCAAGGGGGCCGTGCGCGCGTCGCTGTGGCTCGATGGGCGCGAGCCTGGGCTGTACGACATGCAGGATGTGCTCGAGCTGCATTGAGCCGTCACTGCCGACGTCGTTCTGTCGCAATCATGTGTTTTAGAGGCACATATGCGGTAGACCGAAACCTCACTTTTCTGTAAACTACAGCTTTAGTGTATCCACTAAAAGCGCGCAGAGAATTGAATTCAGCACATAAAAGCGGGGTGACGTATCCATACGGCACTCCGCTTTTTTGCAACCTGCGATCGCCCCTTCATGCGTCATTTACGGGAGGTCTTCTTGACAAAGCCAGCCATACTCGCCCTTGCTGATGGCAGCATTTTTCGCGGTGAGGCCATTGGGGCCGACGGGCAAACCGTTGGTGAGGTGGTGTTCAACACCGCTATGACCGGCTACCAGGAAATCCTTACAGACCCTTCCTACGCCCAGCAAATCGTTACCCTGACTTACCCGCACATCGGCAATACCGGCACCACCGCCGAAGACGCCGAGTCCGATCGCGTCTGGTCCGCGGGCCTGGTGATTCGCGACCTGCCGCTGCTGGCCAGCAACTGGCGTAACACTCAGTCCCTGCCGGACTACCTCAAGGCCAACAATGTCGTGGCCATCGCCGGTATCGATACCCGTCGCCTGACCCGCATCCTGCGTGAGAAAGGCGCACAGAACGGCTGCATCCTGGCCGGTGACGATATCAGCGAAGAGGCCGCCATCGCGGCTGCACGTGCCTTCCCGGGCCTCAAGGGCATGGATTTGGCCAAAGTGGTCAGCACCAAGGAGCGCTACGAGTGGCGTTCCAGCGTGTGGGAGCTGAAGACCGACAGCCACCCGACCCTCGAAGCGTCCGAGCTGCCGTATCATGTCGTCGCTTACGACTACGGCGTCAAGCTGAACATCCTGCGCATGCTGGTTGCTCGCGGCTGCCGCGTGACCGTGGTACCTGCCCAGACGCCGGCAAGCGAAGTGCTGGCCCTCAACCCTGACGGCGTGTTCCTGTCCAACGGCCCTGGCGATCCCGAGCCGTGCGACTACGCGATCCAGGCGATCAAAGAGATTCTCGAGACCGAGACTCCGGTGTTCGGCATCTGCCTCGGCCACCAGTTGCTGGCCCTGGCCTCCGGTGCCAAGACCGTCAAGATGGGGCACGGCCATCACGGTGCCAACCACCCGGTCCAGGACCTGGATACCGGTGTGGTCATGATCACCAGCCAGAACCACGGTTTCGCCGTCGACGAAGCCACCCTGCCGGGCAATGTGCGCGCCATCCACAAGTCGCTGTTCGACGGCACCCTGCAGGGTATCGAGCGTACCGACAAGAGCGCGTTCAGCTTCCAGGGCCACCCTGAAGCGAGCCCAGGCCCGACCGATGTCGCGCCACTGTTCGATCGTTTCATCGATGCCATGGCCAAGCGCCGCTGAGCATCCTGCATCAAGGCCCCGGACCGGCACACGCCGCGTCCGGAAGCGCCTGACCCAGATTGTTCAAGACGGCTTGCCGACTGACCCGCGGATTTGAGTGACAACCATGCCAAAACGTACAGACATCAAAAGCATCCTGATTCTCGGCGCTGGCCCGATCGTGATCGGCCAGGCCTGCGAATTCGACTATTCCGGCGCCCAGGCCTGTAAAGCCCTGCGCGAGGAAGGTTTCCGCGTCATCCTGGTGAACTCCAACCCGGCCACCATCATGACCGACCCGGCCATGGCCGACGCCACCTACATCGAGCCGATCAAGTGGCAATCGGTGGCCAAGATCATCGAAAAGGAGCGCCCTGACGCGGTGCTGCCAACCATGGGCGGCCAGACGGCACTGAACTGTGCCCTGGACCTGGAGCGCCACGGCGTTCTGGAAAAGTTCGGTGTAGAGATGATCGGTGCCAACGCCGACACCATCGACAAGGCCGAAGACCGTTCGCGCTTCGACAAGGCGATGAAGGACATCGGCCTGGAGTGCCCGCGCTCCGGTATCGCCCACAGCATGGAAGAGGCCTACGCGGTTCTCGAGAAACTGGGCTTCCCGTGCATCATCCGTCCTTCGTTCACCATGGGTGGCACCGGTGGCGGCATCGCCTACAACCGTGAAGAATTCGAAGAAATCTGCACCCGTGGCCTGGACCTGTCGCCGACCAAGGAACTGCTGATCGACGAGTCGCTGATCGGCTGGAAGGAATACGAGATGGAGGTGGTCCGCGACAAGAAGGACAACTGCATCATCGTCTGCTCCATCGAGAACTTCGACCCGATGGGCGTGCACACCGGTGACTCCATCACCGTTGCTCCCGCACAGACCCTGACCGACAAGGAATACCAGATCATGCGCAACGCCTCGCTGGCGGTGCTGCGTGAGATCGGTGTCGAAACCGGCGGTTCCAACGTGCAGTTCGGTATCTGCCCGAACACCGGTCGCATGGTCGTGATCGAGATGAACCCGCGGGTTTCGCGCTCGTCCGCCCTGGCTTCGAAAGCGACTGGCTTCCCGATCGCCAAGATCGCCGCCAAGCTGGCCATCGGCTACACCCTGGACGAACTGCAGAATGACATCACCGGTGGTCGTACCCCGGCGTCCTTCGAGCCGTCCATCGACTACGTCGTAACCAAACTGCCACGCTTCGCCTTCGAGAAATTCCCGAAAGCCGACGCCCGCCTGACCACCCAGATGAAGTCGGTCGGTGAAGTCATGGCCATTGGCCGTACCTTCCAGGAGTCCCTGCAGAAAGCCCTGCGCGGCCTGGAAGTTGGCGCCTGCGGCCTGGACCCGAAAGTCGACCTGGCCAGCGCCGATGCCTCCAGCATCCTCAAGCGCGAGCTGACCGTGCCGGGCGCCGAGCGTATCTGGTACGTGGCTGACGCCATCCGCTCGGGCATGACGATCGAAGCAATCTTCGAGCTGACCGGTATCGACCTGTGGTTCCTGGTGCAGATGGAAGATCTGATCAAGGAAGAAGAGAAGGTCAAGACCCTGGCCCTGTCGGCCATCGACAAGGACTACATGCTGCGCCTCAAGCGCAAGGGCTTCTCGGATCAGCGCCTGGCCAAGCTGCTCGGCATCACTGACAAGAACCTGCGTCGTCACCGCCACAAGCTGGAAGTGTTCCCGGTCTACAAGCGCGTCGACACCTGCGCGGCCGAGTTCGCCACCGACACCGCCTACCTGTACTCCACCTACGAGGAAGAGTGCGAGGCCAACCCGTCGACCCGCGACAAGATCATGATCCTGGGTGGTGGCCCGAACCGTATCGGCCAAGGTATCGAGTTCGACTACTGCTGCGTACACGCAGCCCTTGCCCTGCGTGAAGACGGTTACGAGACCATCATGGTCAACTGCAACCCGGAAACCGTCTCCACCGACTACGACACCTCCGATCGCCTGTACTTCGAGCCGCTGACCCTGGAAGACGTGCTGGAAGTCTGCCGCGTCGAGAAGCCGAAGGGCGTGATCGTCCATTACGGCGGCCAGACCCCGCTGAAACTGGCCCGTGCCCTGGAAGAAGCCGGTGTGCCGATCATCGGTACCAGCCCGGACGCCATCGACCGCGCCGAAGACCGCGAGCGCTTCCAGCAGATGGTGCAGCGCCTGAACCTGCTGCAGCCGCCAAACGCCACCGTGCGCAGCGAAGAAGAAGCCATCAACGCTGCTGGTGGCATCGGCTACCCGCTGGTCGTGCGTCCGTCGTATGTCCTGGGCGGTCGCGCCATGGAGATCGTCTACGAGCTGGACGAGCTCAAGCGCTACCTGCGCGAAGCGGTCCAGGTGTCCAACGACAGCCCGGTCCTGCTCGACCACTTCCTTAACTGCGCCATCGAGATGGACGTGGACGCTGTCTGCGACGGCACCGACGTGGTGATCGGCGCGATCATGCAGCACATCGAACAGGCTGGCGTTCACTCCGGTGACTCGGCGTGCTCGCTGCCACCTTACTCGCTGAGCCAGCAAGTGCAGGACGAAGTCCGCGTTCAGGTCAAGAAAATGGCCCTGGAACTCGGCGTTGTCGGCCTGATGAACGTGCAGCTGGCCCTGCAGGGCGACAAGATCTACGTGATCGAAGTCAACCCGCGCGCTTCGCGTACCGTACCGTTCGTGTCCAAGTGCATCGGCACCTCGCTGGCGATGATCGCGGCCCGCGTCATGGCTGGTAAAACCCTCAAGGAGCTGGGCTTCACCCAGGAAATCATCCCGAACTTCTACAGCGTCAAGGAAGCTGTCTTCCCGTTCGCCAAGTTCCCAGGGGTTGACCCGATCCTCGGCCCTGAGATGAAATCAACCGGTGAAGTCATGGGTGTCGGTGACAGCTTCGGTGAAGCCTTCGCCAAGGCCCAGATGGGGGCCAGCGAAGTGCTGCCGACCGGCGGTACCGCGTTCATCAGCGTGCGTGACGACGACAAGCCACAAGTGGCTGGCGTTGCCCGCGACCTGATCGCCCTGGGCTTCGAAGTGGTTGCTACTGCCGGCACCGCCAAGGTTATCGAAGCGGCTGGCCTGAAAGTGCGCCGTGTGAACAAGGTGACCGAAGGTCGTCCGCACGTGGTCGACATGATCAAGAACGACGAAGTGTCGCTGATCATCAACACCACCGAAGGCCGCCAGTCGATCGCCGATTCCTACTCGATTCGTCGCAATGCGCTGCAGCACAAGATCTACTGCACGACCACCATTGCGGCAGGTGAAGCCATCTGCGAGGCGCTGAAATTCGGTCCCGAGAAGACCGTTCGTCGCCTGCAGGATCTGCATGCAGGACTCAAAGCATGAGCATTACCAAGTACCCGATGACCGTCCAGGGCGCTCGCGCCCTGGAAGAAGAGCATTTGTTCCTGAGCAAGACCGAGCGTCCACGTCTGAGCCAGGCGATCGGCGAGGCTCGTGAGCTCGGCGATCTCAAGGAAAATGCCGAGTACCACGCCGCCCGTGAGGAGCAGGGCATGGTCGAGGCGCGTATCCGCGACATCGAAGGGCGTCTGCAGAACTCGGTGGTGATCGATGTCACCACCATCGCCCATACCGGCAAGGTGATTTTCGGGACCACCGTGGATCTGGAGAATACCGAGACCGGCGATCAGGTGACCTACCAGATCGTTGGCGAGGATGAAGCGGACATCAAGAAAGGCAAGCTCTCGGCGAGCGCGCCTATCGCCCGTGCCATCATTGGCAAGGAAGAGGGTGATACGGTCGTGGTCAAGACGCCGAGCGGCACCGTCGAGTACGAGATTGTCGAAGTCAAGCACATCTGATCGGCGCCAGCGCGCGCCGTCCCTCGAGGGCATCCTCTGGCAACTGGCCCAGGTATTCTGGGTCGGTGGTCTGTGGGTGTTTCATGTGGGGCTGGTGCCGGCGCTGAAGGTCAGCGGCCTTGCGCCATTATTGGTGCAGGACATCGCCGGGCAGATCGATCGCTGGTTGATCGGCGTGGCGCTGCTCGGGCTGTTGACCCAGTTGGCAGTGCTGGCGAGGGTGGATGGCCTGGCGGCTTGGTGGCGGCAGTTCCGCGGCCAGATGCTGTTGCTCGGCTTTGGTGCCTGTGTCGGCTACTACACGCTGCGCTACGGGATTTCCGTA
This sequence comes from Pseudomonas putida, assembly GCF_001636055.1. Classification (NCBI taxonomy): domain Bacteria; kingdom Pseudomonadati; phylum Pseudomonadota; class Gammaproteobacteria; order Pseudomonadales; family Pseudomonadaceae; genus Pseudomonas; species Pseudomonas putida. The sequence goes on from NZ_CP011789.1 coordinate 1,287,625, forward strand.
GGGGAGCGCTGGCAGATGTTCTGTTTCCTGGTGCTGGGCTTTTCTGGCATCGTGCTGGTGGCCCAGCCGGTCCCGGTCAGGGTGCGCAAGGCGCGCCACTGACCGGCGCCACCCTTACTTGTAGCGGTGGATGTTGGACAGCTGCTTGTTCGGCTGTGGGTTCTTGCGATAGATCAGTGCCTTCTTGCCAATGGTCTGTACCAGCTCGGCACGGCCTGCCTTGCACAGTGCTGCAATAGCGGCGGCGCGCTCTTCGCGATCTTCCGAGCGAATTTCGACCTTGATCAGTTCGTGATCGGCCAGCGCACGCTCCAGTTCGGCGATCACGCCTTCATTCAAGCCGTTACCGGCAACGATCAGGACCGGTTTCAGGTCGTGACCAATAGACTTGTACTGTTTCTTCTGCTCGTTATTGAGCGGCATAATCTGACCCTTTTCGTCTGATTCTGTAAAATTGGTGGCCATTTTACCCGAGGGCCACTGGCTCCGCCCAGTCAATCACGACGCTAATCATCGAGGTGCCCCGTGGCGCAGCGTTCCAAAAGCAGCCATAACTGGCTGAGAGAGCATTTCAACGATCCTTTCGTCAAGCAGGCGCAGAAGGACGGCTACCGCTCGCGTGCGAGCTACAAACTGCTGGAGATCCAGGAAAAGGACCGCCTCATCCGCCCCGGCATGAGCGTTATCGACCTTGGTGCTGCGCCGGGCGGCTGGTCGCAGGTGACCAGTCGTCTGATTGGTGGTCAAGGACGTCTGATTGCCTCCGACATCCTGGAAATGGACTCGATCCCTGACGTGACCTTCATCCAAGGCGATTTCACCCAGGATTCGGTACTCGAGCAGATTCTCCAGGCGGTCGGCGATTCGCATGTGGACCTTGTGATTTCCGATATGGCCCCCAATATGAGTGGTACGCCCGCTGTGGACATGCCGCGAGCCATGTTCCTTTGCGAACTCGCCCTGGATCTGGCAACCCGTGTGCTCAAGCCCGGTGGTGACTTCCTGATCAAGATTTTCCAGGGAGAAGGCTTCGATGTGTACCTCAAGGACGTGCGCAGCAAGTTCGACAAGGTGCAGATGCGCAAGCCGTCGTCCTCTCGGGATCGGTCCCGTGAACAGTACTTGCTGGCCAGGGGGTACAAGGGCGAGTGAGCGGGCGCTTGCGGGCTGGCCGATAGTTATTTCCAATCGGCCGCGGCCTCAGGATCGTCCGAACTTCGTGTAGTCTAGGTTTCACAAAGGGTTACAGACGGTGCCTGCGGATGCGCAGGTAATGTAGTAAGTTAGGGCGGTGAATATCATGCGAGGCACGGCTGCGTCGTGCGCCGACCTCAGAGGGTAGCTAATTGAACGACATGGCAAAGAATCTGATCCTGTGGTTGATCATCGCGGCTGTCCTCGTGACGGTGATGAACAACTTCTCCAGCCCTAACGAGCCGCAGACCCTCAACTATTCCGACTTCATCCAGCAGGTCAAGGACGGTAAGGTCGAGCGTGTGACCGTCGACGGCGCCGTCATCACCGGCAAGCGTACCGATGGCGACAACTTCAAGACCGTTCGTCCGGCCATCGCCGACAACGGCCTGATCGGCGACCTGGTCGACAATCATGTCGTGATCGAAGGCAAGCAACCCGAACAGCAGAGCATCTGGACCCAGCTGCTGGTCGCCAGCTTCCCGATCCTCGTGATCATCGCCGTGTTCATGTTCTTCATGCGCCAGATGCAAGGCGGTGCGGGCGGCAAGGGCGGGCCGATGAGCTTCGGCAAGAGCAAGGCGCGCCTGCTCTCCGAAGACCAGGTGAAAACCACCCTGGCCGATGTCGCGGGTTGCGACGAAGCCAAGGAAGAAGTCGGCGAACTGGTCGAGTTTCTGCGTGATCCAGGCAAATTCCAGCGCCTGGGCGGTCGTATCCCACGTGGCGTGCTGATGGTCGGCCCGCCCGGTACCGGTAAGACCTTGCTGGCCAAGGCCATCGCCGGTGAGGCGAAAGTGCCGTTCTTCACCATTTCCGGTTCCGATTTCGTCGAAATGTTCGTCGGTGTCGGTGCCAGCCGTGTTCGTGACATGTTCGAGCAGGCGAAGAAACACGCGCCGTGCATCATCTTCATCGACGAGATCGACGCTGTCGGTCGCCACCGTGGCGCCGGCATGGGTGGCGGTCACGACGAGCGCGAGCAGACACTGAACCAGTTGCTGGTCGAGATGGATGGCTTCGAGATGAACGATGGCATCATCGTCATCGCTGCGACCAACCGACCTGATGTGCTCGACCCGGCGCTGCTGCGTCCTGGTCGCTTCGACCGCCAGGTGGTGGTGGGCCTGCCGGATATCCGTGGTCGCGAGCAGATTCTCAAGGTGCACATGCGCAAGGTGCCGGTCGGCGAGAACGTCAACGCCGCCGTCATTGCCCGTGGTACCCCCGGCTTCTCCGGTGCCGATCTTGCCAACCTGGTCAACGAGGCGTCGCTGTTCGCCGCTCGCTCCAGCAAGCGCCTGGTCGAGATGAAGGAGTTCGAGCTGGCCAAGGACAAGATCATGATGGGCGCCGAGCGCAAGACCATGGTCATGTCCGAGAAAGAGAAGCAGAACACGGCTTATCACGAGGCCGGTCACGCCATCGTTGGTCGTGTCGTGCCTGAGCATGACCCGGTGTACAAGGTCTCGATCATTCCGCGCGGTCGTGCGCTCGGTGTGACCATGTTCCTGCCCGAGGAAGACCGGTACAGCCTCTCCAAGCGTGCGTTGATCAGCCAGATCTGTTCGCTGTACGGCGGCCGTATCGCCGAGGAGATGACCCTGGGCTTCGATGGCGTCACCACGGGTGCGTCCAACGACATCATGCGTGCCAGCCAGATCGCCCGGAACATGGTCACCAAGTGGGGCCTGTCCGAGAAGCTCGGTCCGTTGATGTACGCCGAAGAAGAGGGCGAGGTGTTCCTTGGCCGCAGTGCTGGCAGCCAGCACGCCAGCGTCTCCGGCGAGACCGCCAAGTTGATCGATTCCGAAGTGCGCAGCATCATCGATCAGTGCTATGCCACCGCCAAGCAGATCCTCACCGACAACCGCGACAAGCTTGACGCGATGGCCGAGGCCCTGATGAAGTACGAAACCATCGATGCCGACCAGATAGACGACATCATGGCAGGTCGTACGCCGCGCGAGCCGCGCGACTGGGACAACGATGCCGGTACCTCCGGCAACCAGGCGTCGCAGGGTGATCGTCCAGAGTCGCCGATCGGTGGTCCGGCGGCTCAACACTAAGGGTTCATATGACCTCTCAGCAGTACCCGACCCGGTTGCCTTGCGGCAACCGGGTTCTTGATTTGTCCCGTACCCATGTCATGGGTATCCTCAACGTCACCCCTGATTCATTTTCCGACGGCGGTCGCTTCAGCCGCCGTGACGAGGCCTTGCGCCATGCCGAGGCCATGGTCGCGGCGGGTGCCACGCTTATCGATGTAGGTGGCGAGTCTACTCGTCCCGGCGCTCGCGCAGTGTCGCCCGTCGAGGAGCTGGAGCGGGTCGCTCCGATCGTCGAGGCGATCAGCAGTCGCCTTGATGTCATCATCTCCGTCGATACCTCTACGCCCGCGGTAATGCGCGAGACGGCTCGGCTTGGCGCCGGGCTGATCAACGATGTGCGTGCCCTGGAGCGCGATGGTGCGCTGGATGCTGCGGCCGACACCGGCCTGCCGGTATGCCTGATGCACATGCGCGGTGAGCCGGGTAACATGCAGGACAATCCGCGGTATGACGACGTCACCCAAGAGGTGGCTAGCTATCTGGAGCGGCGTATGGCTGCCTGCGCGGCAGTCGGCATCGGTGCGGAACGAATCATTCTTGATCCGGGCTTCGGGTTCGCCAAGAACCTGGCGCACAACCTGAGCCTGTTCAAGCATATGGAAGCACTCTATCGCTTGGGACGGCCGCTGCTGGTGGGCGTCTCGCGCAAGAGCATGATCGGCCAGGCGCTGGATCGTCCGGTCGGCGAGCGGCTGTACGGCAGCCTCGCACTGGCGGCATTGGCCATGACCATGGGGACGAGCATCCTGCGCGTGCATGATGTGGCCGAGACTGTCGATGTGGTGCGCATGATCGCTGCGGTACAGAGCGCCGAATAAGAACGTTTGGAGTTCCTATGAGCAGAAAATACTTTGGTACCGATGGTATCCGTGGCCGCGTTGGCGAATATCCGATCACTCCCGACTTCATGCTGAAGCTCGGCTGGGCGGCGGGCATGGCCTTCCGCAAGCAGGGCAACTGCCGCGTTCTGGTGGGCAAGGATACCCGTATCTCCGGCTACATGTTCGAGTCGGCTCTGGAGGCCGGCCTCTCGGCTGCCGGCGCTGACGTGATGCTCCTCGGGCCGATGCCGACCCCGGCCATCGCCTACCTGACCCGTACCTTCCATGCTGAAGCGGGTATCGTCATCAGTGCTTCGCACAATCCGCATGATGACAACGGCATCAAGTTCTTCTCGGGCAACGGTACCAAGCTGCCAGACGAGGTCGAGCTGATGATCGAGGAGTTGCTCGATCAGCCGATGAATGTGGTCGAGTCGAGCAAACTGGGCAAGGTTTCTCGCATCAACGACGCTGCCGGTCGCTACATCGAGTTCTGCAAGAGCAGCGTGCCTAGCAGCACTGATTTCGCCGGCCTCAAGTTGGTCGTCGATTGCGCCCATGGTGCCACCTACAAGGTCGCTCCCAGCGTGTTCCGCGAGCTGGGTGCCGATGTCACTGTGCTGCATGCCCAGCCTGATGGTTTGAACATCAACGAGGGCTGTGGCTCCACGCATATCGAGTCGTTGCAGGCGGCCGTGCTGGTGGGGCATGCCGATCTGGGTATTGCCTTCGATGGCGATGGCGACCGTGTACTGATGGTCGACCATACGGGAGCGATCGTCGACGGTGACGAGCTGCTGTTCATCATTGCCCGCGACCTGCAGGAACGAGGCAAGCTGCAGGGTGGGGTAGTTGGCACGCTCATGAGTAACCTGGGCCTGGAGCTGGCGCTCAAGGACCTCGACATTCCATTCGCACGCGCCAAGGTCGGTGACCGCTATGTCATGGCCGAGCTGCTTGAACGCGAATGGCTGCTCGGTGGTGAGAATTCCGGCCATGTGGTGTGCTGCAACCACACCACCACAGGCGACGCGATCATTGCGGCACTGCAGGTGTTGATGGCGCTCAAGCGTCGTGGTGAAAACCTTGCCCAGGCCCGTCAGGCGATTCGCAAATGCCCGCAGGTACTGATCAATGTCCGTTATGCCGCCGGTAGTGCCGATCCGCTGGAAAATCCTGCCGTGCAGGAAGCCAGTGCCAAGGTCACCGAGGCGATGGCTGGCCGTGGCCGTGTGCTGCTGCGCAAGTCCGGGACCGAGCCGCTGCTGCGAGTGATGGTCGAGGGCGACGACGAAAGTCAGGTGCGCAGCCATGCCGAAGCCTTGGCCAAGGTCGTTGCAGAAGTTTGTGCCTGAAAGACGCTTGCCAGCGCGATTCTGGTTGGGTAAGATCTGCGCCCACTTTGACCGACGAGGTAGAGCATGCGTCGCCCCATGGTAGCTGGTAACTGGAAGATGCACGGTACCCGCGCCAGCGTCGCTGAGCTGAGCCTGAGCCTGAGTAATCTGGCTCTTCCGAGTGGTGTCGAAGTTGCGGTGTTTCCGCCGTCGTTGTTCATCAATCAAGTCATTGATGAGTTGAGCGGCAAGGGGATCATCGTTGGAGCACAGAATTCTGCAGTACAGCCCGAACAGGGTGCGCTGACAGGTGAAGTTGCACCTAGTCAGTTGGCTGAAGTCGGTTGCAAGTTGGTGTTGATTGGCCATTCGGAGCGTCGCCAGATTATTGGTGAAACGGACGAAGTGCTGAATCGCAAGTTTGCAGCCGCACAGGCAAGTGGTTTGAAGCCGGTGCTCTGCGTAGGGGAAACTCTCGAGGAGCGCGAGGCTGGCAGGACGCTCGAAGTTGTCGGGCGTCAACTAAGCAGTGTTATCGATGCATTCGGTATCAAGGCTTTTGCCAATGCAGTAATTGCCTATGAGCCTGTATGGGCCATTGGCACTGGTTTGACGGCCTCGCCTCAGCAAGCCCAGGATGTGCATGCTGCCATCCGTGCGCAGCTGAAGGCGCTGGACGCCGAAGTTGCAGCGAATGCGCAACTTCTCTACGGCGGTAGCGTGAAGGCGGCCAATGCGGCCGAACTGTTCGGCATGCCGGATATTGATGGGGGGCTCATTGGTGGAGCATCCCTGAACGCAGACGAATTCGGTGCAATTTGTCGCGCCGCAGGAAACTGAACATATGCTGGAAACAGTCGTAGTTGTTTTTCATCTGTTGGCTGCACTGGCGCTGGTAGCGCTGGTTCTGATGCAACAGGGTAAAGGTGCGGAAGCAGGTGCATCTTTCGGCGCAGGTGCTTCAAATACTGTGTTCGGAAGCCAAGGTTCTGCTACCTTCCTGAGTAAATTTACTGCTATACTTGCTGCCACTTTCTTTTTGACTGCACTTGGGTTAGGATACTTCGCCAAGCAGCAGGCACACCAGCTGACTCAAGCCGGTTTGCCAGATCCAGCAGTGCTGGAAGTTAAAGAGCAAAAGCCGGCAGTAAATGATGATGTACCGGTGCTCCAGGAACAGAAGAGTGAAGCCGCCCCAAAAGGTGACGTCCCTCCTCCTACCGAAGAGCAGAAGTAACGGGTTTCAAGATGTAATATTGCCGAGGTGGTGGAATTGGTAGACACGCAACCTTGAGGTGGTTGTGCCCATAGGGTGTAGGGGTTCGAGTCCCCTTCTCGGTACCAATTGAAGCATGAGAGCCCGCTTTAGCGGGCTTTCTTGCAGGTGGAGGTCGGATTGACCCTGCACAGGGTTCGGTCTTATACTTTCGCCCCAGCTTTGTCGCGGGGTGGAGCAGCTTGGTAGCTCGTCGGGCTCATAACCCGAAGGTCGTTGGTTCAAATCCAGCCCCCGCAACCAGCTTCAGCGGAGCCCCTTTTCAGGGGCTTTTTGCTAGCTGAACAGTTCTTCGCGTCGTTGTTCAACGGCGCTTTCAGGGATGGGCGCTTCGCCCATTTTTTATTTGCACAGCATGCACGAGGGGGTTCAGGTGTCGAGCAAGCTAGAACAGTTGCAGGCCTTGTTGGCCCCGGTTGTCGAGGGTCTGGGCTATCAGTGCTGGGGGATCGAATACGTTTCCCAGGGTAAGCATTCGGTACTACGCATCTATATCGACAAGGAAGACGGCATCCTGGTGGACGACTGCGAAGCGGTCAGCCGTCAGGCCAGCGCCATTCTTGATGTGGAAGATCCGATCAGCAGTGAATACACCCTTGAGGTGTCCTCTCCAGGCATGGATCGCCCGCTGTTCACACTGGAACAGTTTGCTTCGCATGCGGGCGAGCAAGTGAAGATCAAGCTGCGTACGCCCTTCGAGGGTCGTCGTAACTTCCAGGGCCTTCTCCGCGGTGTGGAGGATCAGGACGTGGTGATCCAGGTGGATACCAACGAATTCCTGCTGCCGATCGACTCGATCGACAAGGCCAATATTATTCCCAGTTTTGACTGAGACGTGCCGGGCCCGGCGGACATTCCGGGCCTAATGGCTTGCGCAAGGCGAGGCGTACGATGAGCAAAGAAGTACTGCTGGTTGTTGAATCGGTATCCAACGAAAAGGGTGTACCACCCGGCGTCATTTTCGAAGCGCTGGAAGTGGCCCTGGCTACCGCAACCAAAAAACGTTTTGAAGACGAAGTCGATCTGCGTGTGGAAATCAACCGCCACACCGGTAGCTACGAGACCTTCCGTCGCTGGACCGTGGTCGACGAAAACGACCTGGACGATCCGGCGATTGAAACCTGGCTGGACAAGATCAAGGACTCTCATCCGGACGCCAAGATTGGCGACGTGATCGAGGAGAAGATCGAGTCCATCGAGTTCGGTCGTATCGCCGCCCAGACCGCGAAGCAGGTCATCGTGCAGAAGGTCCGTGAGGCCGAGCGCGCCCAGGTGGTCGACGCCTACCGCGAGCGTGTCGGCGAGATCATCTCCGGCACCGTCAAGAAGGTCACCCGCGACAACGTCATCGTCGACCTGGGCAACAATGCCGAGGCGCTGCTGGCTCGCGAAGACATCATCCCGCGTGAGACTTTCCGCGTCGGTGTGCGCCTGCGTGCACTGCTCAAGGAAATCCGCACCGAGAACCGTGGCCCGCAGTTGATCCTGTCGCGTACCGCACCGCAGATGCTGATCGAGCTGTTCCGCATCGAAGTGCCGGAAATCGCCGAGGGCCTGATCGAGGTGATGGCAGCGTCCCGTGATCCGGGTTCGCGCGCCAAGATCGCCGTGCGCTCCAAGGACAAGCGTATCGATCCTCAAGGCGCCTGCATCGGCATGCGGGGTTCGCGCGTCCAGGCAGTCTCCGGTGAGTTGGGTGGTGAGCGTGTGGATATCGTCCTGTGGGACGAGAACCCGGCACAGTTCGTCATCAACGCCATGTCGCCGGCCGAAGTCGCGGCGATCATCGTTGACGAGGATGCCCACGCAATGGACATCGCCGTTGCCGAGGACAACCTGGCGCAGGCTATCGGCCGCGGCGGTCAGAACGTTCGCCTGGCCAGTCAGCTGACTGGCTGGACCCTGAACGTGATGACCGAGAAGGATATCCAGGCCAAGCAGCAAGCTGAAACAGGTGACATCCTGCGTAACTTCATCGAGGAACTGGAAGTCGACGAAGAGCTGGCACAGGTGCTGGTCGACGAAGGCTTCACCAGCCTCGAAGAAATTGCTTACGTACCGTTGGAAGAAATGCTCAACATCGATGGCTTCGACGAGGAAATCGTCAACGAGCTGCGTGCTCGTGCCAAGGACCGTTTGTTGACCAAAGCCATCGCTACCGAAGAAAAACTGGCAGACGCCCATCCGGCCGAAGACCTGCTCTCCCTCGAGGGCATGGACAAGGACCTGGCGGCGGAACTGGCGGTGCGCGGCGTGGTTAACCGCGAAGACCTGGCCGAGCAGTCGATCGACGACCTGCTCGACATCGACGGCATCGACGAAGAGCGTGCCGGCAAGTTGATCATGGCCGCCCGAGCCCACTGGTTCGAGTAATTAGGCGCGGCCTGAGGAGAGAAGTGCATGACGCAAGTCACGGTGAAAGAACTGGCCCAAGAGGTCGAGGCACCGGTAGAGCGCCTGCTGCAGCAGATGCGTGAGGCAGGTCTGCCGCACACCGACGCCGGTCAGGTAGTGACCGACAATGAGAAGCAGGTTCTGCTGACTCATCTGAAGAGCAGCCACAAGAGCAAGGCGGAAGAGCCACGCAAGATTACCTTGCAGCGCAAGACCACCAGCACCCTGCGTGTCGCCGGTAGCAAGAGCATCAGCGTAGAAGTACGCAAGAAGAAAGTATTCGTGCAGCGCAGCCCGGAAGAGATCCAGGCCGAGCAGAAGCGTGAGGCTGAAGAGCGCCGTGCCGCTGAGAATGCTGCGCGTGAGAAGGTCGAGGCCGAGACTCGCCAGCGTAACGAAGAGCAGGCTCGCCGTCAGGCCGCCGAAGCTCCGGTTGCGGCGCCTGCGCCACGTGCCGAATCGGCTCCGGCTGCTGCCGAGCCTGTAGTGGCCGATGCCCCGGTGTCCGATGACGCCGCGGCACGTGCCGCCGAGCGCAAGAAGGACGAGAACCGTCGCAACGAAAACCGCACCCGTGACGACGACCGTCGTGGCGCCGGTGGTGAGCGTCGTGGCGAAGCCCCTCGCGTGTCGATCAAGGTCAAGGTCAAGGAGAAGGAAAAAGCTCCGACTCCGCGCGCTGCACCGCGCACCACTGACGAAGAGAGCGATGGCGCGCGTCGTGGCCGTGGCGGCAAGAGCAAGCTGAAGAAGCGCAACCAGCACGGCTTCCAGAGCCCGACTGGTCCGGTCATCCGTGATGTCAGCATCGGCGAGACCATCACCGTCTCCGAGCTGGCTCAGCAGATGTCGGTCAAGGCTGCCGAAGTCGTCAAGTTCATGTTCAAGCTGGGTACTCCGGTCACCATCAACCAGGTGCTTGACCAGGAGACCGCTCAGTTGGTCGCCGAAGAGCTGGGCCACAAGGTCACCCTGGTCAGCGATACCGCCCTGGAAGACTCCCTGGCCGAATCGCTGAAGTTCGAAGGTGAAGTCGAGTCCCGCGCGCCGGTCGTGACCGTCATGGGCCACGTCGACCACGGCAAGACCTCGCTGCTCGACTACATCCGTCGTGCCAAGGTCGCCGCTGGCGAAGCCGGTGGTATCACCCAGCACATCGGTGCCTACCACGTGGAAACCGACCGCGGCATGGTCACCTTCCTCGATACTCCGGGCCACGCTGCGTTTACCCAAATGCGTGCCCGCGGTGCCAAGGCGACCGACATCGTCATCCTGGTGGTGGCGGCGGACGACGGCGTGATGCCACAGACCCGTGAGGCCGTTCAGCATGCGAAAGCTGCTGGTGTTCCGCTGGTGGTCGCGGTGAACAAGATCGACAAGCCGGGTGCCGACCTCGATCGCATCCGCAACGAACTGGCCGTCGAAGGCGTGACCTCCGAGGACTGGGGTGGTGACACTCCGTTCGTCAAGGTTTCGGCGAAGATGGGTACCGGTGTCGACGAACTGCTCGAAGCCGTCCTGCTGCAAGCAGAGATTCTCGAGCTGACCGCCACCCCGACCGCACCTGGTCGTGGCGTTGTCGTCGAGTCGCGTCTGGACAAGGGCCGCGGTCCGGTCGCCACCATCCTGGTTCAGGACGGTACGCTGCGTCAGGGCGACATGGTTCTGGTTGGCTCCAACTATGGCCGCGTACGTGCCATGCTCGACGAGAACGGCAAGCCTGTGAAGGAAGCCGGCCCGTCGATCCCGGTCGAGATCCTCGGCCTGGATGGCACCCCGGAAGCCGGTGACGAGCTGTCCGTGGTCGCTGACGAGAAGAAGGCACGTGAAGTCGCCCTGTTCCGTCAAGGCAAGTACCGTGAGGTCAAGCTGGCCCGTGCTCACGCCGGCAAGCTGGAAAACATCTTCGAGACCATGGGTCAGGAAGAGAAGAAGACCCTCAACATCGTCCTCAAGACCGACGTGCGCGGCTCTCTGGAAGCACTCCAGGGCTCGCTCGGCAGCCTGGGCAACGACGAAGTTCAGGTGCGCGTCATCGGTGGCGGCGTCGGTGGTATCACCGAGAGCGACGCCAACCTGGCGCTGGCTTCGAATGCAGTACTGTTCGGCTTCAACGTGCGTGCCGATGCCGGCGCGCGCAAGATCGTCGAGCAGGAAGGTCTGGATATGCGTTACTACAACGTGATCTACGACATCATCGAAGACGTCAAGAAAGCCCTGACCGGCATGCTCGGCAGCGATGTTCGCGAGAACATCCTGGGTGTCGCCGAAGTGCGTGATGTGTTCCGTTCTCCGAAGTTCGGCGCCATCGCTGGCTGTATGGTCATCGAAGGTACCGTGTACCGCAACCGTCCGATCCGCGTACTGCGCGAGGACGTTGTGATCTTCGAAGGCGAGCTGGAATCGCTGCGTCGCTTCAAGGACGACGCCGCCGAAGTGCGTAACGGCATGGAGTGCGGTATCGGCGTCAAGAGCTACAACGACGTCAAGGTCGGCGACAAGATCGAAGTCTTCGAGAAAGTCCAGGTTGCCCGTACCCTGTAAGGGATGGGCGCGGCCCAGGCCCCGTCGCAAGGCGGCTGGCTGGGCCTCTGAAGGTAACGCCCGGTCAGGCACACCCGCCTGACCGGGCGTTTGCCGCTTTAAGATACAGGTAGCAAAAATGGCAAAAGAATATAGCCGTACCCAACGCATCGGCGACCAGATGCAGCGCGAGCTGGCCGAGTTGATCCGCCGTGAAGTCAAGGATCCACGTGTGGGCCTGGTGACCATCACCGCGGTCGACGTCAGTCGTGATCTCGGTCACGCCAAGGTTTTCATCACCGTGATGGGCCAGGATGACGCCGACGCCGTACCCCAGACCCTCAAGGCGCTCAACAGTGCCGCCAGTTTCCTGCGTCTGCACCTCGGGCGGGCGATGCAACTGCGCAGCGTTCCACAACTGCATTTCCACTTCGATGAAAGTGTCAGCCGGGGTGTTCACCTCTCGGCACTGATCGAGCGTGCGGTGGCTGAAGATCGCCTGCACAAGGATGCCGACGAGCTGGACACCAAGGAGTAAGCGGTGGCCCAGGTCAAACGTATCCGTCGTAACGTCAGCGGTATCATCCTGCTCGACAAGCCCTTGGGTTTCACCTCCAATGCAGCGTTGCAGAAGGTCCGCTGGCTGCTCAATGCAGAAAAGGCCGGCCATACCGGCAGCCTCGACCCACTGGCCACCGGTGTTTTGCCGCTGTGCTTCGGTGAGGCCACCAAGTTTTCGCAGTACCTGCTCGATTCCGACAAGGGCTACGAAACCGTCATGCAGCTGGGGCAGACTACCAGCACCGCGGACGCCGAAGGCGAGGTGCTGCAGACCCGCGAGGTGACCGTTGGTCGCGCCGATATCGAAGCCGCGATCCCGCGTTTTCGAGGTGAAATCCGCCAGGTGCCGCCGATGTACTCGGCGCTCAAGCGTGACGGCCAGCCGCTTTACAAGCTGGCGCGTGCAGGAGAGGTAGTGGAGCGCGAGGCGCGTTCTGTTACTATTAACCGCTTGGAGTTGCTCGAGTGCGAAGGCACCCGTGCGCGCCTCTCGGTCGGCTGCAGCAAAGGCACCTATATCCGCACCTTGGTCGAGGATATCGGTGAGGTGCTGGGCTGTGGTGCCTATGTCGCAGAACTGCGTCGCACCCAGGCCGGGCCTTTCGCCCTGGCACAGACCGTGACGCTCGAGGAGCTCGAGCAGGCGCATGCCGAAGGCGGCAACGAAGCACTCGATCGCTTCCTCATGCCGTCCGACAGCGGGCTGCAGGACTGGCCGCTGGTGCTGTTGTCCGAGCACAGCGCGTTCTACTGGCTGCACGGTCAGTCAGTGCGAGCACCGGACGCGCCGCAGTTCGGCATGGTCCGGGTACAGGATCACAATGGTCGCTTCATCGGTATCGGTGAAGTGAGCGAAGACGGGCGCATTGCGCCGCGTCGACTGATTCGGTCGGAATGACCGAAACCACAGGGCAGGGCTTCGGTCGTGCGCTGGGGAACCGAGGATGGCTGTCAGTAGGCACGGTCATACCTCTTTTTATTAATACAGGGATTCAAGTCCCTGGCCTATTGGACCCCGCTTGCGGGATCCGTTTATCAGGAGAAGCCAAATGGCCCTCAGCGTCGAAGAAAAAGCTCAGATCGTTGCCGATTACCAGCAAGCCGCCGGCGATACCGGTAGCCCGGAAGTGCAGGTTGCTCTGCTGACCGCCAACATCAACAAGCTGCAAGGCCACTTCAAGGCCAACGAAAAAGACCACCACTCCCGTCGTGGTCTGATCCGTATGGTCAACCAGCGTCGTAAGCTGCTGGATTACCTGAAGGGCAAAGACACCACTCGTTACAGCGCCCTGATCGGTCGCCTGGGCCTGCGTCGCTAATAGCGGACTGGCCAGTGGTGTGCATGGCGTGTCGCATGCTTGGGGAGCGCTGCTTGTCAGCGCTACCCTTGGACACGCCACGCGTATCTCCGAGGTTGGCAGCCTGATGCCGTCGAGCGAATTTTTCGCAAGACGCCCAGGCTCCCAGCCTCGTGTTGTATCTGGACGGTCAACGGAGTCGACACTCCCTTCCGCCCAAGAATTCGCAAGATCCCAGTTTTCCCAGTTCCCCCAAGAGCCACTGAAAAGGTAGGAAACCGTGAACCCGGTAATCAAGACGTTCCAGTTCGGTCAATCGACCGTCACTCTCGAAACGGGCCGCATTGCCCGTCAGGCCACCGGCGCCGTGCTGGTCACCGTCGACAACGATGTCACCGTGCTGGTGACCGTGGTCGGTGCCAAGCAAGCCGATCCAGGCAAGGGCTTCTTCCCGCTGTCCGTGCACTATCAGGAAAAGACCTACGCCGCTGGCAAGATCCCTGGCGGTTTCTTCAAGCGTGAAGGCCGTCCTTCCGAGAAAGAAACCCTGACCTCGCGTCTGATCGACCGTCCGATTCGCCCGCTCTTCCCTGAAGGCTTCATGAACGAAGTGCAGGTCGTCTGCACCGTGGTTTCCACCAGCAAGAAGACCGATCCGGACATCGCTGCGATGATCGGTACCTCGGCTGCCCTGGCCATCTCCGGCATTCCGTTCGAAGGCCCGATCGGCGCCGCCCGCGTTGCCTTCCACGAAAGCACCGGCTACCTGCTTAACCCGACCTACGAGCAACTGGCTGCCTCGAGCCTGGACATGGTCGTTGCCGGTACCTCCGACGCCGTACTGATGGTCGAATCGGAAGCCCAGGAACTGACCGAAGACCAGATGCTGGGCGCCGTGCTGTTCGCCCACGACGAGTTCCAGGCTGTGATCAAGGCCGTCAAGGAACTGGCCGCCGAAGCCGGCAAGCCAACCTGGGACTGGAAACCAGCCGTTGCCAACACTGCACTGTTCGACGCTATTCGTGCCGAGTTCGGTGAAGCCGTATCCCAGGGCTACACCATCACCGTCAAGGCCGACCGCTACGCGCGCCTGGGCGAGCTGCGTGACCAGGCCATCGCCAAGTTCTCCGGTGAAGAAGGCCAGCCATCGGCGAGCGAAGTCAAAGACATCTTCGGCGAAATCGAGTACCGCACCGTTCGCGAAAACATCGTCAACGGCAAGCCGCGTATCGACGGTCGCGACACCAAGACCGTACGTCCGCTGAACATCGAAGTCGGTGTTCTGCCCAAGACCCACGGTTCGGCACTGTTCACCCGTGGTGAAACCCAGGCCCTGGTCGTTGCCACCCTCGGCACCGCCCGTGACGCCCAGCTGCTGGACACTCTCGAAGGCGAGAAGAAAGACCCCTTCATGCTGCACTACAACTTCCCGCCGTTCTCGGTAGGCGAATGTGGTCGCATGGGCGGTGCTGGCCGTCGTGAGATCGGTCACGGCCGTCTGGCTCGTCGCTCGGTCCAGGCCATGCTGCCTGCCGCTGACGTGTTCCCGTACACCATCCGCGTCGTTTCGGAAATCACCGAATCCAACGGTTCGAGCTCCATGGCTTCGGTCTGCGGTGCTTCCCTGGCTCTGATGGACGCTGGCGTTCCAATGAAAGCGCCGGTTGCCGGTATCGCCATGGGCCTGGTCAAGGAAGGCGAGAAGTTCGCGATCCTGACTGACATCCTGGGTGACGAAGACCACCTGGGCGACATGGACTTCAAGGTTGCCGGTACCGCCAAAGGTGTTACCGCGCTGCAGATGGACATCAAGATCAACGGCATCACCGAAGAGATCATGGAGATCGCCCTGGGCCAGGCCCTGGAAGCTCGCCTGAACATCCTCGGCCAGATGAACCAGATCATCGGTCAGTCGCGTACCGAGCTGTCGGCCAACGCCCCGACCATGATCGCGATGAAGATCGACACCGACAAGATCCGTGACGTCATCGGTAAAGGCGGCGCCACCATCCGCGCCATCTGTGAAGAGACCAAAGCTTCGATCGACATCGAAGACGACGGCTCGATCAAGATCTTCGGCGAAACCAAGGAAGCGGCAGATGCTGCCAAGCAGCGCATCCTGGGTATCACCGCAGAAGCCGAGATCGGCAAGATCTACGTCGGCAAGGTCGAGCGTATCGTCGACTTCGGCGCCTTCGTCAACATCCTGCCTGGCAAGGACGGTCTGGTGCACATCTCCATGCTCAGCGATGCGCGTGTAGAGAAGGTTACCGACGTGCTGAAAGAAGGCCAGGAAGTCGAAGTACTGGTACTGGACGTGGACAACCGCGGCCGTATCAAGCTGTCGATCAAGGACGTCGCCGCTGCCAAGGCATCGGGTGTCTAAGCCTTATCGGCAATGACTGAAAAAAGGACCTCCTCGGAGGTCCTTTTTTTATGCGCGCAGAAAAACCTGTTGGACTTGCATCTTGCATGCAGGTTTTTCGTCGGGGTTGCAAATTGCACGACTCTCCTGACAAGTGAAATGCCGTAACTCTTTGTTTTTAAAGGAATCAAGCGAAGCGGAAAAACTGGCACAGCCCCTGCAACTACCTTCATACCTGCAGCCAGGAACCTCGGCGCAGATCTTTCGAATAAACAGGAGTGACCCACATGAAGAAGTTTGCCATTGCTGCCGCTACTGCTACCGCCCTGACTCTGTCGATGGCTAACGGCGCATTCGCCGCAGAGGCTACCCAAGCTCCAGTGATGCTGGCTTCCAACCAACCGGTGGCCGACGCCAAGCAAGAAACCTCGGACACCTGGATCACCACCAAGGTCAAGGCTGATCTGCTGACCGAAAAAGGCATCCCAGGCAGCGATATCAAAGTTGAAACCAGCCACGGTGTTGTCTCCCTTTCTTCCGATGTCAAAGTAACCGAATCGCAGAAGAAAGAAGCGGTGCGCATCACCCAGAACGTTAAAGGCGTGAAAAGCGTGACCGCTGAAGCGCTGAAAGCTGAATAAGGATTGTCCCGTCGGTCAGAAGGATCTGGCCACCCAAAGAGAAAGCCCCGGCATCTGCCGGGGCTTTCTCTTTGCGCCTCTGAAATCGTTCAGGGATTACTCTGCGTCCAGATGCATCGGGGTGATCACTCGCCCGTCGCTTTCGGCCTGCCCCAGGGTGGTGTCGATGAAGTACACCCGGTCATCCTCCAGCTTGCCCTTGTCTACCAGGTAGTCCTTGATGCTGCTCGCCCGGTCTTGGCCGAGGTTGCGCAGCAAGGCCGCGCTTTCGGCCCAGGATTTGAGCACCGCCTCGCGCAGCTTGATGGTGCGCTCTTCGCGGCTGAGCTTTTCCCATTCCGCAGGTGGCTGCTGCTTGAGACGGGTGCGGTAGATGCCCTCGAGCATGGCCGGCTTGTCGCTGTCGTCGACTACCAGCATCGAGGCATTGGCCGGAACCTTGTCACCGCGCCGCTGCAGAATCTTGTACCAGGTCGCCTGGTATTCGCGTTCCAGACGCTGTTGGGCGATCAATGGGCCGTCGCTGCTCTGTGCGCTGGTACCTTCGATCTCCAGGCGCAGTTCCGGCCGCTGTTGCAGGGCCGAGGCCAGCTTGTCTAGGGCCGACTGGGCCTCGCTGCTGAGATCGCTGGAGCCGGGAGCGAAGGATACGTTGCCCAGATCTTCCGAACCGCCACCGGCAATCAATCCGCCGATGAACTTGAACGGCGCCTGCGCCGCACGCAGCACCAGGTTGCGCAGGGTCTGCCAGACGATCGGCATGACGCTGAACTGCGGGTTGTTGAGATCGCCCGTGACAGGCAGCTCGATGGAGATCTTGCCCTCGGTATCCTTGAGTAACGCGACAGCGAGGCGAATAGGCAGGTCGACGGCATCGGGGCTGTCGACTTTTTCACCCAGTTGCAGTTGCTCGACCACGACCTTGTTCTCGGCCTTGAGCTGGCCTTTGGTGATCACATAGTGCAGGTCGAGATTCAGGCGTCCCTTGCGGATGCGGAACCCGGCGAACTTGCCGGAGTAGGGCGTCAGGGTGGTCAGTTCGACGCGCTTGAAGCTGGTGGCGATGTCGAGGCTGGCCATCGGGTCGAACGGATTCAATGCGCCCTTGATGGTCACCGGCGCGTAGCGATCGACCTTGCCTTTGACGTCCACTTTCGCCGGGAGCGGCTTGCGGTTGTCGATGGTGCCGATCTGGCCGTTCAACTGCTGCACGGCGGTGGCGAAGTTGGGCGTCAATGTCAGGTCGGCGAAGTTGGCCGAGCCATCGTTGATATCGATCTGGCCGATTCGGATGCCCAGTGGCTTTTCATTGCTGGCTGTGGCCGGTTTCGCTTGGCTGGCGGCTGGTGCGTCAGCAGGTTGCGGGATGAGAAGGTCGTCGACACTGGTGGTGCGGTCTTCGTTGATGATGAAGCGCGCGTAGGGCTGCAACAGGGTGACCTTGTCGATCGACAGGGCATCGCCGTGCACATAGGACAGCCCATCGACGTTCACCTGCTGCCATTTCACGAAGTCGCGCCCCTTGATCGTGTCGAGGGTGTGCAACTGGTTGACCTGGGCCTTGCCCGCCACGCTGAAGGCCAGTGGCTCGGTGCCCTTGAGGTCGACCTTGAGATCGCTGGCGAGCATGCCGCTGCGCAGCTCCAGGCGAATGAACGGGCTGATGTAGGCCTGGGCCACGCGCAGGTCGATGTCGCGGGTACTGACGTCCAGCTTGGCGGTGACCGGTGCCAGGTTGACCTGGCCGGCAGCCTGCAGCTTGCCTTGGCGGCCCACGCCGGTGTCGAGCTTGAGCGTGAAGGGCGACTTGTTGAGGCTGTCAAAGCCTTGCATGTCCAGGTTGAGCGGCCCGACATCGAGTGCCACGGGCTCTTTCTGGCTGCGGTCGGCCAGGTGAATCATGTAGTTGCGTGCCTGAACATCCTTGAGCAGAACCTGCCAGGGTTTGCTGGGCTGCTTGGCGGCGTTTTCCTCGGGGGGCGGCGCTGCGGTGGCGGGCTCGGCCTTTTCCTTGGGGGTGGCTTTGGCGGGCTGACTGGCGAAGAGCTTCTGCCAGTCGAGCTGGCCGTCACGTTCAAGGGCCGCCCAGGTTTCGAGTTTTTCGCTGCGGATCTTGCCGACGGTCACCAGCTGCTTGGCCAGGTCGATGGAGGTTTCGCTGACCTCAAGGCTGGCCAGGCGCGCCAGCGGGCGGCCATCGGGCGCCTTGATGGCGAAGGGCGCGACGCGCACGGAGGCGTTATCGAGCAGCAGCTCGGTTTCCTTGGACAGGTTCAGTTTGTAGTGGGTATCGAGGCTGAGCACGCCGTCTTCCAGCACCAGCGGTACAGCATCACGTACGTAGGGCCAGAACAGCTTCATCTTGCTGTCGGTGATCTTCAGCGTGCCTTCGGAGGTGATGGGCGACAGGCTCAGGTTGCCGCTCCAGTCGATACGCCCGCCATTTGGGCCGTTGGCGACCAGCGTCATGTCGGCGCTGTCGTCCGGCAAGGTGCTGAGGTTCTTCAGTTCGAGGTTCATCGAGTCGTAGAGGAACTCGATGGGTTCGCTCGGGCGCAGGTCCTGGAAGTGCAGGTAGCCTTCGTTGAGCTTGATGCTGGCGATGCGCAGCGGGAACGGATCGCTCGGCGGCTCGTCCGGTTTCGGCTCGCTCGGCGGCAGCTTGAACAGCTGACTGAGGTTGAGGCTGCCGTCCTTGGCGAACAGCAGCTCGGTGCGCGGCTTGTCCAGCTCTACCGCGTCCAGGTGCAGGGCGCCGCTCCATAGGCTGTCGAGGGAGAGGTTGGCGTAGAGGCGTTCGAAGGCCACCTGCTCCTTGCCCGGCTCGCCGATCTGCAGGCCCCACAACGTCAGCTCAAGGCTGAACGGGTTGAACTCGATACGCTGCAGGTGCGCCGGCACGGTGGCGTACTGCGCCAGTTGCTGGTTGGCGATGCGCAGGCCCACACCGGGAAGAATGAAGAAGCCAAGCAGGCTGTACAGGGCCACGATGGCCAGCAAGGCGCCAATGGCGCGATTCAATCCTTTGGGCATGTGCGGCGTCGTCTGTCTCGAGCGGAGGTGCTTGGAGTATGGCACGTCAAATCAGTTCCGATACATCGGAGAACTCCTAGAGCAAGCCCATCCGCCGCCGGGCGCGATGCGCCGAACCGTCGCGCATGGCCCAGCGCAACACGGGCGCTGTACGCTCCACGCCCAGGCGCACCATGCGACGCTGCAGGGGGCCTTGGTGCAGACCGAGCAGGGCGCTGGCCCAATCGGGCAGCAAGTCGATGCCCGCGTGCAGCATCAGCTTGCCCACGGGTTCTGCCAGCCGACTGGGCGCCGGGGCTTCGAGCAGTATGCCGACCACCTCCAGGCTGCGGGCATCGCAGTGCAGTTGTGGGCGCATGTGCTGCAGATAGTCGTCTACCTGACGACATGAACGCGGGACGTCTCGGGCGCCCAGCCGCTCGGCGATCAAGGCGATCTCGTCGTAGTAGGCATCCTGGTCAGCCACTGACAGCCGTGGGTTGCAGTAGCGCAGGTGGGCGGCGAGAAAACTGCTGACCTCCGCCACGTGCACCCAGGTCAGCAGGTCCGGGTCGCTGGCCGCGTAATGGCGTCCGTCGGGAGCGGTACCGACCACCTTGAGGTGGATGCTGCGGACCTTGTCGATCAACCATTCGGCATCTCGAGTCGAGCCGAAGGTCGTACCGGAGATGAACTGACTGGTGCGGCGCAGCCGGCCGAGCAGGTCTTCGCGAAAATTCGAGTGATCCCAGACCCCGGCCAGTGCCAGTGGATGCAGCAGTTGCAGCATCAATGCGCTGATGCCGCCGATCAGCATGCTGGGGAAATCACCATGTACTTGCCAGCTGACGCTTTGCGGGCCGAACAGGCCCGGGTCACCCTTGGGGGACTCCAGGTCGAGCTGGCCGAGGGCCAGCCCGGTGAGGCTCATGACCTGGGTTTCGATGCGGCGACGTAAGGCTTCCATGGCGACCTGTACTGGCCGCCTGGCGGCCGTCTAGTGGTTGAGGCGTGTGTCGATGAGGCCCTGGACCACGCTGGGGTCTGCGAGGGTCGAGGTATCGCCGAGGTTGTCCAGTTCGTTGCAGGCGATCTTGCGCAGTATACGCCGCATGATCTTGCCCGAGCGGGTCTTGGGCAAGGCCGGTGCCCACTGGATCAGCTCGGGTTTGGCGAAGCTGCCGATCTCCTTGCTGACCAGCGCCAGCAGCTCGGCCTTGAGTGCATCGTCCGGGGTGATGCCATTCATCGTGGTGACGAAGGCATACACGCCCTGGCCCTTGAGGTCGTGGGGGTAGCCGACCACCGCAGCCTCGGCGACCTTGTCGTGCAGGACTAGCGCACTCTCCACCTCGGCGGTGCCGATGCGATGGCCGGATACGTTAATCACATCGTCGATACGCCCGGTGATCCAGTAGTCGCCGTCAGCATCGCGGCGTGCGCCATCGCCGGTGAAGTAGTAGCCGGGCATGGGTTTGAAGTAGGTGTCGACCATACGCTGGTGATCACCATAGACGCGACGGATCTGCCCTGGCCAACTGGCCTTGATCGCCAGCAGGCCGGCACCAGGGCCTTCGATCGGTTTGCCTTTTTCGTCCAGCAGCACCGGTTGTACACCGAACATCGGTTGCGTGGCACAGCCGGGCTTCAGGCGTGGTGTGCCAGGCAGAGGGGTGAGCATGATGCCGCCGGTCTCGGTTTGCCACCAGGTGTCGACGATGGGGCAGCGCTTTTGCCCCACGGCTTCGAAATACCATTCCCAGGCTTCGGGGTTGATCGGCTCGCCGACGCTGCCGAGCAGGCGCAGGCTCTTGCGCGAGGTACCCTGCAACGGTGCGTTGCCTTCGCGCATCAAGGCGCGCAGGGCCGTGGGCGCGGTGTAGAAGATGTTCACCTGATGCTTGTCGACCACCTGCCAGAAACGCGAGATATCCGGGTAGTTGGGCACGCCTTCGAACATCAGCGAGATGGCACCGTTGGCCAGCGGGCCGTAGACGATGTAGCTGTGGCCAGTGACCCAGCCGACGTCGGCGGTGCACCAGAAGACTTCGCCGTCGCGGTAGTCGAACACCACCTTGAACGTCATCGTTGCCTGCAACAGGTAGCCCGCCGTGCTGTGCAGCACGCCCTTGGGTTTGCCAGTGCTGCCTGAGGTGTAGAGGATGAACAACGGGTCTTCGGCGGCCATCGGTTCGGGGGCGCAGTCGTCGCCGACGTGCTCGGTGGCTTCGTGGTACCAGAGGTCGCGTCCTTCGCTCCAGGCCACATCGCCCCCGGTGCGCTTGACCACCAGCACACTGCTGACATCCGGGCAATTGGCCAGGGCTTTGTCGACGTTCTGCTTGAGCGGGATACGCTTGCCGCCGCGCACGCCCTCGTCGGCGGTGATCACCGTGCGGCAGTCGGCATCGAGGATGCGGTCGCGCAGGGCATCGGGGGAGAAACCGCCGAACACCACCGAGTGAATGGCGCCGATCCGCGTGCAGGCGAGCATGGCGTAGGCGGCTTCGGGGATCATCGGCATGTAGATGCAGACCCGGTCGCCTTTCTTCACGCCGCGGGCCTTCAGGGCGTTGGCCAGGCGGCAGACCTGGCGATGCAGCTCGCGGTAGGTGATCGGTTTGGCGTCTTTCGGGTCGTCGCCTTCCCAGAGCAGGGCGGTCTGGTCGCCACGTTTGTCGAGATGGCGGTCGATGCAGTTGTAACTGACGTTGAGCTGGGCGCCATCGAACCAGCGTGCGGTGCCGGTCTTGAGGTCGCACTGTTGCACGCTCGACCAGGGCTTGATCCAGTCCAGGCGTTTGGCCTGCTCGGCCCAGAAGGTATCGGGGTCGTCCACCGACTGGCGGTAGAGGCGGCGGTAATCTGCGTCGGAGAGTTCGGCGGCCTGGCTGACAGACAGGGCCTGGGGGTAGTCGCGGATATCGAACATGGCGGGTGGTCCTGCTCTTGTCGGAGGGACTTCAACGGCTATTCGATGGACAGTGTAGCTGGAACTGTTGTTCAACCTGCGCTTGCCTCTTCGCGGGCGAGCCCGCTCCTACAGAGGGCCTGTAGGAGCGGGCTCGCCCGCGAATGCAGCGTTCAGGTCAGCCGCGGTGACGGCCGCGGAAGTAGTTGATCAGCCCTTGGGTCGAGCCATCTTCGGCGCTGTCTTCCAGGCTGCCGACCAGACGCTGGTAGACGCCCTTGCCCAGCTCCTTGCCCAGCTCCACGCCCCACTGGTCGAAGGCGTTGATGCCCCAGACCACGCTCTGCACGAAGACCTTGTGCTCGTACATCGCCACCAGCGCGCCGAGGCGGCGTGGGCTGATGCGCTCGACCACCAGGGTGTTGCTCGGACGGTTGCCCGGAATCACCTTGTGCGGTGCCAGCTTTTCGATATCTGCTTCGTTCAGGCCTTTGGCGCGCAGCTCGGTCTCGGCTTCCTCGCGAGTCTTGCCCAGCATCAGCGCCTGGCTCTGCGACAGGCAGTTGGCATACAGCCACTGGTGATGGTCGGCCACCGGGTTGAAGCTCACCACCGGCACGATGAAGTCGGCCGGAATCATCTGGGTGCCTTGATGCAACAACTGGTGATAGGCGTGCTGCCCGTTGCAGCCAACGCCACCCCAGATCACCGGGCCGGTCTCGGTTTTCACCGGGGAACCGTCGGTCAATACGCTCTTGCCGTTGGACTCCATGTCCAGCTGTTGCAGGTGCTTGGTGATGTTACGCAGGTAGTGGTCGTACGGCAGGATCGCGTGGCTGCTGGCATTCCAGAAGTTGCCGTACCAAACGCCGAGCAGGGCCAGCAGGACCGGCATGTTCTTTTCGAACGGCGCGGTCTGGAAATGCTGGTCCATGGTATAGGCGCCGGACAGCAGCTCCTTGAAGTTGGCAGTACCAATGGCCAGGGCGATCGGCAGGCCAATGGCCGACCACAGCGAATAGCGCCCGCCCACCCAATCCCACATCGGGAAGATGTTTTCTTCACGAATGCCGAAGGCCACGGCGGCGGCCTTGTTGCTGGAGACTGCGATGAAGTGGCGATAGAGCTCGGCTTCCGAGCCGCCCTGGGCCAGGTACCAGGTGCGTGCCGCTATGGCGTTCTTCAGGGTTTCGAGGGTGTTGAACGACTTCGACGAAACGATGAACAGGGTGGTTTCGGCGCGCAGGTTGGCTGACAGTTCGTGGAACTCGCTGCCGTCGATGTTGGCCAGGTAGTGGCAGCGCACGCCGCGCTGGGCGTAGGGCAGCAGGGCCTCGGAAACCAGTTCGGGGCCGAGGAAGGAGCCGCCGATGCCGATGTTGACCACGTCGGTGATCGGCTTTTCGCTGTAGCCGCGCCATAGGCCGTCGTGGATGCGGCCGACCAGTTCGGTGATCTGGTTGAGAACCTTGTGCACTTCGGGCATCACGTTGACGCCGCCAACGCTGAGCTTGTCGCCAACCGGGCGGCGCAGGGCGGTGTGCAGTACGGGACGGCCTTCGGAGCCGTTGATGATCTCGCCGCTGAACATCGACTTGATCGCATCAGCCAGGCCGACTTCCTGGGCCAGTTCGACCAGCAGTTCGCGGGTCTTTTCGTTGATCAGGTTCTTCGAGTAATCGAGAAAAAGGCCGCAGCTGCTGAGCGAGAATTGCTCGAAGCGCTTGGGGTCGGCTGCGAAGGCGTCGCGCATGCTGAATCCCTGCATGGCATCGCGGTGCTGCTGGAGCGCCTGCCAGGCGGGCAGGGCCGTCACATCGTGGGGAGTGCGGTAATACGCCATTGCGGATGGTTTCCTTGGGGCATGGTCAGGCTTTGACACTGGCAGTCTTTGCCAGTTGCAGGAGAGGCCCATTATAGGCATTGGTCAGGCGGCGGGAATGGTCAGGGGCAGGAGGAGGATGAAATTTTTGCGGGGTTTCGGGACAGGGTAGGGCAGTTGCGGCCTCCTCGCACGTAGTGCTGCGAAGAGGCCGGTCTGGATTACGCCGAAGGCTCGTCCAGATGCAGGTAGAGGTTGTCGATCAACCGCGTGCTCCCCTGATACGCCGCCCCCAGAATCACCAGATCGCGATCGCCCGGCTGCGCAGGCTTCAGGGTCAGTGCATGACGCACTTCCAGGTAGTCCGGGCGGAACCCGGCCGCCACCAGTTTGGCCTGGCCCTCGTCGAGCAATGCCGCGAAGTCGCGTCGCCCGCGACGAATACCTTCGGCCAGTTGGCCCAGCGCCTGGTACAGCGCAGGTGCCGCAGCGCGTTGCTCAGCGTTGAGATAACCGTTGCGCGAAGACAGCGCCAATCCGTCTTCAGCCCGCACGGTCGGCTCACCGATGATCTGGATTGGCATGTTCAAGTCACGCACCATGGCGCGGATGACCGCCAACTGCTGGTAGTCTTTCTCGCCAAACACGGCCAGATCCGGCTGGACCATGTTGAACAGCTTGCTGACCACCGTCGCCACACCCTCGAAGTGCCCGGGGCGGCTGGCGCCGCACAGGCCTTCGGACAGTTGTGGCACGCTCACCCGCGTCTGCACGGTCATGCCGTCGGGGTACATTTCTTCGACCGTGGGCGCGAACAGCAGATGGCAACCGGCCTGCAACAGGGTTTCCTGGTCGGCGGCGAGGGTGCGTGGGTATTTGTCGAGGTCTTCGCCTGCGCCGAACTGCAGCGGGTTGACGAAGATGCTGGCTACCACGAAGTCGGCGCGCTGGGCGGCCTTGGTCACCAGCGCGGCATGGCCGCTGTGCAGGTTGCCCATGGTCGGGACGAAGGCGATACGCTTGCCTTCGCCGCGGGCGCGCGCTACGGCGGCGCGCAGTTCGCGGACAGTCTTGACGGTATTCATGCGCTGAACCCGTGCTCAGGTGCTGGGAAACTCACGTCCTTGACTTGCTTGACGTAGGCCGCCAGGGCGCTCTGGATATCGGGCTGGCCAGCCATGAAGTTCTTCACGAATTTCGGCACGCGACCGCTGAGCGACAGGCCCAGCATGTCGTGCAGCACCAGTACCTGACCGTCGGTACCACTGCCGGCACCGATACCGATTACTGGAATGCTCACCGCCTGGGAAATCTCCGTGGCCAGCTCGCTGGGCACGCATTCGAGCAGCAGCATGGCGGCGCCAGCCTGCTCGAGGGCGATGGCATCGGCGCGCATCTGTTGCGCCTGGCCTTCCTGGCGCCCCTGGACCTTGTAACCACCGAGCACGTTGACGGTCTGCGGGGTCAGGCCCATGTGCGCGCACACCGGCACGCCGCGGTCGGCCAGCAGACGGATGGTTTCGGCCAGCCAGGCGGCACCTTCGACCTTGATCATGTGCGCACCGGCGCGCATCAGCTTGGCGCAGTTGGCGAACGACTGCTCGAGCGTGGCATGGGCCATGAAGGGCAGGTCGGCCAGGATCAGCGCACCGTCGTTGCCGCGTTTGACGCAGGCGGTGTGGTAGGCCATGTCGTCGGTGGTGACGGGCAGGGTGCTGTCATGGCCCTGCAGGACCATGCCGAGCGAATCGCCAACCAGCAGCACCTCGACGCCGGCCTGGCTGGCGGCCTTGGCGAAGGTAGCGTCGTAGCAGGTCAGCATGGTGATTTTCTCACCCTTGGCCTTCAGGCCATGCAGGGTGGTCAGGGTTACTTCAGGCATGTAGCGAAATCCTCGTTCAGGCGCTGTGAAAAACGACTGCGTACAACGCGTGTATTCATCTTCCGGAGCGGCACATCATCGTGCGTGATGTTCGGTCACAGGGCTGTCCGGGCCTAAATGGGTGTGATGCGGCATACGGGCGCCGCGGGACGCCTATAGTCGTGAGCGATGGGGGGGAAGTCAATCACCCTGTTACCGCATTGTTACGATCAGGGTGTTACTGGCGTTACCGATGGCTGAAACGCCCGGATTACAAGCGTTCCAGCCCGACGAACGGGCAGTCCTGGAGCAGTTGCGCGAGGCTGCGGCCGTCTGCCAGATGGAAGTCGTCAGGGACCAGTTCGGCCAGTGGATAAAGGACGAAGGGGCGGGCATGCAGGTGGTAATGCGGCACTTTCAGGCGTGGCACATCGATGAGCTGATCGCCGAACAGCAGTACATCCAGGTCGAGTGTGCGCGGGCCCCAGCGCTCCTTGCGCACCCGACCCTGGTCGTTCTCGATACCCTGCAGGGCATCGAGCAACGCCAACGGTGCCAGGTCGGTGTCGAGGGCAGCGACCGCATTGGTGTAGCGCGGCTGGCCGGGCAGCAGGGAGTCACTGGTGTACAACGCCGAAGTGGCCACCAGGCGCGTCCCGGCGATCTGATCCAGCGCCTGGAGGGCGCTGCGCAGTTGCTCGGCGGGGGCGTCGAGATTGCTGCCCAGGCCAATATAGGCGCGTACCGGCATATTCAGTCGAAGGCCTCGTCGCCACCGCCGCTCTTGCGCTTGCTGTTGCTGCGCTTGCGTTTGCGCGGGGCTGGCCCCGAGCCTTCGTCACGGCTACCCAGCTCGCGGATCATGTCGCGGCGTTCGCTGTCGTGGGCGTCCTGGTAGTCGGTCCACCATTGGCCCAGATCATCGGTTTCCTCGCCGGCACTTTCGCGCAGCAGCAGGAAGTCGTAGCCGGCGCGGAAGCGCGGGTTGTCCAGCAGCATGTCGGCACGTTTGCCGCTGCGCCGCGGCAGGCGTTCCTGCATGTCCCAGATTTCGCGGATCGGCAGGGTGAAGCGCTTGGGAATAGCAATGCGCTGGCACTGTTCGGCGATCAGGTCGTGGGCGGCTTCGTTCATCGCCGGAATCGACGGTACGCCCTGGCTCTGCAGGTACAGTGCGCGTGCCGGCAGGGCAGGCCACAGCAGTGCGGCGAACAGGAAGGCCGGGGTCACCGGTTTGCCCTGCTTGACGCGCAGGTCGGTGTTGGCCAGTGCCTGGCTGATCAGGGTGTGTGTGTAGGTCGGGCGTTCATCCAGGGCATGGGCGCTGGCCGGGAACAGGGGCTCGAACAGGTCCAGGTCGACCAGCATCTCGAAGGCGATTGCCCCCTGGCCGGACAGGAACAGCTTGAGCACTTCCTCGAACAGGCGCGCCGGCGGGATTTCGCGCAGCAGCTTGGCCAGTTCGCGGATTGGCTGGACGGTGTGCTTCTCGATGCCGAAGTCGAGCTTGGCGGCGAAACGCACCGCGCGCAGCATGCGCACCGGGTCTTCCTGGTAGCGGTGGGTCGGGTTGCCGATCAGGCGCAGCAGGCGGTTGCGAATGTCGTGGACGCCATTGGCATAGTCCAGGATGCGCTCGCTGACCGGATCGTAGTACAGGGCGTTGATGGTGAAGTCGCGACGCTGGGCGTCGTCTTCGAGGGTGCCGTAGACGTTGTCGCGCAGGATTCGCCCGTTGGCGTTGTGCGACGAACGGTGGCTGTCACCCTGGTCATCTTCGCTGTGATGGGCGCGGAAGGTGGCGACTTCGATGATTTCGCGGCCGAAATGGATGTGGACCAACTTGAAGCGCCGGCCAATGATCCTGGCATTGCGAAATTCGGCACGCACCTGTTCGGGCGTGGCGCTGGTGGCGACGTCAAAATCCTTGGGGGTGATGCCCAGCAGGAGGTCGCGCACGCAGCCGCCGACCAGGTAGGCCTGGTAGCCGGCGCCCTGCAGGCGCTCGACGATGCTCACGGCGTGGCGGCTGAACTGGCTGCGCTGCAGCGAGTGCTGGCTCTTGTTGATCACTTCAGGCGTGGTGCGCCTGTGGTGCTGACCACTGATGGGAGGACGGAACGACTGGAACAGCTTCTTCAGCATGGGATGCACTGTTTGAAGGAATGTTCGGCCAAGACTAGGAGAATGGCCGCATGATGGCGGGGGATTCTAGCATTTACTGGCGGAATGGTGTAGGCGGTGCCGAAAGGCGATTAAGGCGGGGAGAAACGACATGGGGAGCCTAAGCTCCCCATCAAGTCGTTGCGTGCTCTTATTGTTTTTTTATCGGGCTTCTTGTTTTTGTTGAGTGCCCAGTCCACACAGCTTGAAGCGTGTGGACGACCCCAAATCAAGGGGTGAAGAGCAAACGGATTGCTTTGGTCGCTGATGCTATGCTGATCAATCGATCCAACCAGTTCAGGCGCTGCTTTAGTGCAGTTTTTGTTGTTCTCTGCCTGGTTGTGGGGCAAGCCCCAAACACAACTCCTCTCCAAAAGAATCAGTTAGCTGCGCCTCCGCCGTCTTGTTCTTGTTATGCGTGAGCCGTTTCGTCTTGTTCTTATTCTGAGTAGCAGTGCTTGTTATTGTTCTTGTACGAAAGATATAGCAGGTGGCGTGCCAACTTTTTCAAATCCAATGAAATCAAGGGTTTGCGGATTTTCGGTCAGCCCGAAAGGCGGGGGAATGTAGAAATTTCGTTACCGTATGCCTCGGTTTGTTACGTCGCGGGCGGCTGAGGTAACAGATTTTTCATGGTAACCGGGTGTTACCGGCTGACGAGGGGGCAGGTGTCATCGGGGGGGCTGGCCCCTGAACGCAAAGCGCCGACCCAGGGTCGGCGCTGTAGAGCTGTGGACGTATCAGTTCTCGCTGGCGACGTTGCTCTTGCGCCGCGGAATCCCCAGGCGCTGGCGACGCTCCCACAGGCACTTGCGGCTCACACCCAGCTTGCGGGCCAGCTCCGTCTCGGTCATGTGGTCCTGGTGTTCGAGGACGAAGTGCTGGAAGTAATCCTCCAGCGACAGGTCTTCCGTCGGCTCGTGGCTGGCGTTGTTACCACCGACACCTGCGACCACCGGCAGGCTGTCGAGCAGGTCGTCGTCTTCAAGGCCGCTCAGTTCGATGTCGATGCCCAGCAGGTCGGCGGATATTTCCGGGCTTTCGCTGAGAATGACCGCGCGCTCGACGGCATTCTCCAGCTCACGGACGTTACCCGGCCAGCTGTAATGGCGGATGGCTTGCTCGGCATCGCTGGAGAAATGCAGGTCGTCACGGCCGATGCGTGCGCTCTGTCGGGCGAGGAAGGCGTTGGCAATCTCGTTGACGTCGCTACCGCGCTCGCGCAAGGCGGGCAGTTTCAGGGCGATGACGTGCAGACGGTAATAAAGGTCTTCGCGGAACTGGCCGGACTTGGCCAGGTTCTTCAGGTCACGATGGGTCGCGGCGATCAGGCGCACATCGACCTTTTGCGACTGTACCGAGCCGACCCGGCGGATCTCGCCTTCCTGCAGCACACGCAGCAGTCGAGCCTGGGCCTCCAACGGCAATTCACCGATCTCGTCCAGGAACAGGGTCCCGCCGTCCGCTGCCTCGACCAGGCCGGCACGGCCAGCGCTGGCGCCGGTGAAGGCGCCTTTCTCATGGCCGAACAGCTCGGATTCGATCAGCGTTTCCGGGATGGCCGCGCAGTTCACCGAGATCATCGGTGCCTTGGCGCGTCGCGAGAGGTTGTGCAAGGCACGGGCGACCAGCTCCTTGCCGGTACCGGACTCGCCCTGGATCAGGACATTGGAGTCGGTAGGGGCGACCTTGCGGATCTTGCTGTACAGGTCCTGCATAGGGGGGCAGGAGCCAATGATGCCGATCTCGCCGTTGGCCGAGACGCCGGTCTGCTTTTCAGCCCCTGGTGCTTTGCCGTTGCTGCGCACGTCTGCCGTGGCCGCAGTGGCGACCGGGGCATTCTGCCGGTCGCGCAGGATGCGCGCGACAGCCTGGAGCATCTCGTCATGGTCGAAAGGCTTGGCGATGTAGTCCACCGCACCCATTTTCATCGAGTCGACCGCCGAGCGCAGGCTGGCGTAGCTGGTCATGATCAGCACCGGCGTGCCCTGGCCGAGCTTGATCAGCTCGGTGCCCGGTGCCCCGGGCAGGCGCAGGTCACTGACGATCAGGTCGAAGGTGGCAATGCTGAAGCGTTCCTGGGCTTCCTGCACCGAGCCGGCTTCGCTGACCTGGTACTGGTTTCGCTCGAGCAGACGACGCAGGGCCGAACGGATGATGGTTTCGTCTTCGACGATCAGAATGTGCGGCATTGATTCAATTCTCTCGACGGTCTCGAATTTCAGGGGACGTCGCTACGACATGCCGGGGCAGGGTCACGCGGATCCGTGTGCCACGTTGCCGATCGAGATCGGCCGGGCTGTCGATGGTGATTTGCCCATAATGCTCTTCCACGATGGAATAGACCAGAGCGAGCCCCAGTCCGGTTCCCTCGCCAGGGTCCTTGGTGGTGAAGAAGGGCTCGAACAGGCGATCCATGATGTTCTTCGGAATACCGCTGCCCTCGTCTTCGACGATAAGGTCGACGGTATGCTCGCTCGCTTCGCTGCGCACACGCACGGCGCTGCCGGGTGGCGAGGCGTCGCGGGCGTTGGACAGCAGGTTGATCAGCACCTGGGCCAGGCGTTGCGGGTCACCTTCGGCCCAGTGGTCCGGGTCGCAAAGATTGAAGAACTGTACTTCGAAATTGCGCCGATTCAACGCCAGCAGACCGATGGCATCCTGCGCGACCTCGGCCAGCGACACGGGCTCTTCGGTATTCTGGTGGCTGCCACCGGCGTGGGCGAAGCTCATCAGCGACTGTACGATGCGCGAGACACGCTTGGTCTGTTCGAGGATCTGGCTTGACAGTTCGATGATCTCGCCGTCGCCTTCGCGTTCCTCGCGCAGGTTCTGCGCCAGGCAAGCGATGCCGGTGATCGGGTTGCCGATCTCGTGAGCCACGCCCGCAGCCAGGCGGCCGATACTGGCCAGGCGCTCGGAGTGCACCAGCTTCTCTTCCAGGGCCTGGGTCTCGGTGAGGTCTTCGACAAGCAGCACCAGGCCGCTGTTACCCGGGGCCAGCGGCTCGTCGATGGCCGCCTTGTGCAGGTTGAGCCAGCGTGGCTGGCCATCGAGGGCCAGGCGTTGCTTGTGCAGGTGCTCGTCGGGAAGGTCGATGAAGCCTTGCAGCAACCCGCGCCAAGGTTCGGCGATGGTCACCAGGCGCGAACCGACCACGTGCTTGGCGGCGATGCCGGTCAGCTCCTCCATGGCCCGGTTCCACATCAGGATTTCCTGGTCCTTGGCCAGCGAGCAGACACCCATGGGCAATTCCTGCAGCGTCTGCCGGTGGTAGCGACGCAGCGCATCGAGCTCGGCGGCAAGGCCGGTCAGGCGCGAGTGGTAGTCCTCGAGACGGCTTTCGATGAAGTGAATGTCTTCGGTGACGTAGTTCTCGTTACCGGACTTGTAGGGCAGGAAAGTCTCGACCATGTCCTGGGCTACGCTGGGGCCCATCAGCCCCGAGAGGTTGGCCTCGATGCGGTCACGCAGGCGACGCAGGGCGTAGGGGCGGCGTTCGTCGAAGGGCAGGTAGAGGTCACGCAGGGCCTGCTCGACTTCTTTTTGCGCGGCCTTGGCGCCCAGTGGCTTGGCCAGTTGGGTAGCGAACTCCTGGGGTGAGGCCGCATGCAGTTCGCGACGTTGCGGGCGGCGCACATTGTCCACTGCGCAGGCCTCGGCGGCGCTGACCTCCTCGCTGCTGGCGTTGGTGAACAGCGAGATCAGGGTGAACAGCAGCACGTTGGCCGCCAGCGAGGCGATGGCCGCCATGTGCCAGCTGGTGTCGTCCAGCACGTAGATCATGTTCAGCAGCGGGATGTAGAAGCCCTGCACATTGCCCAGCAGCGGCAGCAGCATGGTGACCATCCACACCAGTGTGCCGGCCAGCAGGCCGGCGATGAAGCCGCGTCGATTGGCGGTTGGCCAGTACAGTACCGAAAGTACGCCCGGCAGGAACTGCAGCGTGGCGACGAAGGCGACGATGCCCAGGTTGGCCAGGCTCTGGTGGGTATTCTGGGTCAGGTAGAAGACGAAGCCTGCGGTGATGATCGCGACGATCAGCGCGCGGCGCGTCCATTTCAGCCAGCGATAGATGTTGCCCTCGGCAGGGGGCTGGTAGAGCGGCAGCACCAGGTGGTTGAGGGCCATGCCCGAGAGTGCCAGGGTGGTGACGATGATCAGGCCGCTGGCTGCTGACAGACCGCCGACGTAGGCGAGCAAGGCCAGTGCCTCGTTGTTGGCGGCGATGCCCAGGCCCAGGGTGAAGTATTCCGGGTTGGTGCTCGCACCCAGGCGCAGGCCAGCCCATAGCACCAGCGGCACCGCCAGGCTCATCAGCAGCAGGAACAGCGGCAGGCCCCAACTGGCGCTGACCAGCGAGCGCGGGCTGAGGTTCTCGGTGAAAGCCATGTGGTACATGTGCGGCATGACGATCGCCGAGGCGAAGAACACCAGCAGCAGCGTGCGCCATGGTCCCTCCTGCAACGGCGTGTGCAGCGCGGCCAGTGCCGTCTGGTTCTGCAGCAGCCAGACTTCCAGCTCGTGCGGCCCACCGAACACCCCATACAAGGCGTACAGGCCGATGCCGCCCAGGGCCAGCAGCTTGATCACCGACTCGAAGGCGATGGCGAACACAAGGCCTTCGTGCTTCTCGCGGGTGGCGATATGGCGTGAGCCGAAGAAAATGGTGAAGAGAATGATCAGCACGCAGAAGGCGAATGCCACGCGCGCCTTGACCGGCTCGCCGGTCAGGATGCTGATGGAATCGGCCACCGCCTGGATCTGCAGGGCCAGCAACGGCAATACGCCGATCAGCATGATCACCGTGGTCAGGGCACCGGCCCAGGTGCTGCGGAACCGGAACGCCAGCAGGTCGGCCAGTGAGGAGAGCTGGTAGGTGCGGGTGATCTTGAGAATCGGGTAGAGCAGCACCGGTGCCAGCAGGAAGGCCCCGGACACGCCCAGGTAACAGGCGAGGAAGCCGTAGCCGTACTGGTAGGCCAGGCCTACTGAACCATAGAACGCCCAGGCACTGGCATAGACGCCCAGCGACAGGGTGTAGGTCAGGGGGTGGCGGATGACCGAGCGCGGGATCAACCCGCGTTCGCTGACCCAGGCCACGCCGAACAGCACCAGCAGGTAGGCGGCGCTGATCAGGATCATCTGGGTAAGGCTAAAGCTCATCGGCATCTCGTTGGCTCTGCAGGATGAAGGTGACGACGATCAGGATCAGCCAGAGCAGATACGGGCGGTACCAGGCTCCGGTCGGTTCGATCCACCAGTCCATGATGGCCGGGGAGAACAGATAGATCCCCACGACCAGAAGCAGGACCAAGCGATAGATATACATGCGGGCCTCGATGGCAGGGCGCTGCGGATTTGAGCTTCTTATTATTGGCGCAAATGGCCGGGGCGATGCTAGCGGGATTCTGGGGTGTTCGCCAAGAGTTTGAATTTCTTGGGGTTTTGAATCGTGCAGAGTTTGCCTCGCGAGAGGGCCGGCCGCGTCAGCGCAGATCTGCTTCCGGCACCGTGAACCGCCGCGCAATCGCCTCAGGTTTCCACTGCCTGCGCGCTACCGCCAGGACCTCTGCCGCACTGGCGCCTTCCAGCGCCGGGTCACTCGCCTGCCCCAGTGCCCGTAACGCTCGCAGCAGCAACGGTGTGGCCTGGTCCGCCTGCAGCGGTGGTGAACGGTACGATTTGCCCAGCTTGTGCCCATCAGGCTGCACGATCAGCGGAATGTGCAGGTAGCGCGGTTGCGAGAACCCCAGTAGTTCCTGCAGGTACAGCTGGCGCGGGGTGTTGTCGAGCAGATCGGCGCCGCGCACGATGTCGGTCACGCCTTGCCAGGCATCGTCCAGCACCACTGCCAGTTGATAGGCATACAGCCCGTCGCGGCGCTGGATGACGAAATCCCCCACCTCGCGTCCAAGGTGCTGCTGGTATTCCCCCTGTACGCGGTCGTTGAAGCGGTAGAGCAGTTCGGGCACCCGAATACGGATGGCGGCATTTTCGCGGGCATGGCCAGCGTTGCGGCAGAAACCGGGATAGATGCCGCCATACCCTTCCAACTGCTTGCGCGAACAGGTGCAGGCGTAGGCCAGGCCCATGCTGAACAGGCGATTGACCACTGTGGCGTAGGCCTCATGACGCTGGCTCTGGAACACCACTTCGCCATCCCACTCCAGGCCGTAGCGTTCGAGGGTCTGCAGGATGGCGTCACGGGCACCGGGCATTTCCCGGGGCGGATCGGTGTCCTCCATGCGCAGCAGCCAGCGCCCATCGACGGCGCGGGCATCGAGCCAGGAGGCGAGGGCGGCGACCAGCGAGCCGAAATGCAGGAAGCCACTGGGGGTGGGGGCGAATCGCCCGATATAGCGGGAGTCGTTCATGGATGTGCTGGGCATATAAATGAAACGGGGCGCTCGATGCGCCCCGTTCGAAGGGAAGAAGGATCAGCCTTTGCCGACCGTCTTTTCCTTTTTCTCGGCAATTTCCTTGCAGTCGAAGCACAGGTCTGCGGTGGGACGGGCTTCCAGTCGGCGCAGGCCGATCTCGATGCCACAGGAGTCGCACCAGCCGTATTCTTCGTCCACGATCTTCTGCAAGGTCTTGTCGATCTTCTTGATCAGCTTGCGTTCACGGTCGCGGTTACGCAGCTCCAGAGCGAACTCTTCTTCCTGGCTCGCGCGGTCCGCAGGGTCCGGGAAGTTGGCGGCTTCGTCCTTCATATGGCTCACGGTCTGATCGACACTGGTCATCAGCTCGAGCTTCCATGCGCCCAGTAGCTTGGTGAAGTGATTGCGCATGGGTTCGCCCATGTACTCTTCACCCTTGGTTTCCTTATAGGGCTCGACACCGTACATGGTCTGATTGGTTTTCTGCTTTTCTACGGTGGACATGAATAGACCGCCTCTCACTCATCTGATCCAATGCGCAGGATGCTCCATCTCCGGCGACCGCCGGCCCTGCGACTGCGAGCCGCCGAACTTACCAGATAGATCGGGGGTGCGCTACCCCGCCCGATCCGAAGTATTGACAGCAGCCCGCGTCGCCCGTTCGGTGTTTCTCGACAGTAGAATCACCAGTTTAGACTCAATTGAGAGAAGGTCATGGCCCACTCCTACAGTGCGCGCAGCCGCGCCATCGAACCCTTCCATGTCATGGCGCTGCTGGCGCGTGCCAACGAGCTGCAGGCGGCTGGCCATGATGTGATCCACCTGGAGATCGGCGAGCCGGACTTCACCACGGCCGCGCCGATCGTCGAAGCCGGGCAGGCCGCGCTCGCGGCAGGGCACACCCGCTACACTGCCGCCCGTGGCCTGCCTGCGTTGCGCGAGGCGATCGCAGGTTTCTACGGCCAGCGTTATGGCCTGGCGGTGGATCCCGAGCGCATCCTCGTGACGCCTGGAGGTTCCGGCGCTCTGCTGCTGGCCAGCAGCCTGCTGGTGGATCCGGGCAAGCACTGGCTGCTGGCCGACCCAGGCTACCCGTGCAACCGCCATTTCCTGCGCCTGGTCGAAGGTGGCGCGCAACTGGTACCGGTGGGGCCGGAGGTGAATTACCAGCTCACCGCCGACCTGGTCGAGCGGCACTGGGACAAGGATACCGTGGGTGCGCTGGTGGCTTCGCCCGCCAACCCGACCGGCACCGTGCTCGACCGTGAGGCCCTGGCCAGCTTGTCCCGGGCCACCCGTGAGCATCATGGGCACCTGGTGGTGGACGAGATCTACCATGGCCTGACCTACGGCATGGACGCGCCGAGCGTGCTGGAGGTGGATGACGACGCCTTCGTCCTGAATAGTTTTTCCAAGTATTTCGGCATGACCGGCTGGCGTCTCGGCTGGCTGGTGGCGCCGCCTTCGGCCGTGGCTGACCTGGAAAAGCTGGCGCAGAACCTCTACATCAGCGCGCCGAGCATGGCCCAGCATGCTGCGCTGGCGTGCTTCGAGCCTGGCACCCTGGCCATTTTCGAAGAACGCCGCGCCGAGTTCGCCCGGCGCCGCGACTACCTGCTGCCCGCCTTGCGCGAGCTCGGTTTCGGCATCGCCGTGGAGCCGCAGGGCGCCTTCTATCTATATGCCGACATCAGTGCTTTCGGCGGCGATGCCTTCGCCTTCTGCCGCCATTTCCTGGAAACCGAGCACCTGGCCTTCACGCCTGGGCTGGACTTCGGCCGTCACCAGGCCGGGCATCACGTACGCTTTGCCTACACCCAGAGCCTGGCGCGCCTGGAAGAAGCGGTGCAGCGCATCGCCCGTGGCCTGCGGAGCTGGCAACCCTGATGCTGTTTTTTCCCGAGCTCGAACAGGCGCGTCTGCTGCGCCGCTACAAGCGCTTCCTGGCCGACATCGAGCTGGCCAATGGCGAACAGATGACCATCCACTGCCCGAATACCGGCTCCATGCTCAACTGCATGCGCGACGGCGGGCAGGTCTGGTTCAGTCGTTCCAACGATCCCAAGCGCAAGCTGCCGGGCACCTGGGAGATCAGCGAAACGCCCCAGGGGCGCATGGCCTGCGTCAATACCGGCAGGGCCAATGCCTTGGTCGAGGAAGCCCTGCGCGCGGGCGTGATCACCGAGTTGGCCGGGTTCACCGCGCTCAAGCGTGAGGTGGCCTATGGCGAGGAGCGCAGTCGCGTGGATTTTCGCCTGGAGTTCGCCGATGGCCCGGCTTATGTCGAGGTCAAGAGTGTGACCCTGGGCTATCCCGATACGGCGGTAGCGGCCTTTCCTGATGCGGTGACCCAGCGCGGCGCCAAGCACCTGCGCGAGCTCGCCGCACTGGCCCGCCAGGGTGTTCGCGCCGTGCAGTTGTACTGCGTCAACCTCACCGGCATCGAGGCGGTACGCCCGGCCGAAGAGATCGACCCCGGCTATGCCCAGGCACTGCGCGATGCGGTGGCCGATGGCGTCGAGGTGCTGGCCTATGGTGCACGCCTTGACGCCGAGCAGATCGTCATCGATCGCTGCCTGCCGGTATTGCTCAATCCTTGAGCCAGATGCCCTGGCTGTCTTCGTGGCAGTCCAGGGCCTGCAACGACTCGCCCTCGCAGGGGCCCGACACGCATTCGCCGGACTCGATCAGGAACAGCGCGCCATGGTGGGCGCAATGAATCAGGCTGGCGCTGTCATCGAGAAAACTGTCCGGTGCCCAGTTCAGGGTGATGCCGCGGTGCGGGCAGTAGTTGCGGTACAGGTACACCCGGCCCTGGCGGCGCACGCCGAACAGCGTTTCACCGGCTACGCTGAAGGCGCGGCTGTGGCCTTCTGCGAGGGCTTGGGAGGAGCAGAGGAAATGCATTGCAGACAAGACTCTTGAAACCAATGGTGGCTTGACGCTTCAATGCGAATAATTATCAAATTGCCCGCATCCACTGCGCCAGCCCGTCCATGGTGCGCAGTTCCGTCAGGTGCCACAAGGTGTCTGGCCGCCTTCTGCAAAGGAACCCGATGATGCGTCGTCCTGTTGCCCTGATCGCCTTGTGCGCCGGTCTTGTCCTTTCTTCCCCGTTGCTGGCCGCCGACTTGCCGCAGCGCTGGGTCAGCGCCGGGGGCGCGCTGAGCGAATGGATCAGCGCCCTGGGCGGCGAGGCGCGTCTGGTCGGCGTCGACACAACCAGCCAGCATCCGCAGTCGCTCAAGGCCCTGCCGAGCATCGGCTACCAGCGCCAACTGTCGGCCGAGGGTATCCTCAGCCTGCGTCCGGATGTGCTGGTCGGCACCGAGGAGATGGGGCCGCCACCAGTGCTGGCGCAGGTGCGCGGGGCCGGTGTGCGTGTCGAGTTGTTCTCCAGCGAGGCCGACTTGGCGGCAGTGGACAAGAATCTTCAGCACCTGGGCGAGCTGCTCGGCGCGCAGCATAAAGCCAGTGAGCTGAGCAACCGCTACCACCAGCAGCTCGATGCGCTTCAGGCGAAGATCAAGCGGGCCCAGGCCGGTCAGAAGGCTCCAGGCGTGTTGCTGCTGGTCGGACATGCCGGGGCCAAGCCGTTGATCGCGGGGCAGGGCACTTCAGGCGACTGGCTGTTGCGCCAGGCTGGTGCGCGCAACCTGGCGGATCACCAGGGTTACAAGAACTTCTCCGTCGAAGCGCTGGCAGCGCTGGATCCGGACGTCGTGGTGTTTTCCGATCGGGCACTGGACGGCGAGCAGGCGCTCAAGGCCCTGCTCAAGGAAAACCCGGCGTTGGCCGCTTCGCGTGCGGTGCGCGACAAGCGCCTGGTGTCACTCGATCCGACGCTGCTGGTGGGTGGCCTCGGTCCGCGGCTGCCGGCCACCTTGCATGAGCTGGCTGGCGCCTTCTATCCCGCAGCCAAGGCCAGCCTCAGCCAATGAAGCAGCGGGTCCAGCCGCGTACGCTGTTCATCGGTCTGACATTCCTGTGCCTGCTGGCGGTGTGGCTGTCGCTGGCGCTGGGGCCGGTCAGCCTGCCGCTGGGCGATATCCTGCGCGCCGGATTGCGGCTGCTGGGGATGCCCGTCGAGCGGGCGGGTCTCGAGCAAGCTGAGCTGATTCTCGGGCAGATCCGCTTGCCGCGCACGCTCCTGGGGCTGGCCGTCGGTGCGGTGCTTGCGCTGTCCGGGGTCGCCATGCAGGGGCTATTTCGCAACCCGTTGGCGGATCCTGGCCTGGTCGGGGTTGCCAGCGGCGCGGCGCTCGGCGCCGCCGTGGCCATTGTCGGCGGTGCCTGGCTGGGTGGCATACCGGAGTGGTTCGCACCCTACCTGCTGTCGCTCTGTGCCTTCATCGGCGGGCTTGGTGTTACGGCATTGGTCTACCGCCTGGGGCGCCGCAATGGTCAGACCGATGTGGCTACCATGCTGCTGGCCGGTATCGCCATGACCGCCCTCGGCGGCTCGGCGGTCGGGTTGTTCACCTACCTGGCCGACGACGCCACCTTGCGCACTCTGACGTTCTGGAACCTGGGCAGCCTCAACGGCGCCAGCTATCAGCGCCTGTGGCCACTGCTGCTGGTGGCTCTGGGGGTAACCTTGTGGCTGCCGCGTCGGGCGCAGGCGTTGAACGCGTTGTTGCTAGGTGAGTCCGAAGCGCGTCACCTGGGCATCGATGTAGAAGGGCTCAAGCGCGAACTGGTGTTCTGCACTGCCCTGGGTGTTGGCGCGGCAGTGGCGGCAGCGGGTCTGATCGGCTTCATTGGTCTGGTGGTTCCGCACCTGGTGCGTCTGGTTGCGGGGCCTGATCATCGCGTGCTGTTGCCCGCGTCGTTGCTGGCGGGCGGTACGCTGCTGCTGTTCGCTGATCTGGTGGCACGCTTGGCGTTGGCGCCCGCGGAGCTGCCGATCGGGATCGTGACGGCCTTCATTGGTGCTCCGTTCTTCCTGTTCCTGCTGGTCAGGAGGGGGCGCTGATGCTCGAAGTCAAAGGCTTGTCGCTCAAGCGCGGCAGCACCGAGGTGCTGCACGGTATCGACCTGCATCTCAGACCTGGGCAGGTCCTGGGTGTGCTCGGCCCCAACGGGGCGGGCAAGAGCAGCTTGCTGGGGGCATTGTGTGGCGAGCTGGCGCCGAGCCAGGGGCAAGTCCTGCTGCAAGGGC
This sequence comes from Pseudomonas putida, assembly GCF_001636055.1. Classification (NCBI taxonomy): domain Bacteria; kingdom Pseudomonadati; phylum Pseudomonadota; class Gammaproteobacteria; order Pseudomonadales; family Pseudomonadaceae; genus Pseudomonas; species Pseudomonas putida. Next base: position 1,327,459 of record NZ_CP011789.1, read on the forward strand.
GGGCGTTGGCACACTGGCCGGGGCAGGAGCGCGCGCGACGTCTGGCGGTGTTGCCGCAGGTGTCCAGCCTGGGCTTTGCCTTCAGTGTCGAAGAAGTGGTGGGCCTGGGCCGGTTGCCCCACGGTAGTGGCCAGCAGCGCGACCGGGAGATCGTCGAGGCGGCACTGAAGGCGGCCGATGCCTGGCACCTGGTCGAACGCAGTTACCTCGCGTTGTCCGGCGGCGAGCGTCAGCGTGTTCATCTGGCCCGGGTGCTGGCGCAGTTGTGGCCAGGGGAGAAGGGGGCGACGCTGCTGCTGGATGAGCCGACCTCGGCCCTCGATCCGTTGCACCAGCACACCACGTTGCAGGCGGTGCGCAGTTTTGCCGACCGCGGTGCGGCAGTGCTGGTGATCCTGCACGACCTGAACCTTGCCGCGCGCTACTGTGACGCTATTCTGCTGCTGGAACAGGGGCGCAGCCACGCGCTCGATACACCGGCCCGGGTGCTGACTCCGCAGGCGCTCAAGGCGGTCTTCGGTATCGATGTGCTCGTGCAGCCCCATCCGGAGCGTGGCCACCCGCTGATCATCACCCGCTAGGAGCCCTCGATGCGCTATGCCTTGCTGTTCGGCCTGTCGATGAGCGTGTTCTTGACGATTTCGGGTTGCCAGGTACATCGACCTGCATTGCCAGAGTTGCCAGCCTGGCAGAGTAGCCAAGGGCTGGAAGAGCCAGCGCTCGGTCAGATACAGGCATTGCCCAGTGGGCGTGTCCTGGCGCCCGATGAGCTGGTTCAGGCATTGAGCGATGTGCCGCGAATACTGGTCGGGGAAAAACACGACAACCCCGATCACCATGCGCTGCAGCGATGGCTGCTGCAGGCTTTGCAGACCGCCAGGCCGCAAGGCAGCGTGGTGCTGGAGATGCTCCAGCCTGCCCAGCAGCCGCTGATCGACAAGGTGCAGCGTCAGGCGCAGCTTCCGAGCGATTTGCCCGCAGCACTGGACTGGCAGCAGGGTTGGGATTGGCAGATGTACGCGCCGATCGTGCGCGAGGCCCTGAAAGGCCCTGGGGTTTTGTTGGCTGGCGACCTGAGCCCCGAGGCAATGCGTGAGGCGTATCGCCGACAGCCCGTGCTGAGCGGCGTGCGTTCGAATGCCCCGCAGGTGAAGGCTGCCTTGCTGGAGCAAGTGCGCGAAGGCCATTGCGGATTGCTGCCGGAAAGCCAGTTGCCGGCCATGCTGGTCATCCAGCAGCAAAGGGACCGACACATGGCCGAGCGTCTGCTCGCGGCACCGCAGCCTGCACTCTTGCTGGCCGGCGCCTACCACGCGCGCAAGGACTTGGGTGTGCCGTTGCATTTGATCGATCTGCAGGCGCAAGGCGATACCCGTGTGCTGTTGCTGGCCGAAGTCGGGCAGAAGGTCGAGGCAGGGATGGCGGACTACGTGTGGTACACCGCGGCACTGCCTGAACAGGATTACTGTGCTCAGTTGCGCGGCGGGTAGTCATCACGCGCCGCTCAGGATATTTGCCTGCAAACCTGCGGGCAAAAAAAGACCCGGCAAATTGCCGGGTCAATAACCGTGATTAGCCTGATGAGGAGATAATCTGAGAGTCCGAACCAGGGGCTTTCAGTTTATCCAACCAGTCTCGCGACCAGTTGTGATAATCATAACGATTCTCATTTAGAGGTCAATACCCTTTCTTCGATTATTCTGCTTTTTTTTGCGGCGGGGTCTTGGCGTCCAGTTGTTGGTTCAGTGCCTGCTTGCGTTCGGCGGGCAGATCGTTCCAATGCATATCCAGCAGTGCGCCTTCAATGGCGTACAACAACACTTTCGAGGCACGGAAGCCCCGTGTTTTCACGGCCTGGTAAGCGCCGACCGCGCCCAGGCGGCGCAAATCCGAAGCGCTGTGGATACCGGCGGCATGCAACCATTGCGCAGAGGTCTTGCCTAGATTCTTCAGATGCTGCAACTCATCGTTCATCGAGCCTCCTTGCGATGGCCGAACGGGTCTGTGGATAAATCGCGAGCAGGTCAGAGAGGAGTGTAGCGGGGCTGGGCGAATACGCGGCCTTTTGCCATGTGAGGGCGACGGGATGCTGTGTCCAGAAATGTCAGGCTTAGCCCTTCGGACGATAACGCATGCGCGTACCGAACTTCAGGGACATGAGGATTTCATCGGCGCTCAGGTCGCCCGGGAAGTAGGTCCCGGAGATCTGCGCGTGGGAGATGCTGGCACCTTCCATGCCTGTTTCGCGCAGATCCAGCCCGCGCAGGTCGGCTGCATGGAAGTAGGCGTCGGTGAAATCGATACCGCTTACGTCGAGGTTGCGCAGGTCAAGGCCTCGGAAATCACCACCGCGAAAATCGATGGGGCCGTCGTCAGGCTTCTCGCGGTTGAAGGTGGCGATCTGTTCCTCGCGCACCAGAGTGTACAGGGCGTTGTCCAGTTGCCGGGGCTGGTTCATGACGGCGCCTCCTCAGGGTTGTGATGATATTGTAATGCCATCACTGAGGTGGCGCCGAAGATCAGGCGCGAACTGTGGACTGCTTCACGCCTTGCAGGTCAGAGACCAGGCAGGCGCTGGCGGATCTGCTCGATGAGTTGGTCCATGCTGGCACTTTCATGAGTGTCGACCCGCTTGCCGTGCACGGCCTCTTCTTCGTCCAATGGGTCGCGGCTGGCTTGCTGGGCCTTGACCACCTCCAGGGTGGCGTCGGACGGATCGACATTTTCTGTCTGACGCTGCTCAAGCCAGCTGATGATGACCGCTTCGGGCGCCTGGCAGTCGAGGATCAGGAAGGGGACGCCGGTGCTGTTGGCCACTTCAGCTGCCGCCTTGCGCTGCTCGCGCTTGAGGTAGGTGGCATCGAGCACGACCGGGAAGCCGGCGCGCAGGATGGTCGCGGCCAACTCATTCAACCGCTGGTAGGTGGCGATGCTGGCATCCTGGTCATAGATGCCTGCTTGCAGTTGGCCGGAGTTCTGCGCCTGCTGCTCGCCGTACAGACGCTTGCGCTCGACATCCGAACGTACGCGGATCGCCCCCAGCGACTCGACCAGGCGCATCGCCACATGGCTCTTGCCGACGGCGGATACGCCATGGGTGATGGCCAGCAGGCGCGAAGGGATGGCGCTGTAGCTCTCTGCCAGGTTGGCGTAGTTGCGATAGGTGCGCAGGGTCGTGGCGCGCTGCACGCCATCGGCATCGGGCGACAGGCTGAACAGGGCGACCTTGGCGCGTACCAGGGCACGGTAGGCCTTGTAGAAATTCAGCAGTTCCAGGCCTTCGTAGTCGCCGGTCAGTTCCAGGTACTGGCTGACGAAGCGCCGGGCCAGGCATTTCAGGCCGCGGTCTTCCAGGTCCATGGCCAGGAAAGCGGTGTCGGCGTACACATCGGTCAGGCGGAACGGCTCGTTGAATTCGATGCAGTCGAAGATCACCACCTTGCCGTCGATCAGGGTGGCGTTACCCAGGTGGATGTCGCCGTGGCACTCGCGGATGAAACCATTGGCCTTGCGCGCCTCGAGCAGGCCATGCAGGCGTTCGAAGCTGCTGCGGGCCCAGGCTTGCAGGGCGTCGAGTTGCTGCAGGTCGGCCTTGTCGGTAAGGAACGGGCGGATCTGCTCGAAGTTCTGCTCGACCGGCGCCATTACCGCTTCCGGCGTGCCCAGCGGGTGATCGACCGGCACTTTCGGCGCTTGCAGGTGGAATTCGGCGATCTGCCGGGCCATCTGGTCAATGTGGCCGGCGTTCAGCTCGCCGTTGGCTTGCAGGGTGCTGAGCATCTGACCCTGGGGGAACTGGCGCATCTTCAGGGCGAACTCGATCGGCTCACCTTCGCCGCCGAGCTGCGGTGCTTCGGCGCTGCCGGTGATCGGCAGCACTTCCAGGTACAGGCCTTCGGTCAGGCGCTGGTTCAGGCGCAATTCTTCGTTACAGAAATGCTGGCGCTGGTCCAGGCCGGTGAAATCGAGGAAGCCGAAGTTCATCGGCTTCTTGATCTTGTAGGCGTATTCGCCAGTGAGTAGAACCCAGGAGATGTGCGTCTCGATGAGCTGGAAGCCTTCTACGGCGTGGGGGTAGAGGGCGGGGTTCTGCAGCGCGCTGATCAGGGCTTGGCTCACGGAGATCCTTCCGGGGTCAGGGAATTCGAAGGCGACATTATGGTCAATGGAGCCGCCCCTGCCTACCGCTGGAGGGCGTCCCCTGCCTTTGCAAAGTGCGTATAATCCGCCGCCATGACTCGTACCCGAAATTCCCGAACCCCCAAGAAACGTCCGCCCAGCCGCTCCCGCGCCTGGCTGGGCTGGGCTCTCAAGCTCAGCCTGGTCGGCCTGGTGGTGATCGCCGGCTTTGCGGTCTACCTCGATGCCGTCGTCCAGGAGAAGTTCTCCGGCAAGCGCTGGACCATCCCGGCCAAGGTGTATGCCCGGCCGCTGGAGCTGTTCGTCGGCCAGAAGCTGAGCAAGGACGACTTCCTCACCGAACTCGATGCCCTGGGTTACCGCCGCGAGGCAACGGCCAATGGCCCCGGCGAGGCCTCGGTCAACGGCGGCAACGTCGATCTCAATACCCGAGGCTTCCAGTTCTACGAGGGCATGGAGCCTGCGCAGTTCGTGCGTGTACGTTTCTCCGGCGACTATGTCGCGGGGCTGGCAGGGGCCAACGGTGGCAAGCTCGACGTGGTGCGCCTGGAACCGTTGATGATCGGTGGTATCTACCCGAAGAATCTCGAAGACCGCATCCTGATCAATATCGACCAGGTGCCGCCATACCTGCTCGAGACCTTGATCGCCACCGAAGACCGCGATTTCTACAGCCACTTCGGTGTTTCGCCCAAGTCGATCGCGCGGGCGGTGTGGGTCAATACGTCGTCCGGGGCCATGCGCCAGGGCGGCAGTACGCTCACGCAGCAGTTGGTGAAGAACTTCTTCCTGACCAACGAACGCAGCCTCAGCCGCAAGTTGACCGAAGCGATGATGGCCGTGCTGCTGGAAATGCACTACGACAAGCGCGAGATTCTCGAGGCCTATCTGAACGAAGTGTTTGTCGGTCAGGACGGCCAGCGCGCGGTGCACGGTTTCGGCCTGGCCAGCCAGTTCTTCTTCAGCCAGCCGCTGTCGGAGCTCAAGCTGCACCAGATTGCCCTGCTGGTAGGTATGGTCAAGGGGCCGTCCTACTACAACCCGCGCCGCTACCCTGAGCGCGCTCTGCAACGGCGTAACCTGGTGCTCGACCTGCTCGCCGAGCAGGGCGTGGCCAGCCAGGAAGTGGTCGATGCGGCGAAGAAGATGCCGCTGGGCGTGACCAAGCGCGGCAGCCTGGCCGATAGTTCTTTCCCGGCTTTCCTCGACCTGGTCAAGCGTCAGCTACGCCAGGACTATCGCGACGAAGACCTGACCGAAGAAGGCTTGCGTATCTTCACCAGTTTCGACCCGATCCTGCAGATGAAGGCCGAAACCGCGATGAGTGAAACCTTCAAGCGCCTGGCCGGCCGCAAGGGCGCCGACGAGGTCGAGTCGGCGATGGTGGTGACCAACCCGGAAACCGGCGAAGTGCAGGCGCTGATCGGCAGCCGTCAGTCGGGCTTCGCCGGCTTCAACCGCGCCATCGACGCGGTCAGGCCGATCGGTTCGCTGGTCAAGCCAGCGGTCTATCTGACTGCGCTGGAGCAGCCGAGCAAGTACACCCTGACCAGCTGGGTGCAGGACGAACCGTTTTCGGTCAAGGGCGCCGATGGCCAGGTATGGCGCCCGCAGAACTACGACCGACGCTCCCACGGCACTATCTACCTGTATCAGGGGCTGGCCAACTCCTACAACCTGTCAACTGCCAAGCTGGGCCTTGAGGTGGGCGTGCCCAACGTCATCAAGACCATCGGCCGACTGGGTGTCAAGGTCGACTGGCCGGCGTTCCCGTCGATGCTGCTGGGCGCTGGCGGCATGTCGCCGATGCAGGTCGCGACCATGTACCAGACCATCGCCAACGGCGGCTTCAATACACCGATGCGCGGGATTCGCAGCGTGCTGACCGCCGAAGGCGAGCCGCTCAAGCGCTACCCGTTTCAGATCCAGCAGACCTTCGATCCGGGTGCGATCTACCTGGTGCAGAACGCCATGCAGCGGGTGATGCGCGAGGGTACCGGCCGCTCGGTGTACAACGTGCTGCCGAACAATCTGACGCTGGCGGGCAAGACCGGTACCAGCAACGACTCGCGCGACAGTTGGTTCTCGGGCTTCAGCCAAGACCTGCTGGCAGTGGTCTGGCTTGGCCGCGACGACAATGGCAAGACCCCGTTCACCGGCGCCACCGGCGCGTTGCAGGTCTGGACCAGCTTCATGCGCAAGGCCGACCCGCTGCCGCTGGACATGCCGCAGCCGGATAACGTGGTGAAGGCCTGGATCGATCCGCACAGCGCCCAGGGCTCCGACGGTAGCTGTCCGGGAGCGGTGCAGATGCCGTATATTCGTGGGAGCGAACCACCTGCCGGTACGACTTGCGGTGGCGAACAGAATCCTGCCGAGTCGGTCATGGACTGGGTCAAGGGCTGGATGAATTGAGCGGCCTGTATTGAAGAGGGTGTGAAGTGAACAAGTGGTGGTTTCCTGCCTTGACGGCGCTGGCCGTGCTGCACGGCTGCGCCAGCGTCCCGCGTGGCGCCATTCCGGTGGTCGATTCGAGTACGCGGGTCTCGAACAGCGAGCGTGTCTCGGCCAACCGTGGCGCGCCGGTCTCCTCCGGCAGCAATGGTACGTCCCAGGCCCAGTCCCTGCCTGAGGATTCCGGGGTCACGGTGATGATCCCGCAGGGCGCGGGCGCATCGCCGATCCAGACCTTCCCGGCCCAGACCGGCTCTGCACCGCTGAGCACCGGCCCGATCACCCCGGGACCGGTCAGTGGCGGGCCGATCACCACCAACCCTAATCCGGCAGGTGACGAACCTTTCGACATCGCGTCGATGAACAGCGCCCCGGCCGCTGCCACTCGTGCGCCTACCGGTATTCCGCGCAGCAATGGGGGCGGGTTGTCCGCCGATGAGCAGCTGGACGGTCCAGTACTGGCATTGCTGACAACCGCCCAACAGCAGCAGGGCAGCGGAGACCTCAACGGTGCTTCGTCCAGCCTGGAGCGTGCCCAGCGCATCGCACCGCGTGAGCCGCAGGTGCTGTTCCGCCTGGCTCAGGTGCGTCTGTCGCAAGGTGACGCTGCACAATCCGAGCAACTCGCTCGCCGGGCACTGACGTATGCCAACGGTCGTCCTGATCTGCAGGCCGAGCTGTGGAACATCATCGCCCAGGCTCGCGAGAAGCAGGGTGACAGTGCCGGCGCCGCCCTGGCACGGCAGAAGGCGCGGACCGCTTCGTGATGGAACAGCGCATTCTCGATATAGCCGACCACCTGCTGCTGATCGAGCGCGAGCTTCAGGTCCGTGGCTGGTGGGACGAGGTGTCTCCTGGCGAAAGCGCCCTGGCCAGCACCGTACCGTTCGCAGTCGATACGCTGGCGTTCGAGCAGTGGCTGCAGTGGATTTTCCTGCCGCGGATGAAGCTTATTCTTGAGCATGGCCATCCTCTGCCCAGTGCATCTGGGATCCTGATCATGGCCGAGACGGTCTTCACCGACCGTCCGGAAGAAAGCCGCGAACTTCGCCGCCTGCTGGCAGCATTCGATCGATTGATCGCCGCTTGAGCCTGATTTCTTCTCTTTTTCCTTCAAGGGCCGCAGATTGTGGCCCTTTTTTATGGAAATCTTTACTTTCCTGCTGCTGGTGTCCTTTTTCGTGGTGGTGGGAATTCATCTCAGGGAAAAATTGGCAATAATTTTTCTTGACTTGAGGGCGGCGAATCAGAAGAATCCAGTTTCCGCTGTAGGGGGACTGCCAGAAGCAGACCCGCTAGGCAGATCATGAGGCGCACACCCGCGCCGACTCGCTACACCCCGCAACGCGTTACCTCGCGCTGGGTGGGAAAACCCCGCAACACTCTGGGGCGATCCCAATACTTGCTCAGTCAGTGCTGACGTTCGCTCATGCTCTGCTTGGCAGTAAACCTATTAAGACCCGCCCGGATGGGGCGGTATTCTGGCGTTTTAGAGGTGAACAACGTGGAGCTTTTATCTGGCGCTGAGATGGTCGTCCGCTTCTTGCGTGACGAAGGCGTTAAGCACATCTACGGGTACCCTGGCGGTGCTCTCCTTCATGTTTACGATGCCCTGTTCAAGGAACCGGAAGTCCAGCACATCCTGGTGCGTCATGAGCAGGCTGCCACTCACATGGCAGACGGTTACGCCCGTGCCACCGGCAAGGCTGGCGTGGTCCTGGTGACCTCCGGTCCCGGTGCGACCAACGCTATTACCGGTATCGCCACCGCCTACATGGATTCCATCCCGATGGTCATCCTGTCTGGCCAGGTGCCCAGCACCATGGTCGGCACCGATGCCTTCCAGGAAACCGACATGATCGGGATCTCCCGGCCGATCGTGAAGCACAGCTTCATGATCAAGAACCCCACCGAGATTCCGGAAGTTCTGAAAAAAGCGTTCTACCTGGCGCAATCCGGTCGCCCAGGTCCGGTCGTGGTCGACATTCCAAAAGACATGACCAACCCGGCCGAGAAGTTCGAATACGTCTACCCGAAAAAGGTCAAGCTGCGCTCCTACAGCCCTGCGGTCCGTGGCCACTCCGGCCAAATCCGCAAGGCCGCCGAGATGCTCCTGGCCGCCAAGCGTCCGATCGTCTATTCCGGCGGCGGCGTGATTCTCGGTGGCGGCTCCGAAGCCCTGACCGAAATCGCCAAGTCCCTGAACCTGCCGGTCACCAACACCCTGATGGGGCTGGGTGGCTTCCCGGGTACCGATCGCCAGTTCCTCGGCATGCTGGGCATGCATGGCAGCTACACCGCCAACCTGGCGATGCACAATGCCGACGTGATCCTCGCCGTGGGTGCGCGCTTCGATGACCGTGTGGTCAACGGCCCGGCCAAGTTCTGCCCGAACGCCAAGATCATCCACATCGACATCGACCCTGCGTCGATCTCGAAGATGATCAAGGCCGACGTGCCGATCGTGGGGCCGGTCGAGAGCGTGCTCAGCGAGATGCTGGCCATCCTCAAGGAAATCGGCGAGAAGCCTGAAAAGGCGGCCCTCGATGCCTGGTGGAAGCAGATTGATGAGTGGCGCGGTGATCGCGGCCTGTTCCCTTACGACAAGGGCGACGGCAGTGTCATCAAGCCTCAGCAGGTCATCGAGACGCTGTGCGAAGTGACCCATGGCGATGCCTTCGTCACCTCCGACGTAGGTCAGCACCAGATGTTCGCGGCGCAGTACTACCGCTTCAACAAACCCAACCGCTGGATCAACTCCGGTGGCCTGGGCACCATGGGCTTCGGTTTCCCGGCAGCCATGGGCGTCAAGCTCAACTTCCCGGACCAGGACGTGGCCTGTGTCACTGGCGAAGGCAGCATCCAGATGAACATCCAGGAGCTGTCCACCTGCATGCAGTACGGCCTGCCGGTGAAGATCGTCAACCTGAACAACGGGGTGCTGGGCATGGTTCGCCAATGGCAGGACATGTCCTACAACGGTCGTCACTCGCATTCCTACGTCGAGTCGCTGCCTGACTTCATCAAGCTGGCCGAGGCCTATGGCCATGTGGGTATCCGCATCACCAGCCTCAAAGACCTCAAGCCGAAACTGGAAGAGGCCTTTGCGATGAAGGACCGCCTGGTGTTCATCGACATCGCGGTCGACCGGACCGAGCACGTCTACCCGATGCAGATCAAGGACGGCTCGATGCGTGACATGTGGCTGAGCAAGACGGAGCGTACCTGATATGCGGCACATCATTTCCCTGCTGCTGGAAAACGAACCTGGTGCCTTGTCGCGCGTGGTCGGTCTGTTCTCCCAGCGCAACTACAACATCGAAAGCCTGACGGTTGCACCGACCGAGGACCCGACCCTGTCGCGTCTCACCCTCACCACCGTGGGTCATGACGAAGTGATCGAGCAGATCACCAAGAACCTGAACAAGCTGGTAGAGGTGGTCAAGCTGGTCGACCTGTCGGAGAGCGCTCATATCGAGCGCGAACTGATGCTGGTAAAGGTCAAGGCTACTGGCGCCCAGCGCGCCGAAATCAAGCGCACCACGGATATTTTCCGTGGGCAGATCGTCGATGTCACCGCCAGTGTGTATACCGTGCAACTGAGCGGCACCAGCGATAAGCTGGACAGCTTCATCCAGGCGATCGGCACCGCTTCGATTCTCGAAACCGTGCGCAGCGGCGTCACCGGCATTGCCCGTGGCGACAAAGTACTCAGCATCTAACTTCACCAATTAGCGATGGTCCTGCGGGGCCGAGATATAACCAGGGGTATTTCCATGAAAGTGTTCTACGACAAAGACTGCGACCTCTCCATCATCCAGGGCAAGAAAGTCGCCATCATCGGTTACGGCTCCCAGGGTCACGCCCAGGCGTGCAACCTGAAAGACTCCGGTGTAGACGTTACCGTCGGTCTGCGTAAAGGTTCGGCTACCGTTGCCAAGGCAGAAGCCCACGGCCTGAAAGTCGCTGACGTCGCCACCGCCGTCGCTGCTGCCGACCTGGTCATGATCCTGACCCCGGACGAATTCCAGGGCACCCTGTACAAGAACGAGATCGAACCGAACATCAAGAAAGGCGCGACCCTGGCCTTCTCCCACGGCTTCTCGATCCACTACAACCAAGTCGTTCCACGTGGCGACCTCGACGTGATCATGATCGCGCCGAAGGCTCCGGGCCACACCGTGCGCTCCGAGTTCGTCAAGGGCGGCGGTATTCCTGACCTGATCGCGGTCTACCAGGACGCTTCGGGCAACGCCAAGAACGTCGCACTGTCGTACGCCGCTGGCGTCGGTGGTGGCCGTACCGGCATCATCGAAACCACCTTCAAGGACGAGACCGAAACCGACCTGTTCGGTGAGCAGGCCGTTCTGTGCGGCGGTACCGTCGAGCTGGTCAAGGCCGGTTTCGAAACCCTGGTCGAAGCAGGCTACGCGCCTGAAATGGCCTACTTCGAGTGCCTGCACGAGCTGAAGCTGATCGTTGACCTCATGTACGAAGGCGGCATCGCCAACATGAACTACTCGATCTCCAACAACGCCGAGTACGGTGAGTACGTCACCGGTCCTGAGGTCATCAACGAAGAATCCCGCAAGGCCATGCGCAACGCTCTGAAGCGCATCCAGGACGGCGAATACGCGAAGATGTTCATCAGCGAAGGTGCGACCAACTACCCTTCGATGACCGCCAAGCGTCGTAACAACGCCGCCCACGGCATCGAAATCATCGGCGAGCAACTGCGCTCGATGATGCCTTGGATCTCGGCCAACAAGATCGTCGACAAGACCAAGAACTGAGTCTTGCCTCGATAGATTAAAAACGCGGCTTCGGCCGCGTTTTTTCGTTTAGGCAGCCAGCTTCTGGTATAAAGCGACCAGAGGCCTGCCGTTAGAACCTGTTTCGCCGGCCTCTGTCGAACTTATTCCACCCAGTTGCAAGGTGCATTTCATGAGCGAACGTCCCGAAGAGCCGAACAAGCCCTCCGACGCCGAAAGCCTGCTACCTGTCGATGAGCATGTTGAGGAAGGTCACGACGCCGAAGGGCGCAAGGTCCGGCATCGCGGCATCTACTTGTTGCCCAACCTCTTCACCACCGCCAACCTGTTCGCCGGTTTCTACTCGATCATCAACTCCATCAGTGCGCAGAGCGCCCTGAGCGCAGGCGACCCGCGCGAGGCGAGCAAGTACTTCGCCTTCGCCGCTATCGCCATCTTCGTCGCCATGGTTCTGGACAGCCTCGATGGCCGTGTGGCGCGGATGACCAACACGCAGAGCGCCTTCGGTGCCGAGTACGACTCGTTGTCGGACATGGTTGCCTTCGGTGTGGCGCCGGCACTGCTGGCCTTTGGTTGGGCATTGGGTGACATGGGCAAGGTCGGCTGGATGGTCGCCTTCATCTATGTGGCCGGCGCAGCGTTGCGTCTGGCGCGTTTCAACACCCAGGTCGGCACCGCCGACAAACGCTACTTCATCGGTCTGGCCAGCCCGGCTGCCGCAGGTGTGGTGGCGGGGACCGTCTGGGCCTTCAGCGACTACGGTATCCAGGGCTCGAAACTGTCGTTCCTGGTGGCGCTGCTGGTGGCGGCTGCAGGCATGCTGATGGTCAGCAATATCAAGTACAACAGCTTCAAGGAGCTGGATCTCAAGGGGCGCGTACCTTTTGTTGCGATCCTGGCCGTGGTGCTGGTGTTCGCCGTGGTGTTCAGCGATCCACCACGGATTCTGCTGCTGATCTTCCTCGGCTATGCGGTTTCAGGCCCAGTGCAGTACTTGCTGCGCGGTCGTCGTCGCAAAGTCTGAAAAAAGATTTAATGCTGGAATAACTCTCCGGCTCCATAGTCTTACTGGTACATCCGCCACCAGTGCTGTGGAGCCGCCATGCTCATCAAGCTTCCCAAGTCGTCCGATTGCAACGAATCGGACGTTACCCCCGAAAGTGTCTATTTCTCTCGCCGCTCTGTATTGGGTGCCTCTCTAGCCGGGTTTGCGTTGGGCGCTTTGCCCGTGCTCGGCCAGGCCGCCGAGGCTTCACGCTATGCTGACGTGGAAGCGGGTTCGACACCTGGCTGGTTCAAGGACAAGCTCGGTGCGACGCGCTGGCAGGCCGTGACGGTCAAGGATGAGGCAATCACGCCGTTCAAGGACGCTACCCACTACAACAACTTCTACGAGTTCGGACCCGACAAGGGCGACCCGGCGGCCAATGCCGGTAGCCTCAAGACCGAACCCTGGAGCGTGGTGGTCGATGGCGAGGTCGGCAAGCCTGGGCGCTACGCGCTGGAAGATTTCGTCAAGCCCCTGCAGCTTGAAGAGCGCATCTATAGGCTGCGTTGCGTCGAGGCCTGGTCGATGGTCATCCCCTGGCTGGGCTTTCCGCTGTCCGAGGTGCTCAAGCAGGTCGAGCCAACTTCCAAGGCTCGCTATGTGCGTTTCGAAACGCTGCAGGACCCCAAGAGCATGCCGGGCCAACGTTCGGGCTTTGCCCTGATCGACTGGCCTTACGTGGAAGGGTTGCGCCTGGATGAGGCGATGAACCCGCTCGCGATCCTGGCGGTTGGCATGTATGGGCGCGAACTGCCCAACCAGAATGGAGCACCACTGCGTCTGGTGGTGCCATGGAAGTACGGGTTCAAGAGCATCAAGTCGATCGTGCGCATCAGTCTGGTGGCCGAGCAACCGAAGACCACTTGGCAGGGGCTGGCGCCGAACGAGTATGGCTTCTATGCCAACGTCAATCCTCAGGTCGATCACCCGCGTTGGAGCCAGGCGCGTGAGCGGCGGCTGCCCAGTGGCCTGTTCAGCCCCAATGTGCGAACCACTCAGATGTTCAATGGCTATGAGGAGGAGGTTGCCTCTCTTTATAGCGGTCTCGATCTTCGGAAGAACTACTGATGCGTTATCCCTGGTTTCGCTTGGCGATTTTCATCGTTGGCTGCCTGTTTCCGGCCTGGTGGTTGTATGAGGCGGCTACGAACCTGCTTGGGCCGGATCCGGGGAAAATTCTGGTAGACAGGTTGGGGCTCGGTGCGCTGGTGTTCCTGCTGGTGACCTTGGGCATGAGCCCTCTGCAGCGTCTGACGGGGTGGGGTGGTTGGATCGTCGCGCGGCGACAGCTCGGATTGTGGTGTTTTGCCTATATCGTCCTGCACATGACGGCCTATATGGTCTTCATCCTTGGGCTCGACTGGGGGCAGCTTGGCGTCGAGTTGCGCAAGCGACCTTATATCATCGTCGGGGTTATCGCCTTCCTGGGGCTGCTGGCCTTGGCGGTGACCTCCAACCGTTATAGCCAGAGACGGCTCGGTGCGCGCTGGAAGAAGCTGCACAAACTGGTCTATGTGATTCTCGGCCTGGGCTTGCTGCATTTCCTGTGGATTGTGCGTTCGGACCTGCAGGAGTGGGCTATCTATGCCGGGGTAGGGGCGCTGCTGATGGTGATGCGGGTCCCACCGGTATGGCGGCGGGTGCCTCGTCTGATAGGCCGGCGCGCTTAAGCTTTTCATTCTTATCGTTTTTTTGAAATAAAAGGTTGACGGCCTCTCAGATTCCCTTATAATGCGCCCCACTTCCGCAGCAAACGGAACGCAAAACTTCTTGTTAATCAACGAGTTAAGCGATTTCGGCAAGGCGTGAAGGGCTTCGGTCACCTGATCGGCAGCGGTGAAAAAGGCAGTTGACAGCATCTTCGAGTGCTGTATGATTCGCCTCCCGCTACGAGAGATCGCAGCGAGTCAAGTGTTTGAAGCTAAACGAGTTTCTCGCGAAAAACTTCAAAATAAACGCTTGACAGCCAATGAGGAAAGCGTAGAATGCGCGCCTCGGTTGAGACGAAAAGCTCTTAACCAACCGCTCTTTAACAAATCGAATCAAGCAATTCGTGTGGGTGCTTGTGAGTACGGACTGATAGTCGCCAAGATTATCAGCATCACAAGTGGCCATGCGAGAAATCACATAGTCATTTGAGATTGCTGAGCCAAGTTTAGGGTTTCTTAAAAACCCAAGCAGTATTGAACTGAAGAGTTTGATCATGGCTCAGATTGAACGCTGGCGGCAGGCCTAACACATGCAAGTCGAGCGGATGACGGGAGCTTGCTCCTTGATTCAGCGGCGGACGGGTGAGTAATGCCTAGGAATCTGCCTGGTAGTGGGGGACAACGTTTCGAAAGGAACGCTAATACCGCATACGTCCTACGGGAGAAAGCAGGGGACCTTCGGGCCTTGCGCTATCAGATGAGCCTAGGTCGGATTAGCTAGTTGGTGAGGTAATGGCTCACCAAGGCGACGATCCGTAACTGGTCTGAGAGGATGATCAGTCACACTGGAACTGAGACACGGTCCAGACTCCTACGGGAGGCAGCAGTGGGGAATATTGGACAATGGGCGAAAGCCTGATCCAGCCATGCCGCGTGTGTGAAGAAGGTCTTCGGATTGTAAAGCACTTTAAGTTGGGAGGAAGGGCAGTAAGTTAATACCTTGCTGTTTTGACGTTACCGACAGAATAAGCACCGGCTAACTCTGTGCCAGCAGCCGCGGTAATACAGAGGGTGCAAGCGTTAATCGGAATTACTGGGCGTAAAGCGCGCGTAGGTGGTTCGTTAAGTTGGATGTGAAAGCCCCGGGCTCAACCTGGGAACTGCATCCAAAACTGGCGAGCTAGAGTATGGTAGAGGGTGGTGGAATTTCCTGTGTAGCGGTGAAATGCGTAGATATAGGAAGGAACACCAGTGGCGAAGGCGACCACCTGGACTGATACTGACACTGAGGTGCGAAAGCGTGGGGAGCAAACAGGATTAGATACCCTGGTAGTCCACGCCGTAAACGATGTCAACTAGCCGTTGGAATCCTTGAGATTTTAGTGGCGCAGCTAACGCATTAAGTTGACCGCCTGGGGAGTACGGCCGCAAGGTTAAAACTCAAATGAATTGACGGGGGCCCGCACAAGCGGTGGAGCATGTGGTTTAATTCGAAGCAACGCGAAGAACCTTACCAGGCCTTGACATGCAGAGAACTTTCCAGAGATGGATTGGTGCCTTCGGGAACTCTGACACAGGTGCTGCATGGCTGTCGTCAGCTCGTGTCGTGAGATGTTGGGTTAAGTCCCGTAACGAGCGCAACCCTTGTCCTTAGTTACCAGCACGTTATGGTGGGCACTCTAAGGAGACTGCCGGTGACAAACCGGAGGAAGGTGGGGATGACGTCAAGTCATCATGGCCCTTACGGCCTGGGCTACACACGTGCTACAATGGTCGGTACAGAGGGTTGCCAAGCCGCGAGGTGGAGCTAATCTCACAAAACCGATCGTAGTCCGGATCGCAGTCTGCAACTCGACTGCGTGAAGTCGGAATCGCTAGTAATCGCGAATCAGAATGTCGCGGTGAATACGTTCCCGGGCCTTGTACACACCGCCCGTCACACCATGGGAGTGGGTTGCACCAGAAGTAGCTAGTCTAACCTTCGGGAGGACGGTTACCACGGTGTGATTCATGACTGGGGTGAAGTCGTAACAAGGTAGCCGTAGGGGAACCTGCGGCTGGATCACCTCCTTAATCGAAGACATCAGCCTGCTGATGAGCTCCCACACGAATTGCTTGATTCATTGTGAAGACGATCAAGACCCTATATAGGTCTGTAGCTCAGTTGGTTAGAGCGCACCCCTGATAAGGGTGAGGTCGGCAGTTCAAATCTGCCCAGACCTACCAATATGCGGGGCCATAGCTCAGCTGGGAGAGCGCCTGCCTTGCACGCAGGAGGTCAGCGGTTCGATCCCGCTTGGCTCCACCACTTACGCTGTACCTTGATCAGAACCTAGAAATGAACATTCGTTGATGAATGCTGATTTCTGGCTTTTGTCAGATCGTTCTTTAAAAATTCGGATATGTGATAGAAATAGACTGAATGCCAGTTTCACTGCTGGTAGTTCAGGCTAAGGTAAAATTTGTGAGTTCTCACGAATTTTCGGCGAATGTCGTCTTCACAGTATAACCAGATTGCTTGGGGTTATATGGTCAAGTGAAGAAGCGCATACGGTGGATGCCTTGGCAGTCAGAGGCGATGAAAGACGTGGTAGCCTGCGATAAGCTTTGGGGAGTCGGCAAACAGACTGTGATCCAGAGATCTCTGAATGGGGGAACCCACTCAGCATAAGCTGAGTATCTTGTACTGAATCCATAGGTGCAAGAGGCGAACCAGGGGAACTGAAACATCTAAGTACCCTGAGGAAAAGAAATCAACCGAGATTCCCTTAGTAGTGGCGAGCGAACGGGGACCAGCCCTTAAGCTGGGTTGAGATTAGTGGAACGCTCTGGAAAGTGCGGCCATAGTGGGTGATAGCCCCGTACACGAAAATCTCTTGCCAGTGAAATCGAGTAGGACGGAGCACGAGAAACTTTGTCTGAACATGGGGGGACCATCCTCCAAGGCTAAATACTACTGACTGACCGATAGTGAACCAGTACCGTGAGGGAAAGGCGAAAAGAACCCCGGAGAGGGGAGTGAAATAGAACCTGAAACCGTATGCGTACAAGCAGTGGGAGCCTACTTTGTTAGGTGACTGCGTACCTTTTGTATAATGGGTCAGCGACTTATATTCAGTGGCGAGCTTAACCGAATAGGGGAGGCGTAGCGAAAGCGAGTCTTAATAGGGCGCTTTAGTCGCTGGGTATAGACCCGAAACCGGGCGATCTATCCATGGGCAGGTTGAAGGTTAGGTAACACTGACTGGAGGACCGAACCGACTACCGTTGAAAAGTTAGCGGATGACCTGTGGATCGGAGTGAAAGGCTAATCAAGCTCGGAGATAGCTGGTTCTCCTCGAAAGCTATTTAGGTAGCGCCTCATGTATCACTGCTGGGGGTAGAGCACTGTTTCGGCTAGGGGGTCATCCCGACTTACCAAACCGATGCAAACTCCGAATACCAGCAAGTGCCGAGCATGGGAGACACACGGCGGGTGCTAACGTCCGTCGTGAAAAGGGAAACAACCCAGACCGTCAGCTAAGGTCCCAAAGTCATGGTTAAGTGGGAAACGATGTGGGAAGGCTTAGACAGCTAGGAGGTTGGCTTAGAAGCAGCCACCCTTTAAAGAAAGCGTAATAGCTCACTAGTCGAGTCGGCCTGCGCGGAAGATGTAACGGGGCTCAAACCATGCACCGAAGCTACGGGTATCACCTCTGGTGATGCGGTAGAGGAGCGTTCTGTAAGCCTGTGAAGGTGAGTTGAGAAGCTTGCTGGAGGTATCAGAAGTGCGAATGCTGACATGAGTAACGACAATGCGAGTGAAAAACTCGCACGCCGAAAGACCAAGGTTTCCTGCGCAACGTTAATCGACGCAGGGTTAGTCGGTCCCTAAGGCGAGGCTGAAAAGCGTAGTCGATGGAAAACAGGTTAATATTCCTGTACTTCCAGTTATTGCGATGGAGGGACGGAGAAGGTTAGGCCAGCCTGGCGTTGGTTGTCCAGGTTTAAGGTGGTAGGCTGAAATCTTAGGCAAATCCGGGATTTCAAGGCCGAGAGCTGATGACGAGCGCTCTTTAGAGTGCGAAGTGGTTGATACCATGCTTCCAAGAAAAGCTCCTAAGCTTCAGATAACTGGGAACCGTACCCCAAACCGACACAGGTGGTTAGGTAGAGAATACCAAGGCGCTTGAGAGAACTCGGGTGAAGGAACTAGGCAAAATGGCACCGTAACTTCGGGAGAAGGTGCGCCGGCGAGGGTGAAGGACTTGCTCCGTAAGCCCATGCCGGTCGAAGATACCAGGCCGCTGCGACTGTTTATTAAAAACACAGCACTCTGCAAACACGAAAGTGGACGTATAGGGTGTGACGCCTGCCCGGTGCCGGAAGGTTAATTGATGGGGTTAGCGCAAGCGAAGCTCTTGATCGAAGCCCCGGTAAACGGCGGCCGTAACTATAACGGTCCTAAGGTAGCGAAATTCCTTGTCGGGTAAGTTCCGACCTGCACGAATGGCGTAACGATGGCGGCGCTGTCTCCACCCGAGACTCAGTGAAATTGAAATCGCTGTGAAGATGCAGTGTATCCGCGGCTAGACGGAAAGACCCCGTGAACCTTTACTATAGCTTTGCACTGGACTTTGAGCTTGCTTGTGTAGGATAGGTGGGAGGCTTTGAAGTGGGGACGCCAGTTCTCATGGAGCCATCCTTGAAATACCACCCTGGCAACCTTGAGGTTCTAACTCAGGTCCGTGATCCGGATCGAGGACAGTGTATGGTGGGTAGTTTGACTGGGGCGGTCTCCTCCCAAAGAGTAACGGAGGAGTACGAAGGTGCGCTCAGACCGGTCGGAAATCGGTCGTAGAGTATAAAGGCAAAAGCGCGCTTGACTGCGAGACACACACGTCGAGCAGGTACGAAAGTAGGTCTTAGTGATCCGGTGGTTCTGTATGGAAGGGCCATCGCTCAACGGATAAAAGGTACTCCGGGGATAACAGGCTGATACCGCCCAAGAGTTCATATCGACGGCGGTGTTTGGCACCTCGATGTCGGCTCATCACATCCTGGGGCTGAAGCCGGTCCCAAGGGTATGGCTGTTCGCCATTTAAAGTGGTACGCGAGCTGGGTTTAGAACGTCGTGAGACAGTTCGGTCCCTATCTGCCGTGGACGTTTGAGATTTGAGAGGGGCTGCTCCTAGTACGAGAGGACCGGAGTGGACGAACCTCTGGTGTTCCGGTTGTCACGCCAGTGGCATTGCCGGGTAGCTATGTTCGGAAGAGATAACCGCTGAAAGCATCTAAGCGGGAAACTTGCCTCAAGATGAGATCTCACTGGGATCTTGAATCCCCTGAAGGGCCGTCGAAGACTACGACGTTGATAGGTTGGGTGTGTAAGCGCTGTGAGGCGTTGAGCTAACCAATACTAATTGCCCGTGAGGCTTGACCATATAACACCCAAGCAATCTGCCTTGCAGATTGTGGTGGTGAAGACGAAACGAACCGAAAGTTCGAAGCGACCCACAAAGATCACATATCCGAATTGGCTAGCGTGTCTGCAAGGACGCACTGGCAACCGAATTTCTTGACGACCATAGAGCATTGGAACCACCTGATCCCATCCCGAACTCAGCAGTGAAACGATGCATCGCCGATGGTAGTGTGGGGTTTCCCCATGTGAGAGTAGGTCATCGTCAAGATTCATTTCGCAAAACCCCTATCTGCGCGAGCAGGTAGGGGTTTTGTCTTTTCCGCGATCAAGAGCCGGCAGCATTCGCTGCCGAGAGCAAGCAGGTGGCCGACACCATTCGTAACCGCCTTTGCAAAGCACCATCTCCCACATTTCGACTCTGAACACTAGAATAGAGCCGACTTTCCTATCAGAACTCCCTATGTCCAACCCTGCCGATCCCGAAGCGCTGGCCAGCCTGCCGCTGGAAGACCTCGTGGCTTGTCACGAGTGTGACCTGCTGCTGCGCAAGCCTGTGCTGCAGCATGGCGAGAAAGCCCAGTGTCCGCGCTGTGGCTACGAGCTCTATGCGCATCGTTACAATGTCGTCAATCGCAGCCTCGCGCTGGTGCTGACCGCGCTGTTTCTTTATATCCCGGCCAATTTCCTGCCTATCATGCAACTGCACCTGCTCGGCCAGACCGCTGACGACACGGTGTGGAGTGGTGTTCTGGGCCTGTACAACTCTGAAATGCGTGGCGTCGCCATTGTGGTGTTCCTGTGCAGCATGGCTATTCCGTTGCTCAAGCTGCTGTGCCAACTCCTGGTACTGCTGAGCATTCGCCTGAATATCGGTCGTGGTCATGGCCTGTTGTTCTATCGCATCTATCATCACCTGCGGGAGTGGGGGATGCTCGAGGTGTACTTCATGGGCGTGCTGGTAGCGATCGTCAAGCTGGTCGACCTGGCGCAACTGACCGTCGGGCTCGGTTTGTTCTGCTTTATCAGCCTGTTGCTGGTGCAGGTCTGGCTGGAGGTGGTGATGTCGCCGCATCAGATATGGGTAGCGCTCTCCGGGGAGGATACCCATGCGGGCGATTGATGCCGGTATCCTGGTCTGCAACGAGTGTCACGAGCTCAATCGCCAGGCGCCGGGCAGCGACTCGCAGGCCTGCACTCGTTGTGGTGCCATCGTGCATGCGCGTCGCCCCAACAGTATCGTGCGCACCTGGGCGCTGCTCGTCACTGCGATGATCCTGTACATCCCGGCCAACCTGCTGCCGATCATGACCGTCAGCACCTTGGGCCAGGGCAGCCCGGACACCATCATGTCCGGGGTCATCACCCTGATGAAGCACGGCATGCTGCCCATTGCCGCGGTGGTATTCATTGCCAGTATTCTGGTGCCGACCTTCAAGCTGGTGGGCATTGGCCTGCTGCTTTACTCGGTGCAGCGTCATCAGCCGCTCTCGGCCCGGCAGCGGATCCTGATGTACCGCTTTATCGAATTCATCGGTCGCTGGTCGATGCTCGACATCTTCGTCATCGCCATTCTGGTGGCGGTGGTGAATTTCGGTCGCATCGCCAGTGTCGAAGCCAACCTGGGCGCCGTCGCCTTTGCCAGTGTGGTGATCCTGACGATGCTTGCTGCTTTAACTTTCGATCCCCGACTGATCTGGGATAACACGGAGTCGGACGACGACCATGAGTGACTTGCCAACGGCCAAAACACGCCCAGCCTCGAACTGGTCGGCCATCTGGATTCTGCCGCTGATCGCCCTGATGATCGGGGGCTGGCTTGCCTGGCAGGCCTATCGTGACGCTGGCGTGGAGATTCAGGTTCGTTTCGAAACCGGCGAGGGTATCGTCGCCAACAAGACCGAGGTGATCTACAAGGGTATGTCGGTGGGCAAGGTTACCAGCCTGGTGCTGGATGCCGAGGGCAGCAATACGGGTGTGATCGCCACCATCGAGATGAACAAGACGGCCGAGCCGCACATGAATAAAGGCACGCGCTTCTGGCTGGTCAAGCCGAGCGTCAGCCTGGCTGGGATCTCCGGGTTGGAGACACTGGTTTCCGGCAACTACATCGCCGTTGATCCAGGGCAGGGCGAACCTACCCGTCGCTTCACCGCACTGGCCGAGGCACCACCGCTTTCTGACAAGGAGCCCGGCCTGCACCTAACGCTCAAGGCCGAGCGCCTGGGCTCGCTCAATCGTGAGAGCCCGGTGTTCTACAAGCAGATCCAGGTGGGCAAGGTAAAAAGCTATCGCCTGTCAGACGACCACGGAACGGTCGAGATCAAGCTGTTCATCGAGCCTGAATACGCTGGTCTGGTGCGCAAACACACGCGTTTCTGGAATGCCAGCGGCATCAGCATCGATGCCAATCTGTCGGGCGTCAAGGTGCGCAGTGAATCGCTGTCGAGCATCGTGGCTGGCGGCATCGCCTTCGCTACTCCAGAGCATCGCAAGGACAGCCCGCCCACCGATCCGAGCCTTCCGTTCCGTCTCTATGAGGACTTCGAGGCAGCTCAGGCTGGTATCCGCATCAAGGTGCACCTGACCGATTACGAAGGCCTGCAGGCTGGACGTACCCCGGTGATGTACAAGGGTATCCAGGTGGGCTCCATGAAAACGCTGAAGATCGATGATGGCCTCGATGGCGCCATGGCCGAGCTCACGCTGGACCCGCTGGCCGAAGACTACCTGGTGGAAGGTACCCAGTTCTGGGTGGTCAAACCGTCCATTTCATTGGCGGGCATCACCGGCCTGGAGGCGCTGGTAAAGGGTAACTACATCGCCATTCGTCCGGGTGAGAAAGGCGCGCGACCGCAGCGTGAGTTCGAGGCCAGAGCCAAGGCGCCACCGCTCGATCTCAAGGCGCCGGGCCTGCACCTGGTGTTGTTCGCTGACACGCTCGGCTCGCTCGAGGTAGGTAGTCCGGTAACCTATCGCCAGGTCAAGGTCGGTAGCGTGCAGAGCTACCAGTTCGCACGCAACAGCAAGCGTATCCTGATTGGTGTCCATATCGAGAAAGAGTATGCCGGCCTGGTGAACGGTTCGACGCGCTTCTGGAATGCCAGCGGTATCACGCTCACTGGCGGCCTGTCGGGTATCAAGATCAAGAGTGAGTCGTTGCAGACCCTGATGGCCGGAGGCATCGCTTTTGACACGCCGCAGCAGAACGTGCCGCTCAAACGACACATTCCACGTTTCCGCCTGCTGGAGAACGAGGAGGCAGCCAACCGTGCCGGCACTCTCGTGACCATCCGTGTGGAGCGTGCCGATGGTCTCAAGCCCGGTACGCCGATCCGCTTCCGTGGCCTCGACGTAGGCAGCATTGAAAGCGTCGACCTGACCTCCGATCTGCAGGCTGTGCTGCTGCGTGCGCGGATCACCGATGCTGCGGACCGCATTGCCCGGGCAGGCACGCAATTCTGGGTGGTGAAGCCGGCATTCGGACTGGTGCGCACAGAGAACCTGGATACCCTGATCGGCGGCCAGTACCTGGAGGTACAGCCGGCATTGAAGAGCCAGGGCCCGCAGCGGGATTTCATCGCCTTGCCCGAAGCGCCGGAGGTGGTCGGTCAGGAAGTCGGTCTGCCGCTGACGTTGAGCGCCTCACGTCGTGGTTCGATAAAGCCGGGTGTACCAGTCACCTACCGTGAAGTACAGGTTGGCAAGGTCACGGGCTACGAACTGGGGCAGAGTGCGGATCGGGTGTTGATCCATATTCTGATCGAGCCACGTTATGCCGCCTTGGTACGGGGCGGCAGCCGCTTCTGGAACAGCAGTGGTTTCGGCTTTGACTGGGGGCTGTTCAAGGGGGCCACGGTGCGAACCGAATCGCTGGAAACCCTCATCGATGGAGGGATCGCCTTTGCAACGCCGGATGGCGAGCAGATGGGCAATCCCGCGCGGCCGCAGCAGACCTTTGCCTTGTTCGATAAACCGGATGATGCCTGGTTGCAGTGGGCGCCGAAGATCCCGGTGGGCAAGTAGCAATGAGTCCAGGGCCGCTTATCGCGGCCCGGACTTCTGGGTTGCCTGTCGATGGCCAGCTAAATCGCAGGCAACAAAAAACCGACCCTAGGGTCGGTTTTTGTTAAAGCGCGTCGCTTAGGCAGCTGCAGCTTCTTTCAGCGCCTTGATGTGGCCATTCAGACGGCCTTTGTGGCGAGCAGCTTTATTCTTGTGGATGATGCCTTTATCGGCCATGCGGTCGATTACAGGCACAGCCAGAGTGTAAGCAGCTTGCGCTTTTTCGGCGTCTTTAGCGTCGATGGCCTTGACTACGTTCTTGATGTAGGTACGGACCATGGAACGCAGGCTGGCGTTGTGGCTGCGACGCTTCTCAGCCTGTTTTGCACGTTTCTTGGCGGAAGGTGTGTTGGCCACCGTCGAGCTCCTCGAAAGACTTTTGGGTAAATAGCAAACAAATAAGGCCGCGAATCATGCCGATGAGTCGGACGGATGTCAAGGCCAGTTGCAAGGATCTGCCGAGTGGCATGTGTGCGCGGAAGGAGAGATTCCTTTCTACGCAACGACCTGTAAACTCGGGAGTTTTTGGCACCCCTGCAAAGAAGCGGGATTATCGCACATCCGGGCGTCATCTGGCAGCGCTCTCAAGTCCCAGGCGTAAAACTTTTCGATGAACCTGCTCAAATCCCTGGCTGCAGTCAGCTCCATCACCATGATTTCGCGGGTGCTGGGTTTCGTGCGCGACACCATTCTGGCGCGGGTCTTCGGCGCCGGCATCGCCACCGACGCCTTCTTCATTGCCTTCAAACTGCCCAACCTGCTGCGGCGTATCTTCGCCGAGGGCGCGTTTTCCCAAGCCTTCGTGCCGATTCTTGCCGAATACAAGACCCAGCAGGGCGAGGAGGCCACGCGTACTTTCATCGCCTATGTCAGTGGCCTGCTCACGCTGGTCCTGGCTCTGGTCACTGCCCTGGGCATACTCGCCGCGCCCTGGGTGGTGTGGGTCACGGCCCCCGGCTTTGTCGACAGTGCCGAGAAATACGAACTCACCACCGCACTGTTGCGGGTGACGTTTCCTTATATATTGCTGATATCCCTGTCGTCGCTGGTCGGGGCGATCCTCAACACCTGGAACCGCTTCTCGGTGCCGGCCTTTACGCCGACCCTGCTGAACGTGGCGATGATCGCCTTCGCCGTGTTCCTCACCCCCTATTTCGACCCGCCGATCATGGCCCTGGCCTGGGGCGTGCTGGCGGGGGGGCTGGCCCAGCTGCTGTACCAGCTGCCAGCCTTGAAGAAGATCGGCATGCTCGTGCTGCCACGGCTGAACCTGCGCGATACGGGGGTATGGCGCGTGCTCAAGCAGATGCTGCCGGCGATCCTCGGGGTGTCGGTGAGTCAGATCTCGCTGATCATCAACACCATCTTCGCCTCCTTCCTGGTCGCCGGTTCGGTTTCCTGGATGTACTACGCCGACCGCCTGATGGAGCTTCCTTCCGGTGTGCTGGGGGTAGCCTTGGGCACCATTCTTCTGCCGACCCTGGCCAAGACCTACGCCAACAAGGACCGTGAAGAGTATTCGCGGATCCTCGACTGGGGCCTGCGCCTGTGCTTCCTGCTGGTGCTGCCTTGCACCCTGGCCCTGGCGATCCTCGCCGAGCCGCTGACCGTGGCGCTGTTCCAGTACGGCAAGTTCACCGCCACCGATGCCGCCATGACCCAGCGCGCACTGATCGCCTATTCGGTCGGTCTGCTGGCGATCATCCTGGTCAAGGTGCTTGCGCCCGGCTTCTACGCGCAGCAGAACATCCGTACGCCGGTGAAGATCGCCATCTTCACCCTGGTCTGCACGCAATTGTTCAACCTCGCCCTGATCGGCCCGCTGCAACATGCAGGTCTGGCCCTGGCCATCAGCCTGGGGGCCTGCCTCAACGCCGGGTTGCTGTTCTGGAAGCTGCGCAGCCAGGGCCTGTTCCAGCCCCAGGCCGGCTGGATGGTATTCCTGCTCAAGCTGGTACTGGCGGTGGCGCTGATGTCTGGCGTGCTGCTGCTGGGCATGCACTTCATGCCAGCCTGGGAGCAGGGCAACATGCTCGAGCGTTTCCTGCGCCTCGGCGCATTGATCGGCGCGGGTGTGGTGACCTACTTCGGGTGCCTGTTCCTGTGCGGTTTCCGCCCTCGGCACTTTGTCCGCAAGGCGCTGCACTGAGGTCGGGGCAGGGCCAGGCGTCGGTTTTTCGCATTCCACGGCCCACAGTGGCACTGCTGCCTGTCACCAGCGCCCCGGTGTGGTTATAATCGGCCACTTTATGAGCAAGAAGCGCGTTATGCAGCTGGTTCGAGGTCTTCACAACCTGCGCCCCGAGCACCGGGGCTGTGTCGCCACCATTGGCAACTTCGACGGGGTTCACCGGGGCCACCAGGCCATCCTGGCGCGCCTGCGTGAGCGCGGCCAGGAGCTGGGCCTGCCCACCTGCGTGGTGATCTTCGAGCCGCAGCCGCGGGAATATTTCGCCCCGGACACTGCGCCGGCCCGGCTGGCGCGTCTGCGCGACAAGGTCGAGCTGCTGGCCGACGAAGGCATCGACCGGGTGTTGTGCCTGGCCTTCAACCAGCGCCTTAGCCAGCTCAGCGCCGATCAGTTCGTCAAGGCGGTGCTGGTCGATGGCCTGGGCGTGCGTCACCTGGAAGTAGGCGACGACTTCCGCTTCGGCTGCGATCGTGCCGGCGACTTCGACTTCCTGCTCCAGGCCGGCCAGCAGTACGGTTTCACCGTCGAGGCGGCCAACACCGTGATCCAGGACGGCCTGCGCGTCAGCAGCACCGAAGTGCGCAAGGCCCTGGCCGAAGCCGACTTCGAGCTGGCCGAGCACTTGCTGGGCCGTCCGTATCGCATTACCGGGCGCGTGCTGCACGGCCAGAAACTGGCCCGCCAGCTCGGCACGCCCACCGCCAACATCCAGCTCAAGCGCCGTCGCGTGCCGCTGTCCGGGGTCTACCTGACCAGCATCGAAATCGACGGCACGCCTTGGCCGGGTGTCGGCAACATCGGGGTTCGTCCCACCGTCAAGGGTGATGGGCGTCCCCACCTGGAAATCCATCTCCTGGACTACACCGGCGACCTCTATGGCCGGCGTCTGACAGTGGAGTTCCACCACAAGCTGCGCGAGGAGCAGCGATTCGCCTCCCTGGAGGCGCTGAAGTCGGCGATCGACGCGGACATCGCCGCCGCACGTGCCCACTGGCACGCTCAACCGCTAACCAAGAGCCTGAAATGACCGACTACAAAGCCACGCTTAACCTTCCGGACACCGCCTTCCCCATGAAGGCCGGCCTGCCTCAGCGCGAACCGCAGATCCTGCAGCGCTGGGACAGCATTGGCCTGTACCGGAAGTTGCGCGAGATTGGCAAGGATCGTCCGAAGTTCGTCCTGCACGACGGCCCGCCCTATGCCAACGGCAAAATCCACATCGGTCACGCGCTGAACAAGATCCTCAAGGACATGATCGTCCGGTCCAAGACCTTGTCGGGCTTCGACGCGCCCTACGTGCCGGGCTGGGACTGCCATGGCCTGCCGATCGAGCACAAGGTCGAGGTCACCCATGGCAAGCACCTGACGCCCGACCAGACCCGCGAGCTGTGCCGCGCCTACGCCGCCGAGCAGATCGAAGGGCAGAAGAGCGAATTCATCCGCCTGGGCGTGCTGGGCGACTGGGACAATCCCTACAAGACCATGGACTTCGCCAACGAAGCTGGCGAGATCCGCGCCCTGGCCGAGATGGTCAAGCAAGGCTACGTGTTCAAGGGCCTCAAGCCGGTGAACTGGTGCTTCGATTGCGGTTCGGCCCTGGCCGAGGCCGAGGTCGAGTACGCCGACAAGAAATCCCAGACCATCGATGTCGCCTTCCCGATCGCCGACCAGGACAAACTGGCCGCCGCTTTCGGCCTGGCTTCGCTGAACAAGCCTGCCGCGATCGTGATCTGGACCACCACCCCCTGGACCATTCCGGCCAACCAGGCGCTGAACATCCACCCGGACTTCAACTACGCCCTGGTCGATACCGGCGAGCGCCTGCTGGTGCTGGCCGAAGAACTGGTCGAGTCGTGCCTGAAGCGTTACGCGCTGGAAGGCTCGGTAGTGGCCACCGCGCCAGGCAAGGCGCTGGAACTGATCAATTTCCGCCACCCGTTCTACGAGCGCCTGTCGCCCATCTACCTGGCCGAGTACGTCGAGCTGGGCGCCGGTACTGGCGTGGTCCACTCCGCGCCGGCCTACGGTGAGGACGACTTCGTCACCTGCAAGCGCTACGGCATGGTCAACGACGACATTCTCACGCCCGTGCAGAGCAACGGCGTGTACGCGCCATCGCTGGAGTTCTTCGGTGGCCAGTTCATCTGGAAGGCCAATCCGGCCATCGTCGAGAAGCTGCAGGAAGTCGGTGCGCTGCTGCACACCGAAACCATCAGCCACAGCTACATGCACTGCTGGCGCCACAAGACCCCGTTGATCTACCGCGCCACCGCACAGTGGTTCGTTGGCATGGACAAGCAGCCCAACAACGGTGAAAACCTGCGTGAGCGTGCGCTCAAGGCCATCGAAGACACCAAGTTCGTGCCGTCCTGGGGCCAGGCTCGCCTGCACGCGATGATCGCCAACCGTCCTGACTGGTGCATCTCGCGCCAGCGCAACTGGGGTGTACCTATCCCGTTCTTCCTCGACAAACAGACCGGCGAGCTGCACCCTCGCACCGTCGAGCTGATGGAAGAAGTGGCCAAGCGCGTCGAGAAACAAGGTATCGAGGCCTGGTTCAAGCTCGACGCCAAGGAGCTGCTGGGTGACGAGGCCGGCCAGTACGACAAGATCGCCGACACCCTCGACGTCTGGTTCGACTCCGGTACCACTCACTGGCACGTGCTGCGTGGCTCGCACGACATCGGCCATACCACCGGCCCGCGCGCCGACCTGTACCTGGAAGGCTCCGACCAGCACCGCGGCTGGTTCCACTCCTCCCTGCTGACCGGTTGCGCCATCGACGGCCACGCGCCGTACCGCGAGCTGCTGACCCACGGTTTCACCGTGGACGAGAACGGCCGCAAGATGTCCAAGTCGCTGGGTAACACCATCGAGCCGGAAAAGGTCAACAACACCCTGGGCGCCGACATCCTGCGCCTGTGGGTTTCCGCCACCGATTACTCCGGCGAGATGGCCGTTTCCGAGCAGATCCTGCAGCGCAGCGCCGACGCCTACCGGCGTATCCGCAACACCGCGCGCTTCCTGCTCTCCAACCTGTCCGGCTTCGATCCGGCGCGCGACCTGTTGCCGGCCGAAGACATGCTGGCCCTGGACCGCTGGGCGGTCGATCGCACCCTGCTGCTGCAGCGTGAGCTCGAAGAGAACTACGCCGAGTACCGGTTCTGGAACGTCTACTCCAAGGTGCACAACTTCTGCGTGCAGGAGCTGGGCGGCTTCTACCTCGACATCATCAAGGACCGCCAGTACACAACCGGCGCCAACAGCGTTGCGCGCCGCTCCTGCCAGACCGCGCTGTACCACATCAGCGAGGCGCTGGTACGCTGGATCGCGCCGATCCTGGCCTTCACCGCCGACGAGATCTGGCAGTACCTGCCGGGCGAGCGCAACGAGTCGGTCATGCTCAATACCTGGTATCAGGGCCTGAGCGAGCTGCCACAGGACAGCGAGCTGGATCGCGCCTACTGGGACCGCATCATGGCGGTCAAGGCGGCGGTCAACAAGGAGCTGGAGAACCAGCGCGTGGCCAAGGTCATCGGTGGCAACCTGCAAGCCGAAGTCACGCTCTTCGCCGAGGAAAGCCTGAGCGCCGACCTGGCCAAGCTGGGCGACGAGTTGCGCTTCGTGCTGATCACCTCTGCCGCCAGCGTGGTGCCGTTCGTCCAGGCGCCGGCCGAGGCGGTGACAACCGAAGTCGAAGGCCTCAAGCTGAAAGTGGTCAAGTCCGGCCACGCCAAGTGCGGCCGTTGCTGGCACTTCCGCGCCGACGTCGGCAGCCACCCGGAACACCCGGAGATCTGCGCTCGCTGCGTCGACAACATCAGCGGCAACGGTGAGGTGCGCCACTATGCCTAATCCTGCAGCGGGGCGCTTCGGGCGCCTTGCCTGGCTCTGGCTGAGCCTGGTGGTCCTGGTCCTCGACCAGGCCACCAAGCTGTATTTCGACAACGCCCTGACCATGTACCAGCAGATCGTGGTCATTCCCGACTACTTCAGCTGGACCTTGGCCTACAACACGGGCGCGGCCTTCAGTTTCCTGGCCGACAGCTCGGGCTGGCAGCGCTGGTTGTTCGCCCTGATCGCCGTGGTGGTCAGCGCCGTGCTGGTGGTCTGGCTCAAGCGCCTGGGGCGCAACGAGACCTGGCTGGCGGTCGCGCTGGCCCTGGTGCTGGGTGGTGCCATCGGCAACCTGTGGGATCGCGTCGTGCTGGGGCATGTGGTCGACTTCATCCTCGTCCACTGGCGCAACACCCACTACTTCCCGGCCTTCAACCTGGCCGACAGTGCGATTACCGTTGGTGCGGTGATGCTGGCGCTGGACATGTTCAAGAGCAAGAAAAGCGAGGAGCCGGTCCATGACTGAGACCCGTATCGGCCAGAACACCGAAGTCACCCTGCACTTCGCGCTGCACCTGGAAAACGGCGACACCGTCGACAGCACCTTCGACAAGGCACCCGCCGTGTTCAAGGTCGGCGATGGCAACCTGCTGCCGGGCTTCGAGACTGCACTGTTCGGCTTCAAGGCCGGCGACGAGCGCAAGCTGACCATCACCCCTGAGAACGCCTTCGGTCAGCCCAACCCGCAGAACGTGCAGGTGATGCCCCGTTCGCAGTTCGACGGCATGGAGCTGTCAGAGGGCCTGCTGGTGATCTTCAACGACGCCGCCAACACCGAGCTTCCGGGTGTGGTGAAAGCCTTCGATGACAACCAGGTGACCATTGACTTCAACCATCCGCTGGCTGGCAAGACCCTGAACTTCGAGGTCAAGATCCTCGACGTGAAGGCGCTGTGAGCCTGGAGCCGAGCATGCAAATCAAACTCGCCAACCCGCGTGGCTTCTGCGCGGGTGTGGACCGGGCGATCGAAATCGTCAACCGTGCCCTGGAAGTTTTCGGGCCGCCGATCTACGTGCGCCACGAAGTGGTGCACAACAAGTTCGTCGTCGAGGACCTGCGCAACCGCGGCGCGATCTTCGTCGAAGAGCTGGATCAGGTCCCGGACGATGTGATCGTCATCTTCAGTGCCCACGGCGTCTCGCAAGCCGTGCGCCAGGAAGCGGCCGGTCGTGGCCTGAAGGTGTTCGACGCCACCTGTCCGCTGGTGACCAAGGTGCACATCGAGGTGGCCAAGTACAGCCGTGATGGCCGTGAATGCATTCTCATCGGCCATGCCGGACACCCGGAAGTCGAAGGCACCATGGGCCAGTATGACGCCAGCAATGGCGGCGCCATCTACCTCGTCGAGGACGAAAAGGATGTCGCCACCCTGCAGGTCCGCGATCCTGACCACCTGGCGTTCGTCACCCAGACCACGCTGTCGATGGACGACACCAGTCGCGTCATCGATGCCCTGCGTGCACGCTTCCCGAATATTGGTGGTCCGCGCAAGGATGATATCTGCTACGCCACCCAGAACCGTCAGGATGCGGTCAAGCAACTGGCCGATGAGTGTGATGTGGTGCTGGTGGTCGGCAGCCCGAACAGCTCCAACTCCAACCGTCTGCGCGAACTGGCCGAACGCATGAGCACGCCGGCCTACCTGATCGACGGTGCCGAAGACCTGCAGCGTGCCTGGTTCGACG
The DNA here is from genome assembly GCF_001636055.1 of Pseudomonas putida. Lineage (NCBI taxonomy): Bacteria > Pseudomonadati > Pseudomonadota > Gammaproteobacteria > Pseudomonadales > Pseudomonadaceae > Pseudomonas > Pseudomonas putida. Next base: position 1,358,761 of record NZ_CP011789.1, read on the forward strand.
GCGTCCAGCGCATCGGCATCACCGCAGGCGCTTCTGCGCCCGAGGTGCTGGTGCGTGGGGTGATCGAGCAGCTCAAGGCCTGGGGCGCTACGGGCGCTGAGGAGCTCGATGGGCGTGAAGAGAACATCACCTTCTCGATGCCCAAGGAGCTGCGGGTTCGCTCGCTGATCTGATCAGGGGCCTACGCAGCGCGGCGCTTCGCTCGCCCCGCTGCGCAGGCTGACTCGCCCGCTAGGTGCGACAACGACCCGATGCTGACTGCTGCCCTGCGCACGTTGGCAGATCTGCAAGGTGCCGCCGGAAAATGCGCCATTGTCGCGCAGCGGGACACCCAGGCCACTGAACCTCAGTTTTTCCAGGTTGGCAGCGATCCTCATGGGTCGGCCCAGCCGATGTTCGCGCAGCAGTTGTTGGTTGCCTTCCAGCACTGTTTGCCAACCCTTCCCCCAATCCCCCTCCAGTGGTTGCACCACAACGCTCCGGTTCTGCAGCAATGCGTCGCCACGTGCGCTTCGCAGGCTCTGTGCCAGGTCACGGGCGGCTGCGGCCTGGCGAAGGTCTTCGGTCAAGTTGGCGTAGGCCGGTGCCGCGAGCTGTGTCAGAAGCGCGACCATGGCCAGTACGCTCATCATTTGTATCAGTGTTACTCCCTGTTGCCGCATCGTGCATTCCTCCCTGGAAGTGCTTCGCTGTAGCTTCGGTGCTGCGGACCAGGAGGTCCAGTCAGCCAGGCCGATCAGGCTTGGCGGGAAATTTCGCAGGAGGCGAAACCATGGTGCACAGGGAGCAGGGCATGACCTTGCTGGAAGTGGTGTTGGCAGTGCTGGTGCTGTCGCTCGGCTTGTTCGCCGCGGCGGCATCGCAGATACGCGCAGTGCAGGCCGGCGAGGGCGCGCGGCGCGATGCACAGGCCGTGCAGTTGGCGCACCTGTTGTTCGAGCGTGTGAGGGCGAGCGGTACGCTTGAACCCGAGGCGCTGCACGGCTGGCGCGCCCTGACAGGTTCATTGCTGGACGAGCGCGGTGAGGGGCGGGCGGTCGTGGCGGGAGAGTGGTTGCAGCTGGAGATTCGCTGGCATGACCCACGCACCAGCGAGGCGCAGTTCATCGCTCTGCAGGGCAGGGTGCTGCCATGACGCCTCGACAACGAGGCTTCGGCCTGTTGGAGGCCCTGCTGGCACTGGCCTTGGGCTTGATACTGCTGGCCGCTGCGGGGCAAGCTCTGGTGTCGGCCCAGCAAGCCTGGCGCGTACAAGGCGCGCTGTCGCGGATGCAGGATGACGCCTCGCTCGCCTTTCAGCGGCTGGCGCAGGACATTCGCATGACCGGCATGTTCGGCTGCCTGGCACCCGAAGCCATCGAGTTCATCGCCCCCTCTGCTGCACAGGCCTTCGCCCAGCCGTTGCAGATATCCCATGCCGGCGATGGCCGCGAGGTCACGCTCAGCCTGGTGACGGCCGACGTGCGAGGGGCAGGAGGCAACCCGGATTGGACGCTGCTCACCGATTGCCTCACCTGGGCCGAGGTTCATCCGGCACGCCAGGCCGGTAGCGGCACTACGCTGGCGTTCCCGGTGCGGCGGCAGACCTACCGCTTTCAAGGCGACGGCCTGATGCTCAGCGGCGGCGGCATGAATGCCGTGCTCATCGACAATGTGCGTGCTTTTCGTGTCACCCATGTCGTGGGCAATGACGGGGAGCGCGTGGACCTGCAGTTGACCCTTGGCGATCCTGTGCTGGGCGTCGAGCGAAACTACGCGCTGAGCGTTGCCCTGCGCAACCGGTTGCCATCGTCATGAGCGCCCAGCGCGGAATGGTCTTGCTGCTGGCCCTGGTGCTGAGCCTGCTGCTGGGTCTGTTCTCCATCTCGGCCCTGCGTGACACGCTGCAGCAGATGGCGTTGGCGGGCAGCGCGCTGGCGGCGGCGCGCGCCTTTGAAGAGGCCGAGGCGAGCCTGCTGGCGGGCGCGCTGCAGCTTGCCCTGGCGCCTCCCTCGCCCTGCCAGGTGTGCGTCCCGCCGCCCGCACCCCATGACCTGATCGATGGGCAGCCACCGTGGCAGACCAGCGAGCACGGTTTCTTTCTGGTGCAGCAACTGGGGGTGAGCACCCGCGCTGCGCACATGCCGGAAGGGGCGAGGGTGGTCTTGTTCCGGATCACTGCGGTAAGCCGTCAGGCCCGCGCACGGCAGGTACTGGAGGCGATCTATGCGGTCGAGCCCGGACAGGCCCAGGCACCCCGGCGTATCGCCTGGCGCCAGCGATTCAGGGAGTCTTGAGATGCAGCGTGGCCTTAGCCTTATGGAGCTGTTGCTTGTCGTAGCCGTGACCGGCATTCTGGCGAGCGTTGCCTATCCCAGCTACAGCGACCAGCTTCGGCGTGCCGCGCGCGGCGAAGCGGTCGGCCTGCTGCACGATGCCGCCCAGCGTCTGCAATACCACTACGCCCGTACCGGCCAGTATGCCGACAGCGAGCAGTGGCAGACACCGCTGCCCGAGGGTAGCCGTTTCTACCGCCTGCGAGCCTGGCGCGAGCACGGCCATTATCGGCTGCTGGCCGAGCGTCAGCCCCAGGGGCTGATGGCGCGTGATCGCTGTGGCGACTACCAGCTTGACCAGGCCGGTGTGCGTGCGAATCCTGGGGCGCTGGATGAGGCGGATTGTTGGTGAGGCGTTTTTACTTCAGGTGTTGGATCGACAGATGAGCAAGCACGTAGTGATTGTCGGTGGCGGGGTGATCGGTCTGCTGACTGCCTTCAACCTGGCCGCAAAGGTTGACCGTGTAGTGGTGTGCGACCAGGGCGAGGTCGGTCGTGAGTCGTCCTGGGCCGGCGGGGGTATCGTCTCGCCCCTGTATCCGTGGCGCTACAGCCCGGCGGTGACCGCCCTGGCGCATTGGTCGCAGGATTTCTATCCACAGTTGGGCGAGCGTCTGTTCGCCAGCACGGGCGTCGATCCTGAAGTGCACACCACCGGTTTGTACTGGCTCGACCTCGACGATGAAGCCCAGGCCCTGGCCTGGGCTGCACGCGAACACCGTCCCTTGAGCGCCGTCGACATCTCGGCGGCCTATGACGCAGTGCCGGTGCTCGGCCCAGGCTATCAGCACGCTATCTACATGGCCGGTGTGGCCAACGTACGCAACCCGCGCCTGGTGAAGTCGCTGAAAGCCGCGTTGCTGGCACTGCCCAACGTCAGCCTGCGCGAACACTGCCAGATCAGCGGTTTCGCCCAGAAAGGCGGGCGCGTGACCGGCGTGCTGACGGATGAAGGCGTACTGGCCGCCGACGAAGTGGTGCTCAGTGCCGGTGCCTGGAGTGGCGACCTGTTGCGCACCCTCGGGCTGGAGTTGCCGGTGGAGCCGGTAAAGGGCCAGATGATCCTGTTCAAGTGCGATGCCGACTTTCTGCCGAGCATGGTACTGGCCAAGGGGCGCTATGCGATTCCGCGGCGTGACGGGCATATCCTGGTGGGCAGCACGCTTGAGCATGAGGGCTACGACAAGACCCCGACCGAGGTTGCGCTGCAAAGCCTGCGGGCTTCGGCGATCGAACTGTTGCCGCAACTGAAGGACGCACCAGTCGTTGGGCATTGGGCCGGGCTGCGACCGGGCTCGCCTGAAGGTATTCCCTACATCGGGCCGGTGCCTGGGCACGCCGGGCTGTGGCTCAACTGCGGGCATTACCGCAACGGTCTGGTGCTGGCGCCTGCTTCGTGCCAGTTGTTTACCGACCTGCTGACCGGCGCCGAGCCGATCATCGATCCTGCGCCCTACGCCCCGGCCGGGCGTCTGGGCTGAAAACACGCAGCGGCCTCGGGTCGCGCAAGGCCGCTGCGTGTCTTGCACAACCCTCAGTGCCGCTGCGGCGCCTGCAGGTGCCGACTCGGGTAATGCTGTTCGTACACCTTGCACACCCTGAGCACCTGTTCATCGGCAAAGCGCGCGCCCACTACTTGCAGCCCCACCGGCAACCCCTCGCGGGTGAAGCCGCAGGGGACCGACGCCGCAGGCTGCTGGGTCAGGTTGAACGGGTAGCTGAAGGGCGTCCATTCCATCCACTGCGCCATGCCCGACCCTGGCGGCACGTTGTGCCCGGCTTCGAAAGCGACCAGCGGCAGCATCGGTGAAAGCAGCACGTCATGACGCTGGTGGAAGGCGTTCATCTGCGCGATCAGCTCGGCACGTGCTTCCAGTGCCTGGGTGTAATCGGCCAGGCTGATCCCAGCCCCCTGCTCGGCGATCCCGCGCAGGCCCGGGTCGAGCAAGTCCCGTTGTGCCTCGCTCAGTCCACTGGCCAAGCGTGCCGCGCCCGCGAACCACAGGGTATTGAAGGTCTGCAACGGATCGCTGAAGCCCGGATCGACTTCCTCCACCGTCGCCCCCAGGCGCGCCAGGCGCTGCACCGCTTGGGCCACCAGTGCCGAGATCTGCGGATCGACCTTTATGTAGCCGAAGTCGGCGCTGTAGGCGATACGCAGGCCGCGCAGGTCTGTCGAGTCGTCCAGCCAGGGCGACTGGCGTGGGGCTCCGGCCAGGCCGTCGCGGGGGTCGGGGCGGGCTACGCAGTCGAGCATCAGCACGGCGTCATCCACCGTACGGGTCATCGGCCCCAGGTGCGACAGCACGGTCATGGCGCTTGCTGGCCACTGCGGTACGTAGCCGAAGGTCGGCTTGATGCCGAAGGTGCCGGTGAAGGCGCAGGGGATTCGAATCGAGCCACCGGCATCGCTGCCCTGGTGCAGCACGCCGAGGTTGAGCGCCGCTGCTGCTGCCGCACCGCCAGACGACCCGCCCGCGGTCAGGCGGGTATCCCAAGGGTTGCGGGTGATGCCGTACAACGGGTTGTCGGTGACCCCTTTCCAGCCGAACTCCGGCGTGGTGGTCTTGCCCACCAGCACGGCGCCGGCCTCGCGCATGAAGGCGCTGAAGGGCGCATCGACTTCCCATGGTCCGACGCCTGAGCTGGTGCGTGAGCCTTTGCGGGTCGGCATGCCGCGGGTCAAGGTCAGGTCCTTGATCGACGTGGGCAATCCGTCCAGGCGTCCGCACGGCTCGCCACGCTGCCAGCGGCGTTCGCTGGCGCGGGCAGCGGCGCGTGCACCTTCGCCGTCGACATGGCAGTAGGCGTTGACGGCGGGGTTGTGCAGGTCGATGCGGGCCAGCACGTCGTCGATCACTTCGAGGGGGGACAACTGGCGGCTGCGGTACAGTTCGAGCAGCTCGGTGGCACTGAATTCACCGATGGCGGTCTTGCCTGTCATCTCAATGGGCTCCCGGGTTGGCGGCCTGGACCATGGCGCGCAGCAGCACATCGCAGCCGTCTGCCAGGTCCTGCGGCGCGGCGTTCTCGATTTCGTTGTGGCTGATGCCGCCTTCACACGGCACGAAGATCATCCCGGCCGGGCCCAGTTCGGCGAGGAAGATCGCATCGTGGCCAGCGCCACTGACGATGTCCATGTGGCTCAAGCCCAATTCGCGCGCACCCTGGCGTACCGCATCGACGCATTGCTCGGCGAAGTACAACGGAGGGAAGTCGGCGGTGGGGGCCAGCTCGAAACTCAGGCCATGGCGGGCGGCACTGGCCTCGATCACCTCGCGCACCTCGGCGACCATCGCATCCAGGTGGGCGGGGTCGAGGTGGCGCAGGTCGAGGGTCATCTGCACCTGGCCGGGAATCACGTTGCGCGAACCGGGGTGCACGTTCAGGCAGCCGACGGTACCGCAGGCATGTGGCTGGTGGGCGTGGGCCACGCGGTTGACTGCGGCCACCACCTCGGCAGCGCCAACCAGCGCATCCTTGCGCAGGTGCATCGGCGTCGGGCCTGCATGGGCCTCGACGCCAGTGAACACCAGGTCGAACCACTTCTGGCCCAGGCAGCCCTGAACCACACCGATGGTGGTGCGCTGGTCCTCCAGCACAGGCCCCTGCTCGATATGCGCTTCGAAATAAGCGCCGACCGGATGCCCGGTGGGCACCCGCGGGCCGGCGTAACCGATGCGCTGGAGCTCCGCGCCCACCGAAAGGCCCTGTTCGTCGACCTTGTCGAGGGTCTCCTGCAGACCGAACTTACCGGCAAACACCCCCGATCCCATCATGCACGGTGGGAAGCGCGAGCCTTCTTCGTTGGTCCACACCACCACTTCCAGCGGGGCCTCGGTCTGCAGGCCAAGGTCATTGAGGGTGCGCACCACTTCGAGCCCGGCCATGACGCCGTAGCAGCCGTCGAACTTGCCGCCGGTGGGTTGGGTATCGATATGGCTGCCGGTCATGACCGGCGCCAGTGCCGGGTTGCGTCCTGCGCGGCGGGCGAAGATGTTGCCGATGGCGTCGACACTGACCGTGCAGCCAGCCTCTTCGCACCAGCGCACGAACAGGTCGCGGGCCTGGCGGTCGAGATCGGTCAGCGCCAGGCGGCATACACCGCCCTTGGCCGTGGCACCGAGCCGGGCCAGGTCCATCAGCGATTGCCAGAGGCGCTCGCGGTTGACCAGGGCGCCCTGGCCGAGCAGGTGTTGCGAGGGATCGATGCGGGTGTTCATGGTGCGTCTCTCCTGTAGCAATTAGAGGCCTTCTTCGCGGGCTGCTTGTGGCGATATCCCAGTGGGAGCGGGCTTGCCCGCGAAGAGGCCGATACAGAGCAAGGCCTGAAATCAGGCACTCAGCGCCAGGTAACGGTTCTTGATGCTCGGGTCGTCGCGAAACTGTGCGGCGGTGCCCTGGTAGGCCACGCGGCCCTGTTCGAGCACGTAGTGACGGTCGGCCAAGGCATCGCAGACCATCAGGTTCTGCTCCACCAGCAGGATCGACAGGCCTTCGTCCTTGATTCGCCGCAGGATCTTCACCAGCTCGTCGACGATCACCGGTGCCAGCCCCTCGGTCGGCTCATCGAGGATCAGCAGGCGCGGGCCGTTGAGCAGGGCGCGGGCGATCGCCAGCATCTGCTGCTCGCCGCCCGACAGCGCGAAGCCACCGTTACGGCGGCGCTCTTCCAGGCGCGGGAACATCGCGTAGACGTCGCGCAACTGCCAGCGGCTCTCCTTGCGCGTGGCGATCTTCAGGTTTTCCTCGACACTGAGCTGGCGGAAGATGCCGCGATGTTCCGGCACCAGAGCGATGCCCCGGCGGGCGATATCGAAGATTTCGCGGCCGACCAGAGGCTGACCATCGAAGCTGATCTGGCCCTGGCGAGGTCGGACAATGCCGAGGATGCTGCGCAAGGTAGTGGTCTTGCCGGCACCGTTGCGCCCGAGCAGGGTCACCAGTTCGCCGGCGCCGACCTGCAGGGAGACGCCTTCGAGCACGTGGCTTTTGTCGTAGTAGGAATGGATCGAGTCGACGTTGAGCATCAGGCGGCCTCTCCAAGGTAGGCGGTGCGCACGCGTTCGTCGTTGCGTACGAAGTCCGGGGTGCCCTCGACCAGGATCTGGCCGTGGCTCATGACGGTGATGCGCTGGCTGATCGACATGACGATGCTCATGTTGTGCTCGATCAGCAGCACGGTGTGGTCGCGGCCCAGATCGCTGATCAGTTCGGTCATCAGCGGGATGTCGTCGATGCCCATGCCGGAGGTGGGCTCGTCGAGCATCAGCAGGCTCGGCTTGGCGCAGATCGACATGCCGACTTCCAGTACGCGCTGCTGGCCATGGGAGAGTTCGCCGGCGAGGGTGTCGGCACGGCCTGTGAGTTTCAGGCGCTCGAGCACCTGGTCGGCGGTGTCCCAGTGGCTGCGCTTGTGCTCGACGCTGCGCCAGAAGTTCAGCGCGCCCAGGCCGTCGCGGCCCTGGGCGGCCAGGCGCAGGTTCTCGCGCACCGAGAGGTTCTGGAACAGGCTGGTGAGCTGGAACGAGCGCGCCATGCCCAGGGCCACGCGTCCATGGGAGGGCTTGCGGACGATGTCGCGGCCATTGAACAGGATGCTGCCGGCGGTAGCCTGGCGTTCGCCGGTCAGGCAGTGGAACAGGCTGGTCTTGCCGGCACCATTGGGGCCGATGACCGTGTGGATGGTGCCAGGCCGGACTTTCAGGTCGACACCGCCGACCGCGCGGAACGGTCCGTAGGCCAGCTCCAGGTTGCGGGTTTCCAGCAGGAACTCGCTCATCACAAGGTCTCCTTGGTCTTGGTCGACAACGCACGCCCCGGACGCAGGCGCTTGCCCAGCTCGGCCAGGCCGCCCCACAGGCCGCCACGCATGAACACCACCACCAGGATCAGGATGAGCCCGAGCAGCATCAGCCAGCGTGGCCACAGCTCCGACAGCACATCGCCCAGTACCACGATGGCGCCGGCCCCCAGCAGCGAGCCGAACAGCGAGCCGGTGCCGCCGATGATGGTCATGATCAGGATGTTCTCGCTCATCATCAGGTCGATGTTCGACAGCGGCGCAAAGTGCAGCAGCATGGCGTACAGCGCCCCGGCGATACCGGTGATGGCGCCGGACAGCATGAACACCAGAATCTTGAAGTGGCGGGTGTCGTAGCCGATCGCCGCCGCGCGGGTCTCGTTCTCGCGGATCGCCAGCAAGGTGCTGCCAAAGGGCGAGCGGATCACCCGCAGGGCGAAGGCGAAAATCAGCAGGAACAGCAGGGCGACGAAGGCATAGAAGTGCCGAGGGTTGCCCAGGTCGACCAGCACGTGGCCGAAGACTTCGACATTCGGCCGTGGCACGTCGAGCAGGCCATTGTCGCCACCGGTCCAGCCGCTGAGGGTGTAGGCCAGGAAGTACGCCATCTGGCTGAAGGCCAGGGTCAGCATGACGAAGTAGATGCCCTTGCGCCGGATCGCCAGTGCGCCGACCAGCAGCGCCAGCAACGCACCGAATACCGCAGCGCCCAGCAGCGCGGCGAACAGTCCCCATTTCAGGTGGATCATCAGCAGTGCCGCGCCATAGGCACCCACGCCGAAGAAAATGCCCTGGCCGAATGACAGCAGGCCGGTGTAGCCCAACAGCAGGTTGCAGGCGAGCGCCGCCAGGGCAAAGATCAGGATCTCGGTGGCCAGCGTGGCCGAGGGCAGCACCAGCGGCAGCAGCACCAGGCTGGCGACCACCAGCAACAGCAGGACGGGCGTGCGCGGCCCGGCCGGTAGTGGATTCTTCTCGCTCATCAATCATGCTCTCCCGAACAGGCCATAGGGACGGACCAGGATCACCGCGGCCATCGCCCCGTAGATCATCAGGCTGGCGCCTTGCGGCCAGAGGCTGGTCATCATGCTTTGCACCACGCCGACCAGCAGTCCACCGACCAGCGCGCCGCCGAACGAACCCATGCCGCCGATCACCACCACCACGAAGGCGATGCCGAGGATCTCCGGGCCGACGAAGGGCTGGGCACCACGCAACGGCGCGAACAGCACCCCGGCGACACCGGCCAGACCCACGCCGAGGGCAAAGGTCAGGGAGAACAGGCGGAAGATGTTGGTGCCCAGCAGCGACACGGTTTCGGTGCTCTCGCTGCCGGCGCGTACCAGGGCGCCGAAACGCGTGCGTTCGAGCAGCAGCCACAGGGCCAGGCCGATCAGCGCGGCGAAGCCGATCAGGAACAGGCGGTAGTAGGGGTAGATGAAGTCGCCCAGAATGATCACGCCACGAAGCTCCGGCGGTACGGCGATGTTCTTGCCCACCGGCCCCCAGATCAGTACCGAGGCTTCCTGGATGATCAGCGCGATGCCCAGGGTGACCAGGATCTGGAAGGTGTGCGGCAGGTGGTAGATGCGCTTGATCAGCAGGCGCTCGACCGCCCAGGCCAGCGCTGCCACGACCAACGGTGCGATCAGCAGTGCCAGCCAGAAGTTGCCGGTCAGGGCCACGGCGGTGTAGCACAGGTAGGCGCCGAGCAGGAAGAACGCCCCATGGGCGAAGTTGACGAAGTTGAGCAGGCCGAAAATGATCGTCAGGCCCACGGCGATGAGGAAGTAGATCATCCCCAGGCCCAGGCCGTTGAGCAGTTGGAACAGGTACAATTCGAGCATGAGCGTGCCCTCGACAGCGCGCGGCGCGGCTGCCTGTACAGGTGTGTTTGACTGGCGCCGTAGCCTCAGGCCAAGGCGCAACCGGTGTGATCGACCTCGACGAACGAGCGGCCCGAACTGATGACTTCAGCCAGGTCGTCCTCGTCGCGCAACTGGCCCTGGGGCTTGCCGCGCAGCAGGTAGTAGTCCTTGAGTACCTGGTGATCACCAGGGCGGATCAGCTCTTCGCCGGTAGGGCCCTGGAAACGCATGCCCTGCAAGGCCCTGGCGACGCTGGCGCCGTCGAAGGTGCCCGCCTGGACGATGGCGTCGAGCATGACCTTGGTGCCGATGTAGTCGGCAGCCAGCGGATAGTTGGGGTTGATCCCGTAGGCCTTCTGCGTGGCGGCGACCAGTGCCTTGTTCAGCGGCGTATCCACCTGATGCCAGTACTGGGCACCCAGGTAGACCCCTTCGAGCACGTCGCTGCCCAGCTCCTGGAACTGGTCGAGCCCTGCCGACCAGACCAGCAGCACCTTCATCCGCTCCTTGATCCCGAAATTGACCGCCTGGCGCAGGGCGTTGGACGACTGGCTGCCGAAGTTCAGCAGCACCAGCACGTCGGGCTTGGCGGCGATGGCATTGGTCAGGTACCCGGAGAACTCCTGCTCCTGCAGTGAGTGGTAGCTGTTGCCGATGTGCTCGACACCGAACTCGGCAAAAACCTTGCGCGCATTGTCCAGCAGCGCATCGCCGAACACGTATTGCGGGGTGATGGTGTACCAGCGCTTGGCTTGCGGCAGCTGGCGAATCATCGGCACCAGGGTTTCGCGAATCGCGCCGTAGGTCGGGACCGACCAGCGGAATGTCGACAGATTGCAATCCTTGCCGGTGATCTCGTCGGCGCCGACCGGGGTCATGAACACGCCGCCGGCCTTGTTGATTTCCTTGGACACGGCCAGGGCCGACGAAGACAGGGTGCAGCCCTGGAAGAATCTCGCACCGTCCTGGCCGATGGCTTCCTGCACCTTGCGCACCGCCTTGCCGGCATTGCCTTCGGTGTCGATGACCTTGTACTGCAGCGGCCGCCCCAGCAGTTGCGGATGCTCGGCGATGGCCAGGCGCGAGCCCATGTCGGCGTACTTGCCATAGCTGGCGAAGGCGCCGGACATCGACTTGAGCCCGTAGAAGACCAGCGGCTGTTCGGCGAATGCCCGCTGCGCTCCCAGGGGGAGGCTGCCGAGGGCACCCAGGGCAAGACCTGCCTTGAGCAGGGTACGTCTTTGCATGGATAACTCCTTGGTTCTGGTTATTAGGCAGGAGTGGCAATGGCAAAGCGGGTACGGCCGGGCCTTTGAGCAGGCCTCTGTGCGGGCTGGATCAGTGGTGGTGTTCGAACTCCAGCAGGAAGTTGCGTTCGACCTCGCCCTCCAGCGCGGTCATATGGTGTTCGGCGTCGCACATGTGTTCGTGCATCAGCCGGCGCACGGCCTTCTCGTCGCTGGCGCGCAGGGCGACCAGCAGTTGCTTGTGGTAGTCGATGTTGGCAGCGGCGAACGCCTGGCGCTTGGGCAGGTAGGCCTTCTTCAGCACCACCAGGTCGCGCAGCAGGTCGTTGAGGAACACCGCCATGAAGCGCAGCAGTGGATTGGGGCAGCGGCGCGCCAGCAAGGTGTGGAATTCGATCTCCGCCAGGCGCTGTTCGCGCTGGCCCTGTTCGCTGTCTTCCGGGGTGCTGCAGTAGTCGATGTTGGCCTGCAGCGCAGCGTAGTCGGCGTCGCTGAGCTGGCCCATCACGGCCACTGCCAGCTCGACCTCGATGACCTTGCGCAGCTGGTAGACCTGTTCGCCGTCCAGATGCTGGAAGTGCAGGTAGTTGCGCAGCGCGCGACTGGCGGGCTCGGTGCCGACTTCAGCGAGATAGGCGCCGCCGGTAGGGCCGGTGCGGGTGTTGACCAGCCCTTCGACCTCCAGGGCCTTGAGCGCCTCGCGGGCGGTCCCTTTGGAGCATTCGAAGTGCTCCATCAGCTCGCGTTCGGTGGGCAGGCGATCGCCTGGGCGCAGGGCCTCCGTGACGATCGAGCGCTTGACCGATTCGACGATGACGTCGGAGAGCTTCTGGCGCTTGCGTTTGGGTTTGAGCATTTCGCTATTTTTCATATTTATGCGGATAAATAGGATTTAGCGAGTTTTGCTGGAAGGGGTCAATGGTGGCGGGGGAGCAGGGGTCGCAAATGGAGTGAAAGGGTCGGGGAGGGATAAGTGAGGCGGGCTCGAAAATCTGAAACTGCCCCCCCGTGGGCGCGGGCAAACCCGCTTTCCCACAAGGGAGAGCTCGTTCTGTGCGATCAGCCTTGTCGGCCAGGACCCTGTTCGAGGTGGGCCTGGCTGCAGTACCAGTCCTTGCCGAGCTTGAGCGCCCGGTCATTGGGCAGGTGTACGCCGCAATGGGCGCAACGCACCATGGTCAAGGGGTCTTCGAGGCGTGGCTCGGGACGTGACTGCTGGCTGATCTTGAATTTGCGCCACAGCCAGAACGCGGCGGCGATCAGGGCGATCCAGAAGAGTAGGCGAACCATGGTGTCCAGCTTGTCGTGAATGAAGAGGCCACAGTCTAGGGCGCGGCCATGAAAAAAGGGAGGCCTGGGCCTCCCTTTCTCGTTGCGCGATCTGTCAGTCGAACAGACCGAAGGTCAGGTAGCTGAACCAGGAACGATCCACCTCGGCGTCCTTCGGACCTTCCGGCAGGATCGGGTCGCCGTTTTCGTCTTTGGGCAGCAGGTCGGCTGGCATTTCCGAACGGGCGTCCTTGAACTGACGGACCACGTCCTGGTTGGCGCGGGTTTCACCCGGTGGCAGCGGCGTGTCGGTCTCGATCAGGCCCAGGGTGGCCTTGGACAGCCAGGAGCGGCCGTCGGACTCGCCCTGCTTGGGTACGAACTGGCCGTCGACCAGGCTCGGGTGGTTCGGGTAGTTGAGCTTGAGGGTTTCCAGGCTGGTGGCGGCCAGGTCGTCCAGGTGCATTTTCTGGTAGGCCTCGGTCATCACGGCCAGGCCGTCGGCAACCGATGGCGTTTCCTGGAAGTTCTCCACCACGTAGCGGCCACGGTTGGCGGCGGCGACGTAAGCCTCACGGCTCAGGTAGTAGTCGGCGACGTGGATTTCGTAGGAGGCCAGCAGGTTGCGCAGGTAGATCATGCGCTGCTTGGCGTCCGGGGCGTAACGGCTGTTGGGGAAGCGGCTGGTGAGCTGGGCGAACTCGTTGTACGAGTCGCGCGCCGCGCCCGGGTCGCGCTTGGTCATGTCCAGCGGCAGGAAGCGCGCCAGCAGGCCGCGGTCCTGGTCGAACGAGGTCAGGCCTTTCAGATAATAGGCGTAGTCGACGTTCGGGTGCTGCGGGTGCAGGCGGATGAAGCGCTCGGCAGCGGACTTCGCGGCCTCAGGCTCGGTGTTCTTGTAGTTGGCGTAGATCAGCTCGAGCTGGGCCTGGTCGGCGTAGCGGCCGAACGGGTAGCGCGATTCCAGGGCCTTGAGCTTGTTCACGGCACTGGTGTAGCTGTGGTTGTCCAGGTCGGCCTGCGCCTGCTGGTACAACTCGGCTTCGCTGAGGTTCTCGTCAATGACTTCCTTGTTCGAGGAACAGGCAGCAGTGAGCCCGAGGATGGCGATCAGCAGCAGGTGTTTCACTTGCATGGCGGCTTGCGTCCTTTGACGGCCGCTGTCTTGGGCGGTGCCGTCCTGTTATGATGAGCGCCCCCGGCCAACCCCGGGGCAAAAGAAGCCGTATTTAACCACAAGCACGCAGCCGAAACCAAAGGCTGTAAGCCCATCGATTCGAGCATGTCCGAGATCATTCAACTTAGTGCAGAGGTCCCGTCCGAGCTGGGCGGCCAACGCCTCGACCAGGTCGCCGCCCAATTGTTCGACGAGTACTCGCGTTCGCGCCTGACTTCGTGGATCAAGGAAGGCCGCCTGACCGTCGATGGTGCGGTGCTGCGCCCGCGCGATACCGTCCACACCGGCTCCGTTCTCGCCCTGGAGGCCGAACAGGAGGCACAGGGTGAATGGGAGGCAGAGGACATCGAGCTGGACATCGTCTATGAAGACGACCAGATCCTGGTGATCAACAAGCCTGCCGGGCTGGTGGTCCACCCGGCTGTGGGGCATGCCAGCGGTACCCTGCTCAACGCCCTGCTGCACCATGTGCCGGACATCATCAACGTGCCGCGCGCCGGCATCGTCCACCGCCTGGACAAGGACACCACCGGTCTGATGGTGGTCGCCAAGACGCTGCAGGCGCAGACCAACCTCGTCGACCAGTTGCAGAAACGCTCGGTCAGCCGCATCTATGAATGCATCGTGGTGGGCGTGGTGACGGCCGGTGGCAAGATCGATGCACCGATCGGTCGCCACGGCGGCATGCGTCAGCGCATGGCGGTCACCGATGGCGGCAAGCCGGCGGTCAGCCACTATCGCGTGCTCAAGCGTTTCCGTTCGCACACCCACGTGCGGGTCAAGCTGGAGACCGGGCGTACCCACCAGATTCGTGTGCACATGGCCCATGTCGGCTTCCCGCTGGTGGGCGACCAGACCTACGGTGGTCGCTTCCGCATCCCGCCTGCCGCCAGCGTGGCCATGGTCGAGGCGGTCAAGCACTTCCCTCGCCAGGCCCTGCACGCGCGCTTCCTGGCGCTGGATCATCCGACGACCGGTGAGCGCATGGAGTGGAAATCGCCTCTGCCGGACGACTTCATGTGGCTGCTGTCGCTGCTCGATCAGGACCGCGAGAGCTTTATCGGATGAGCGAGCTGACGCAATCGCTGATCTTCCCCGACTGGCCGGCCCCGGCCTCGGTTCGCGCTTGCGTCACCACACGAGAGGGCGGCGTCAGCCTGCCACCCTACGAAACCTTCAACCTGGGTGACCACGTGGGCGACGATCCTGCAGCGGTCGCCGAGAACCGCCGTCGCCTGGGCGCTGAGTTCGCTATCCAGCCGGCCTGGCTCAAGCAAGTGCATGGCCTGGTCGTGGCCGACGCCGATCCGGCCGTGGTAGCCGAAGCGGATGCCAGCTGGACCGACCAGCCCGGTATCGCCTGTACCGTGATGACCGCCGATTGTTTGCCTGCGCTGTTCTGCGATCGCGCCGGTACGCGTGTGGCGGCCGCACATGCTGGCTGGCGCGGGCTGGCCGGTGGTGTGCTGGAAGCCACCCTTGATCGTCTGGCGCTGGCGCCTGAAGAGGTGCTGGTGTGGCTGGGCCCGGCTATCGGCCCGCAGGCGTTCGAAGTGGGCCTGGAAGTGCGCGATGCGTTCACCGCCGTGCATCCAGAGGCCGCCAGTGCCTTCGTCGCGGGCCAACGCCCCGACAAGCTGATCGCCGACATCTATGCCCTGGCGCGTATCCGCCTGGCCGCGCGCGGCGTGACGGCCGTCTATGGCGGAGGGTTCTGCACGGTCAGCGACCCGCGTTTCTTCTCCTATCGGCGCACCCCGCAGGGCGGGCGTTTCGCTTCGCTGGTCTGGCTCGAACCTCGCTGAGCCTCTGCGCCCGTTCTGGGGCGGTCTGTGCTATGCCGTGCAATAGATCTCACTGATGTCCATCAGTGTTGTTGCTTTTTGTCGTAGTCTTTTCCTTCTCAAGCGTTTTGATCATCTTCAAATGCGTCGCAATAGCCGCTAGGCTCGCAACAATCCGTATCGCCGTGATCTTCCAACCAGAACGAGTCGGCCATGACAGATTTGTCCCGTACGCATGGAGTCGCCAGCCAGGCCCTTGGTCTGCTGGACGGGCGTTTCTTCCGGCCACCGCTGCCGGACGGGCATGTGCTGCGCGCGCGCTTGTGCCAGCGTCTCGAAGCGGGTCTGGATGGGCGGCTGCTGCTGGTCAACGCACCGGCGGGGTTCGGCAAGAGTTCGCTGGCCATCGAGTTCTGCCAGCAGTTGCCCAGCCACTGGCGCAGCCTCTGGTTGGGCCTGAGCCAGCGCGACGCCGACCCCGGTCGTTTCCTCGAGCGCCTGCTCGAAGGCTTGCAGCAGTTCTGCCCGGCATTGGGCGGTCAGGCCATGGGGCTGCTGAAGATGCGCCAGCGCCATCAGCCGTTCGCCTTCGAGGAGTGGCTCGACAGCCTGCTCGACGAGCTGGCGCTCTACCTGAACGCCGACACGCCGCTGCTGCTGGTGCTGGATGACTACCATCTTGCCCAGGGGCCGGTTCTCGATCGCTGCCTGCAGTTCTTCCTCAACCATTTGCCCCCGGGCCTGGCATTGCTGGTCACCAGCCGCCAGCGCCCTGACTGGCACCTGGCGCGGCTGCGCCTGTCGCGCCAGTTGGCCGAGCTCAACGAACAAGACCTGCGCCTGACCTCCGATGAAGCCCTTGCCGTGATTGGCCGCCAGCCCACCGGCCTGCGTGGCCAGGCGCTGGACAACCTGATCCAGCGCAGCGACGGCTGGGTCGCCGGGTTGCGTTTCTGGCAGCTGGCGACCAGCGAGTCGGGCGAGGACCATGCCTTGCCCCAGGCGCTGCACGGTGGCGAAGGGCTGATCCGCGATTACCTGCTCGAAGAGGTCATCGAGATCCTCCCGGTAGAAGTCCAGGCTTTCCTCTACGACACCGCCTGCCAGGAGCGCTTCTGCACCGAACTGTGCGACGCCCTGCGCGAGCGTGAGGACAGTGCGGCGATCCTGCGCTACCTGCAGGCTCACCAGGTGTTCCTGGTGCCGCTGGATGAGCACGGCCGGTGGTTCCGTTATCACCACCTGTTCTCCGACCTGCTGCGCAGTCGCCAGGCCAGCGAGCCTTCGGCGGCGCTGCACCTGCGAGCCTGCCGCTGGTTCGAGCGCCAGGGGCTGCTCGATGAAGCGGTGGAGCAGGCCTTGCGTGCGGGTTCTCTGGATGTCGCCGCCGATCTGGTGCAGAGCCTTTCCGAAGAGCAACTGTTGGCCGAACAGAACGTCGGCATGCTGCTGCGCTGGAAGATGGACCTGCCAGACAGCCTGCTGATCAGCACGCCACGCCTGATCGTGCTGTACAGCTGGGCACTGGGTCTGGCCTGCCAGCTGGATGCAGCCGAAGAACTGGCGGCCTATCTCAGCCGTTTCCTGCCAGCGCCCTCGGCGACCGCACAGAAGTCCATGCTCGCCCAGTGGCTGGCGCTCAGCGGCGTGATCGCACGCGGCCGCGGCGATCGCGAGCGGACCCTGGCCTACTGCGAGGAAGCCCTGCAGAGCCTGCCCTGCAAGCGCTATGGCCAGCGGCTGGTGTGCCTGTCGACGCTGTCCAACCTGGCCATTGCCGACGGGGACTTCTGGCGGGCGCGGGGTTGGAACCGTGAGGCGCTGGAGTTGGCCCAGCGTGTTGGCAATCCGTTGTTCGAGGCCCTGGCCCATTACGATCGCGCCAGGGTGTTGCACGCCCGGGGCGAAGTGTTGCGCGCCCTGGACGAGGTGCGTCAGGGGTTGCAGCGTCTGCAGGGGTTGTCGGGGCAGCGCCTGTACGCCGTGCGCGCCCGGTTGATTCTCTACGAAGGCTACCTGTATGCCTCGCGCCTGCAACCAGGCCAGGGGCGGGCGCGGTTGCGCGCCGGGCTGAGCGAAGCACGGGCCTGCCGTGATATCAGCGTGCTGATCGGCCATTGCGTGATCGCCTCGCTGGAGGGGCGCGACGGGCGCTTCGCCGAGGCCTTTGCGGAGCTCGCCGAGGCCGAGCGATTGATGCATATCTGGGACGTGCCGCCGATCTTCTATCTGGCCATGATCACGCTGGTGAAATGCGAGCTCTGGCTGGCCCAGGGCCGCACCGACCTTGCCGAGTCCTGGCTGCTGCGCCTGGGGCAGACCTACGGCGGCGAGCAACCGGCCGCGGCACCGGAATTTCATCCATTGCTGCCACTGCATATCGAGCTTCAACAAGCGTTGCTGGAACGTACCCTGGCACGACCGGAGCCTGCCGAGCAGCGCTTGCGGGCGCTGGTCGCGCAGGGGCAGGCCAGTGGTGGAATGATGCTGGCGGTCAGCGCGCTCTGCCAGTTGGTTGAGCTGTTGCTGGCGCAGGGGCGCGAACAGGAAGCGGGCAAGTTGCTGGGCAAAGCGCTTGAGGCCGCGCGTGGCGGTGCCTTGCATGCTTTCCAGCGGTTGCTGGAAGAACGCCCGATATGGTTGCGTGAGCAGCTCGCCGCCAGCCCCGTGTGCCCGGTCCAGGCCGAACTGCTGGCACGCCTGCCGCAGACTCCGCCTGTCACCGTGGCCAGCAATGAGGCGCTCAGTGGCCGTGAGCTGGCGGTACTGGAACTGATCGCCCAAGGCTGCTCCAACCAGCAGATCAGTGAGCGCCTGTTCATCTCCCTGCACACCGTCAAGACCCACGCCAGCCATATCAACAGCAAGCTGGGCGTCGAGCGCCGCACGCAAGCCGTGGCACGGGCCAAATCGCTTGGCCTGCTGGTCTAGAAAGCGCCTTGCAGTTAAAATGATGGCTAGTTGCCATTGTTTTGTCATGCGCTGACTTCCCAGTCTCATCTTTCCCGCCGCCCGGCCGATACAGCTTTCGCCGGGCACAGTCGCCGCAGGTCTTTTTCCACCTCTTCTCAATACAGGTCGTGTTGATGCTGCAGTATGGGCAAAAAAGCTTTCTGATCGTCGACGACTTCACCGACTTTCGCACCTCGACGCGCTCCATGCTGCGCGAGCTGGGTGTGCGCGACGTGGACACCGCCGACAGCGGCGAGCAGGCCCTGCGGATGTGCGCGCAGAAGCGCTATGACTTCATTCTCCAGGACTTCCACCTGGGCGATGGCAAGAAGAACGGCCAGCAGGTGCTCGAGGACCTGCTGCTGGACAAGCTCATCAGCCATGAATGTGTGTTCATCATGGTCACGGCCGAAAGCAGCCAGTCGATTGTCCTCAGCGCCATCGAGCATGAACCGGACGCCTATCTGACCAAACCGTTCAACCGCCTGGGCCTGGCCCAGCGGCTGGAAAAGCTGGTGCAGCGCAAGACCCTGCTCAAGCCGATCCTCCAGGCGCTGGACCGCGGGCGCCCGGCAGAGGTGCTGGCGGCCTGCGCCGAGCTGTGCAAGCAGGATCCGCGTTTCGCGCCGTTGTGCCTGCGCTACCGGGCCGATGCGTTGCGCGACCTCAATCGCTTCGACGACCTGGAAAAGTTTCTTACCAACATTCTTGCCAGCCGCCCGCAGCCTTGGGTGTATTCGGCGCTGGGCAGCCTGATGCACAAGCGTGGCCAGTACGAACAGGCCCAGGGCGTCTATGAGCAAGCGCTCAAAGCCTTCCCGATCATGCCTGGGCTGTACGACGGGCTGGCCGAAGTGCTGGTGGCCAAAGGCGACAACAAGCGCGCCCAGCACATGCTCGAAGAGGCGGTGCGCCTGTCGCCGCTGGCGGTGCGTCGCCAAGCAGCGCTGGGCAAGCTGGCGCTGGACAACGAAGACTACGAAGGCGCATCCAAGGCATACCGGCATGCCGTCAGCCAGGGGCAGAGCTCGCGTTACAAGAGCGCCGAGAGCAACCTGGGCCTGGTCCAGGCGCTGATGAACAAGAACGCCGGCAATGGCCTCGATGCGCGCACGCGGGTCGAGATCAATACCGTGCTCAGCGAAGTCGCCAAGGAAAACACCGAGGACCAGGGCCTGCAGGTGCGCGCCCGGCTGATGAAGGCTGCCAGCCTGCAGCAGGCCGGCGATGCGGAAACCGCGGCCAAGCTCACCGAGCAGGCCATGCAGCGCCTGGACAAGATGGACCAGTTCTTCTCGGTCGATGCCGCACTGACCGTGGCCAGGCAGCTCAAGGCGCTGGGCCAGGAGTCGGCCGGGACTTCGATCCTCAAGGGCTGCGTGGAAACCTATGGCGATGACCCGAAAGTGATGCAGAGTGTGGCCAAGGTGACTGACGACCCGAGCGTGCTCGGCGCTGTCACCGAAGCCGTGGATCTCAACCGCCAGGGTGTACGCAGTTACCAGGGCGGCCAGTTGAACGAGGCTCTGGAGATGTTCCGCAAGGCCCTGTCGTTGCAACCGAAGAACATCAGTATCGCCCTCAATACCGCCCAGGCGCTGCTGCGTATCGGCGGCGAAAGTCCGTCGGAGTCGCTTATGCAGGAATGTCGCAACTGCCTTAACCGCGTGGCCGGCATCCCCGCCAGCGACAACCGCTTCGACCGCTACCGCAAGCTGCACGTGCGAGTGTTCGGCGCATGAGCCGCGATGAGCAGGGGCTGGATTTTTCCACGGTGATTGCCTCCACCGTGCATGACATGAAGAACTCGCTTTCGGCCCTGATCCAGGCCCACGACCAGTGGCTGGCGCGTTTGCCCGAACAGTCCCGCAGTGGCAGCGAACAAGGGGTGATGGAGCACGAGTTCCGCCACCTCAACGGTATGCTGGTGCAGTTGCTGGGGTTGTACAAGCTGGGCATCAACCAGCTGCCGATCTGCCCCGACTACCACGAGCTCGAGGATTTCGTCGAAGCCCAACTGGCCGCGCAGCAGGAAGTCATCCGCCACCGCGACGTGCTGGCGACCTGGCGCATCGACACCGAAAGCCCGCTGGGCTTCTTCGACCGTGAACTGGTCGCCTCGGTGGTCGCCAACGTGCTGACCAACGCCATTCGCTACGCCGGGCACACGCTGCTGATCAGCGTCGAAGAGGAGGGCGAGCAGTTGGTGATCAGCGTCAACGATGATGGCGCCGGTTATCCACAGCGCTTGCTTGAGCGTCAGCAGGACTACGTGCAGGGCATCGACCAGCAGAGCGGCAGCACCGGCCTTGGCCTGTACTTCGCCGCCAGGATCGCCGCCCTGCACGAGCGCAACGGCGTGCGTGGGCGGATCGAAATCGCCAACGGTGGTGCGCTGGGTGGCGGGTTGTTCAGGTTGTTTTTGCCTTGACTCTGGCTATTTGAGTATCACTTCCCACTGCGTTGTGGGATAGCTCCTGACCTCGAGTTCATGACTTCAAAAGCAGCGCTTCAGATGACAATGTAGACACGTTGTTTCTACAGGTTACTTGCAATCATCTGGAGGGTTTCTACTATGTATCTACCTTTGGAGATACTTATGGAAGTCAAGATTCAACAATGGGGCAACAGTGCTGCCATTCGCCTGCCATCGACCATTCTCAAGCAGATGCGCCTGAGCGTGGGCTCCGTCCTCAGCCTGGATACCGCCACCGGGTCGCTGGTTCTCAAGCCCGTCCGATCAAAACCCAAGTACAAGCTTGAGGAGCTGATGGCCCAGTGCGATCTCGATGCACCCGAGCCGGATGAGCTCGCGGCGTGGAACGCCATTCGTCCTGTTGGTCGTGAGGTATGAGGCGGGTGGGATTCGCCAGGGGCGATATTGTGCGAGTCGATCTTGAGCCTGTGGTCGGACGCGAGCAGCAAGGTGCGATGCGTCCGGTTCTGGTGCTCACACCGGCTGCCTACAATGCCGCGGGCCTGGCGGTGGTAGTCCCGATCACTCAAGGTGGGGATTTCGCCCGACATGCCGGGTTTGCAGTCACGCTCAGCGGGGCAGGTACGCGAACCCAGGGCGTGGTGTTGTGCAACCAGTTGCGTACGCTGGATCTCGAGGCACGTGGTGCCCGACGTATCGAGTCTGTTCCCGACGTTGTCATTGATGATGCGCTGGCGCGCGTACAAACCTTATTTGAATGAGCGTGAAGTCGCTTGGAGCTGGACTCCCATGACCCCTATCCCTGTATCGCTGATCCGCGAAACCTTTCCCGTAGGTCCCCTGCAGTGCAACTGCACGCTGATCGGCGACCCGGTCAGCAAGAAGGCCATCGTCGTCGATCCGGGGGGCGACGAGCAGAAGATTCTCGCTCGCCTGCAACAGCATGGCCTGACGCTGGTGAGCATCATCCATACCCACGCCCACTTCGATCATTTCCTGGCTTCCGGCAGGCTCAAGGAGCTGACCGGTGCGACCCTGCACCTACACAAGGACGACCAGCCGCTGTGGGACAACCTGGAGATGCAGTGCCAGATGTTCGGTGTGCCTTACACGCCGGTACCTGCCCCGGACCGCTGGCTCGCCGATGACGAAGCGCTGGCCTGCGGCTGTGGCGTGGCGCTGCACACACCCGGGCATACGCCGGGCTCGATGAGTTTCTGGTTTGCCGAACACAAGCTGCTGATTGCCGGCGACACCCTGTTCCGGCGTGGCGTGGGGCGCACCGATTTGTGGGGGGGCGATCAACGGGCTATCGTTCGTTCCATCAAGGAGCGGCTGTATCGCCTGGATGAAGAGGCGATCGTGGTGACCGGCCATGGGCCGGACACTCGCCTCGGCGAAGAGATGCGTGAGAACCCGTTCGTGCGGGCGTGAAGTTTCATGGAATTTTTCCGCGTCGCTGCAATCCAAGGCTGGCACTGATCCGCATACGATCCGCTGCACTTTTGAATTTCACCAGGAGCTTGTCCATGTTCACCATGCGTCGTCTGATTATCGTCGCTACCGCTGCTGCCCTGATGACCGGCTGTGCCGGCCAGAACCCCTACGACAACCAGGGCCAGGCGCAGGGCGGCTCCACAGGGATGAGCAAGACTGCCAAGTACGGTGGCCTGGGTGCACTGGCCGGTGCCATCGCGGGTGCGGCCATCGATCACAACCACCGTGGCAAGGGTGCGCTGATCGGCGCTGCTGCGGTAGGCGCCGCCGCCGCCGGTTATGGCTACTATGCCGACAAGCAGGAAGCCGAGCTGCGTGCGCAGATGGCCAACACCGGTGTCGAAGTGCAGCGCCAGGGGGACCAGATCAAGCTGATCATGCCAGGTAACATCACCTTCGCGACCGATTCGGCGAATATCGCCCCAAGCTTCTACTCGCCGCTGAACAACCTCGCCAGCTCGTTCAAGCAGTTCAACCAGAACACCATCGAAGTGGTTGGCTTCACCGACAGCACCGGCAGCCGCCAGCACAACATGGACCTGTCGCAGCGTCGCGCGCAGGCCGTCAGCACCTACCTGACCTCGCAGGGTGTCGATGCTTCGCGGGTGTCGGTACGAGGCATGGGCCCGGACCAGCCGATCGCCAGTAACGCCGATGCCAATGGGCGGGCGCAGAACCGTCGCGTCGAGGTCAACCTGAAGCCGATCCCTGGCCAGCAGTATGACCAGCAGGGCACCGTCCAGCAGTACCCTTGACCTTTAACCCAGCCGCTTTGCGGCCCTGTCGCGGGACAAGTCGGCGCACCGACTTGTCCCGCGATGCGTTTCAGCGCACGTGACTGGCCTGGATCGCCGTCAACGCGATGGTGTGCACGATATCGTCCACCTGCGCACCGCGCGGCAAGTCGTTCACTGGCTTGCGCAGCCCCTGCAGCATCGGCCCAAGGCTTACGCAGTCGGCACTGCGTTGCACCGCCTTGTGCGTGGTGTTGCCAGTGTTCAGGTCCGGGAACACGAACACCGTGGCGCGGCCCGCAACCTGGCTGTGCGGTGCCAACTGCCGGGCAATCTCCGGATTGGCTGCGGCGTCGTACTGCAACGGCCCGTCGATCAGCAGGTCATGTTCCGCCTGCTGCGCCAGGCGCGTGGCTTCGCGCACCTTCTCCACTTCCTCGTCACTGGCCGCCGAGTCGCTCGAATAACTGAGCATCGCCACGCGCGGGGTAATCCCGAAGGCCTGCGCCGATTCGGCGCTTTGCCGTGCGATCTCCGCCAGCTCCACGGCGCTGGGGTGCGGGTTCATGATGCAGTCGCCGTACACCAGCACCTGCTCGGGGAACAGCATGAAGAACACCGACGACACCAGGCTGCAGTCCGGTGCGGTCTTGATCAGTTGCAGGGCCGGGCGGATGGTATTGGCGGTGGAGTGCACCAACCCTGAAACCAGGCCGTCGACTTCATCCAGCGCCAGCATCATGGTGCCGATCACCACCGGATCCTCCAGCTGCTGCTCGGCCATCGGGGCGTTGAGGTTGCGGCTCTTGCGCAGCTCGACCATCGGCTCGACGTAGCGTGCGCGAATCAGCTCGGGGTCGAGGATTTCCAGGTCGGCTGGCAGGGTAATGCCCTGGGCACGGGC
Source organism: Pseudomonas putida (assembly GCF_001636055.1). Classification (NCBI taxonomy): domain Bacteria; kingdom Pseudomonadati; phylum Pseudomonadota; class Gammaproteobacteria; order Pseudomonadales; family Pseudomonadaceae; genus Pseudomonas; species Pseudomonas putida. The sequence goes on from NZ_CP011789.1 coordinate 1,382,748, forward strand.
CACCGCCTCGACTTCCTCGGGCTTGGCCAGCAACACGCAGCGCGCGATGCCGCGCGCCTGGCAGATGGCGGCGGCCTGCACCAGCAACGGTTCGGCGCCCTCGGGCAGGACGATGCGCTTGTTGGCCTGCTGCGCGCGCTGGATCAGCTGGTAGCGGAACACCGCTGGCGACAGGCGCATCTCTCGCGGCGTGCCACAACGCTGGTGCAACCAGTGGGCGTCGAGGTGGCTGGCGACGAAGTCGGTGATGAACTCGGCACGCTCGCGGTCGTCCACCGGGATCTCGCGGTTCAGCGAGTTGAGCTGGTTGGCGGTGTCGTACGAGCCGGTGCTCACCGAAAGGATCGGCAGGCCGGCCTGCAGGGCGCCGCGGCACAGTTCGAGGATGCGCGGGTCAGGCTTGCTGTCGCTGGTCAGCAGCAGCCCGGCCAGTGGAACGCCGTTGATCGCTGCCAGGCTCACGGCGAGGATGATGTCGTCGCGATCCCCGGGCGTCACTACCAGGGTGCCCGGCTTGAGCAACGGCACGGTGTTGGCCACGGTGCGTGCGCAGATGATGATCTTGTTCATCCGCCGCTGTTCGTAGTCGCCGGCATTGAGTACCTGGGCGCCGAGCAACTCGGCCACATCGCGGGTGCGCGGGGCGTTGAGGTCGGCCTGGTAGGGGATGCAGCCGAGCAGGCGGAAGTCGTTGCCGCGCAGCAGCGGCGAATGCTCGCGCAGGCGCGTGGCGAAATCGGCCATGCTTTCGTCGGTGCGGACCTTGTTGAGAATGACCCCGAGCACTTTCGGGTCGCGCGGGCCACCGAACAGCTGGGCCTGCAACTCGACGCGCCCGGACAGCTCGCTGAGCACCTCGTTCTCCGGTGCCGAGACCAGGATCACCTCGGCATCCAGGCTCTTGGCCAGGTGCAGGTTGACCCGCGCCGCGTAGCTGGCATGACGGGTCGGCACCATGCCCTCGACCACCACCACGTCGTTGCCGACGCAGGCTTGCTGGTACAGGCGGATGATTGCTTCGAGCAGTTCGTCGAGTTGGCCATCGCCCAGCATGCGCTCGACCTGGGCCAGGCTCAGCGGCGTGGGTGGCTTGATGCCGTGGGTGCGCGCGACCAGCTCGCTGGACCGCTCGGGGCCGGTATCGCCGGGATGCGGCTGGGCGATTGGCTTGAAGAAACCCACCTTCAGGCCGCCGCGCTCAAGGGCGCGTACCAGGCCGAGGCTGATGGAGGTCAGGCCGACACCAAAGTCGGTCGGCGCGATGAAAAATGTCTGCATGCGTGCTTCTCGGAATAAGCGGTGCAAGGAATCAACGGCCAAGGGTAGCGCTATCGGCCCCGTTCGCGCACCAGCCGCAGGCAAAAGCCTGGCCGATGCGCCGGGTGCGCTCGTGCGCATCCAGCACCCAGGGGCGCGCCTGCCACGGCGGCTGGTGGCGCAGGTGCTGGGTATGACCGCAGGACAGCTCGACCACCCAATGGCCTTCCTCGTCCTGGTGAAAGCCGATGATCCGACTGATGGGCCGTTCGCCAGCCGCCGCGCGTTCGCAATCGGGCGAGGCCTTGGTTACACTTGTGCGCTCTACATTCTTTTGCAAAAGGTCTTGCCCCATGCTGATCGCCGCCAACAAGGCAGTCTCCATCGACTATACCCTGACCAACGACGCCGGGGAGACCATCGACAGCTCCGCCGGTGGCGCGCCACTGGTCTACCTGCACGGTGCCGCCAACATCATCCCGGGCCTGGAAAAAGCCCTGGAAGGCAAGCAGGCCGGTGACGAACTGACCGTTGCCATCGAGCCGGAAGACGCCTATGGCGAGTACCTGGCCGAGCTGGTCAGCACCCTGAACCGCAGCATGTTCGAAGGTGTCGACCAACTGGAAGTCGGCATGCAGTTCCATGCTTCGGCGCCGGACGGCCAGATGCAGATCGTCACCATCCGCGACATCGACGGCGACGACGTGACCGTCGACGGCAACCACCCTCTGGCAGGCCAGCGCCTGAACTTCCAGGTCAAGGTGGTCAACGTGCGTGACGCCAGCGAAGAAGAAATCGCTCACCGTCACATCCACGGTGAAGGTGGCCATCACCACTGATTTCTCAGCTAAGCTCTGAGAGTCGTCAGGCGCTCGAGCAAGCCGACCTACCCCCACGGGCGGGTGCACGGCTTGGTCGCGCGCCTTTTTAGTGGGCGCAATTCGCCCCAGCGGCAACCGGCAATCTGAGAGGGGAATCAAGATGAGTGCATTTCACGATCTGACGCTCAAGGCGCTGAACGGCCAGGACCTGCCGCTGGCACCGTTCAAGGGCCAGGTGGTGCTGGTGGTCAATGTCGCATCCAAGTGCGGCCTGACGCCTCAGTACGCGTCGCTCGAAAAGCTGCACCAGCAGTTCAAGGGCCAGGGCTTCAGCGTGCTCGGCCTGCCGTGCAACCAGTTTGCCGGCCAGGAACCGGGCACCGAAGACGAGATCCAGAAGTTCTGCAGCCTGAACTATGGCGTCAGCTTCCCCTTGAGCGCCAAGCTCGAGGTCAACGGGCCTGAGCGTCATTCGCTGTACCGCCTGCTGGCTGGCGAGGGTGCGGAGTTCCCTGGCGATATCACCTGGAATTTCGAGAAGTTCCTGGTGGGCAAGGACGGCCGCGTCCTGGCGAGGTTCGCGCCACGCACTGCGCCGGACGATCCGGCGGTGGTTCAGGCGGTCGAGAAGGCGCTGGCCTGATGCATGCTGGAGCGGCGATCCGCCGCTCGGTTTTCTCAAAGGCGCAGGAGCAAGCTGCGCCATATCCTGATCAATCACTCAAATCAATAATGCTGTGCCCGCCATTCGGCTGGCTCTAAGCTCAGGCGCATTTCCTTACCTCATCGGGAGCGCCGCATGTCCAGCAACCCACTGTTTCAGCCCTTCACCCTGGGCACCCTCGAGTTGCCGACCCGTGTGGTCATGGCGCCGATGACCCGCACCTTCTGCCCTGGCGGCGTACCGCACAAGGGCGTCATCGAGTACTACCGCCGCCGCGCTGCGGCTGGCGTGGGCCTGGTCATCACCGAGGGCACCACGGTCGATCACAAGGCTGCCAACGGTTATCCGAATGTGCCGCGCTTCCATGGCGAAGATGCCTTGGCTGGCTGGAAAAAGGTGGTCGAGGCCGTACACGCCGAAGGCGGGCGCATCGTTCCGCAGCTGTGGCATGTGGGCAGCGTTCGTCGCCTGGGTACCGAGCCGGACGCCAGCGTGCCGGGCTACGGTCCGAGCGGTAAAAGCAAGGATGGCCAGGTGGTGGTCCATGAAATGACCCACGACGACATCCGCGAGGTCATCGCCGCCTTTGCACAAGCTGCCCGCGATGCCAAGGCCATCGGTATGGATGGCGTCGAGATCCACGGCGCGCATGGCTACCTGATCGACCAGTTCTTCTGGGCCACCAGCAACCAGCGCAGTGACGAATACGGCGGCGATCTGGCGCAACGCTCGCGCTTCGCCATCGAGCTGGTCCAGGCCGTGCGTGCTGCGGTGGGGCCGGATTTCCCGATCATCTTCCGCTTCTCCCAATGGAAGCAGCAGGACTACAGCGCGCGCCTGGTCGAAACGCCCGAGGCATTGGCAGCCTTCCTGCAGCCGCTGGCCGACGCCGGTGTGGATATCTTCCACTGCTCCACCCGCCGTTTCTGGGAGCCGGAGTTCGACGGCTCGCCGCTGAACCTGGCCGGTTGGACCCGCAAGCTCACCGGCAAGCCGACCATCACCGTTGGCAGCGTTGGTCTGGATGGCGAGTTCCTGCAGTTCATGGTCGACACCGACAAGGTGGCCAAGCCGGCCAGCCTGGAGGGCCTGCTGCAGCGCTTGGGCGATGAGGAGTTCGACCTGGTGGCAGTCGGTCGTGCGTTGCTGGTGGATGCCCAGTGGGCGCAGAAAGTCCGCGAGGGGCGTGAGGAAGAGATTCTGCCGTTCAGCCGCGAGGCGCTGTCGAGCCTGACTTGATCGTCAGCGGCGTGGCCGCGCGCTTACCCTGGGCGGCGGTCTGCCGACAGGCGCTGTACAAATGCGCCTCGAATTCTTCGACGATCGCTTGCCAGCCCTGGCGGCTGGCGTGCTGGCGGGCATTGAGGCGCACCCTGCGCAGGGTCTCGGTATCTTCGAGCAGCCAGCACGCGGCGTCGATGAACGCGGGTTGATCCCCCGGCATGGCCAGCGCGCCGCTGTGTCCGTGGCGGATATGCTGGGCGGCGGCGGCCTCGTCGTACGCCACTACCGCAAGGCCCGAGGCCAGTGCTTCGAGCACCACGTTGCCGAAGGTTTCGGTGAGGCTGGGGAACAGGAACAGGTCGCCGCAGGCGTAATGTTCGGCCAGGGCTTCGCCGCGTTGCACGCCACAGAACACCGCATCGGGGAACTGCTGCTGCATCTGGTTGCGCAGTGGCCCATCCCCGACCACGACCAGGCGCAGGCGTCGCTGTGGATAGCTCTTGTGCAGCGCCTGCATGCAAGGCAACAGCAGGGCGAGGTTCTTCTCCGCCGCCAGGCGTCCGACGTGCAACACCGCGATGTCATCCGGGCCAAGGCCCCACTGCTCACGCAGCGCCTGGTTGCGCCGTGCCGGGTTGAAGAGTTGCGCATCCACGCCACGCGCCATCAATGCCAGGCGTTCGAAACCACGTCGCTCCAGCTCCAGACGCTGGCTGGCGCTGGGTACCAGGGTGGTCGCGGTGCGGCGATGGAACCAGCGCAGGTAGTGGGTGAGCAGGCGTGCCAGCAGGCCCAGGCCGTACTGGCCGGAATACTGCGGGAAATTGGTGTGGAAACCGCTGACCACGGCAATTCCCAGGCGTCGTGCCGCGCGCAGGGCACTGAGCCCGAGCGGGCCTTCGGTGGCGATGTACAGGACATCCGGGCGCAACCGACGCCAGCGTCGCCACAGTTTGTGCATCGATACCTCACCCCACTGCAGGCCGGGATATCCGGGCAGTGGCCAACCGCGACAGAGCAGCAGCGTGTCGTCGCTATTGCCCGGTGCATCGCTGGCCTGGCGTGGGCGCACCACTTCCACTTGATGCCCGCGCACGCGCAAGCCTTCACTGAGGCGGCCAAGGGTATTGGCCACACCATTGATCTCCGGTGGGAAGGTTTCGCTGACGAGGGTGATGCGTAGAGGCGGCGTATTCATGTCAAAAAGTTTCCGCCTGCTTGGTTGCCGTTATGTGACATGAAAATGATCCCCTGGTGACGTGTGTTTTCCAGGTTTGTCTGTCACTCGAATATTTCCTCGTCGGGTCCTCAAGAACCACCTGTCCTCAGCCGATGCAGAAGCATTCGACGGGTGGATTGCGCTCCGGGAGAGCGGTGATGTTCAACAGCAAACTGAAAAAAGAAATCCAGCAATTGCGCGAGGAACTGCAATCCATCGAGCAGGTGAAAAACAGCCTCGATAGCGAAATGCTCGTGCTGCAACTCGATCCCCAGGGGCGCATCGAGTCCGCCAATGCCAATTTCGAAAAAGAAATGCTCTACAGCAGCGATCGTCTGATCGGCCGCAACATCGAAGAGATCGTCCCGGAGCACGTGAAGAAGCTGGATTTCTGCCTGCGCATGAAGGCTGCAATCGCCCGTGGCGAGCACCTCAACGGCGCGTTCCGCCTGCTGCGGGGCAATGGCGAAGAAGCCTGGCTGCGCTCGATCCTGCAACCGGTCAAAGGTGTCGACGGGCGGATCAAGTACTTCACCCTGCACTCGAGCGACCTGACCCGCACCATCGAGACCTCCCGCGAGCATGAAAGCCTGATCAAGGCGCTGATGCGCTCCACGGCCGTGATCGAGTTCAACCTTGACGGGCAGGTGCTAACCGCCAACGACCGCTTCCTGCACACCATGGGCTACAGCCTGGAGCAGGTGCGCGGCAAGCATCACCGCATGTTCTGCGACCCTGAGGAAACCAGCTCGGCAGGTTACCAGCAGTTCTGGGAGAAGTTGCGCCGCGGAGAATACGTGGCCGAGCGCTTCAAGCGCATTGATTCACATGGCCGAGTCGTCTGGCTGGAGGCTTCGTACAACCCGATCATTGATGCCCATGACGTGCTCTACAAGGTGGTGAAGTTCGCCACGGTGATCACTGACCAGGTCAATCAGGAAATCGCCGTGGCCCAGGCCGCCGATATCGCCTACAGCACCTCGCAGGACACCGACGCCAGCGCCCGCAAGGCCACCGACGTGGTCACCCAGACGGTCGAGGTGATGCGTGGCCTGGAAAGTTCGATGCAGGAGGCGGCCGAGGGCATCCAGGCGCTGGACAAGCAGTCCAAGGTGATCGGCTCGATCATCAAGACCATCAGCGACATTGCCGGGCAGACCAACCTGCTGGCGCTCAATGCCGCGATCGAAGCCGCCCGTGCCGGCGAACAGGGCAGGGGCTTCGCAGTGGTTGCCGACGAAGTGCGCCAGCTCGCCTCGCGTACCAGCACTGCCACCGAGGAGATTGCCCGGGTGGTGCAGCAGAACGAGCAACTGGCCCAGGCGGCGGTGGACATCATCGACACCAGCAAGCGCCAGGCCGAGCAGGGCCTGACGCTGGCCGGGGAAACCGGCAGCGTGATCGTCGAGATCCAGGACGGGGCGAAGAAGGTGGTCAATGCGGTGGGGCAGTTCTCCAGCCAGTTGAGTCAGTGACTGACGGGCGGAGCCTTGCGCTGCCCTTTCCCTTCAGGTCTTACCCTACAAGCAACTGTCTTGTTCAAAATCCAAGGCCAGCCCAATTCCTGTGGGAGCGGGCTGGTCCCGCGATCACCGGCATGGCCGGTGCCATCCAACGGGGTCTCAGTTTCGGCACAAGAGCCCGGATGCCTCAGTTGCGCTCCCGCACCCAGAACAACGTAGCCCCCGCCACCGCCGCCGGCATCATCAGCACGTTCACCCCCGGGATCAGCAGCGCCAGGTAAGTGATCCCGCCAAAGCCCAGCGACTGCCAGCGCTTGCTGCGCAGCCAGGCGAGCATGTCCTGCCAGCTCATCTTGTTGTTGTCGGCCGGGTAGTCGATGTACTGGATAGCCATCATCCAGATACCGAACACCAGCCACAGCGGCGCAGCCACCACGTTCACCACCGGAATGAACGACAGGATGAACAGGCCGATGGCGCGCGGCAGGAAGTAGCCGAGCTTGCGCATCTCGCGGCTGAAGGTGCGCGGCACCATCGCGGCCAGTTCGCCCCAGCTGAACGCCGGGAAGGTGTCTTCACCGCGCACCACCACCTCGACCTTCTCCGCGAGAAAACCGTTGAACGGCGCGGCGATGATGTTGGCGAACAGGGTGAAGGTGAAGAACACCATCAGCACCACCAGGGCGACGAACAGTGGCCACAGAATGTAGGTGAGAAAGCTCAGCCAGTTGGGCAGGGTCGGCATCAGCGCATCGACCCACAGGCTGAACTGGTGGCCGGCGAAATAGATCAGACCGCCAAACAGCAGCACGTTGACTGCCAGCGGCAACAGCACGAACAACCGCAGGTTCGGGCTCAGGACCAGCTTCAGGCCCTCGCGCAGGTACTGGGGGCCGGACAGGACGGGGGCTTGCATCGGGATGCTCCACAGAAGGAAAACGGGCTGACCTTACCGAGTTTGCGGCGCCGACGAAAGGCGCGACACCGGCTGTAACAAAGCATAGGGACAATCGCAGATCGGATTCGTCCCTGGATAGAGCCTGTCTATAAGGTGGATTGTCGAAGGATATTTCCTTAATCTTTGCCACCTCGCTACAGTGCGTTCAATTTCTGAACGCCGTGAAACGCCGCGAGCCCTCAGTGGAAGGTGGCCCCCAGGTTTTCGGACCTGTGCGTTGTAGCCTTCCCCAAGTGCTGCGCAGGTCCTTTTTATTTTCCAGCCGGCGTCGCCGGCACACCGGTGTCGGCCTCATGTGGCCGGCTCGACAGGAGCACGACATGTCCGAAGTTCGTCATTCCCGGGTCATCATCCTCGGTTCCGGCCCTGCCGGTTACAGCGCTGCGGTCTACGCTGCCCGTGCCAACCTCAAGCCGTTGCTGATCACCGGCCTGCAGGCTGGCGGCCAGCTGACCACCACGACCGAAGTCGACAACTGGCCGGGCGACCCCCATGGCCTGACCGGCCCGGCACTGATGCAGCGCATGCAGGAACACGCCGAGCGCTTCGAGACCGAGATCGTCTTCGACCACATCAATGCCGTCGACCTGGCCAGCAAGCCGTTCACCCTGACCGGCGACAGCGGCACCTACACCTGCGATGCGCTGATCGTCGCCACCGGTGCCAGCGCCCGTTACCTGGGCCTGCCGTCGGAAGAAGCGTTCATGGGCAAGGGCGTGTCGGCCTGCGCCACCTGCGACGGTTTCTTCTACCGCAACAAGCCGGTTGCCGTGGTCGGTGGTGGCAACACCGCTGTGGAAGAGGCGCTGTACCTGGCCAACATCGCCAGCAAGGTGACCCTGGTGCACCGTCGCGATACCTTCCGCGCCGAGAAGATCCTGATCGACAAGCTCAATGCCCGTGTCGCCGAAGGCAAGATCGAGCTCAAGCTCAACGCCACCCTGGACGAAGTGCTGGGTGACAACATGGGCGTGACCGGTGCGCGCCTGAAGAACAACGATGGCAGCAGCGACGAGATCAAGGTCGACGGCGTGTTCATCGCCATCGGCCATACCCCGAACACCTCGCTGTTCGAAGGCCAGCTGACCTTGAAAGACGGCTACCTGGTGGTCAACGGCGGCCGTGAAGGCAATGCCACCGCCACCAACGTCGAAGGTGTGTTCGCTGCCGGTGACGTGGCCGACCACGTCTACCGCCAGGCCATCACCTCGGCCGGTGCCGGCTGCATGGCAGCACTGGACGTCGAGCGCTACCTGGACGGCCTGGCCAACGCCTCGTTCTGAGCCGCTGCCTGATCACGAAAGAACCGGCCCTTTGGCCGGTTCTTTCGTTTCAGCCTGCCACCGCCGCACTGCGAAACGCCGCGAGCGACGGCCCGCTCAGCCGCCTAGGCATTGCTGAAAGCGCAAGCATTGGTCGGCTGACGGGCAGCGGGATCAGAGGCTCAGGCGCATCGACAGGTCGACGGCCTTCACATCCTTGGTCATCGCGCCGATGGAGATGTAGTCCACACCGGTTTCGGCGATGACCCGCAGAGTGGTTTCGTTGACCCCGCCGCTGGCTTCGAGCTTGGCCTTGCCTGCGGTGATGCGCACCGCTTCGCGCATCTCGTCGAGGGTCAGTTCGTCGAGCATGACGATATCTGCACCAGCCGCCAGGGCCTGGCGCAGTTCGTCCAGGCTTTCCACTTCGATTTCCACCGGCTTGCCCGGCGCGATGCGGTGCGCGGCGGCGACGGCTTCGGCCACGCCGCCGCTGGCAGCGATGTGGTTTTCTTTGATCAGGAAGGCGTCATACAGGCCGATGCGGTGATTGTGGCAACCCCCGCAGGTGACCGCGTACTTCTGCGCAAGACGCAGGCCCGGCAGGGTCTTGCGGGTATCGAGCAAGCGCACCTGGGTGCCCTCGACCAGGTCGGCGAGAAAGCGTGCGCGGGTGGCCACGCCCGACAGCATCTGCAGGAAGTTCAATGCCGAGCGCTCGCCGGTGAGCAGCGAACGGGCCGGGCCTTCGAGGTGGAACAGCACCTGGTTGGCGGTGGCGCGTTCGCCATCGACCACCTGCCAGTGCACGGCCACCCGCGGGTCGAGCTGGCGGAACACGGCATCGACCCAGGCGGTGCCAGCGATCACGCAGTCTTCGCGGGTGATGATGGTGGCCTTGGCCAGGCGCTCGGCCGGAATCAGCTGGGCGGTGATGTCGCCGCTGCCGACGTCTTCCAGCAGTGCGCGGCGCACGTTGGATTCGATTTCGGCGGTGAGATCGGCGAGACGTAGGTTCGGCATGGTCGGCTCCACAAGCTAGGTGCCGGCGATTATAGGGCAGGGGGGCGCGGTTTACAGCCGTCGACCCTGCAGTCGGGAAGTGTGCGTCCGGTCGCGTCTTGTAAATGGCGTGTTGGCAGCTGTCATCTTTTTCACTGATAATGGCGCCTTGTATTTGGCGTCATAGCTTTGACGATGTTTTCTCGCCAGTCGACCAATACCCTGCAAGGAGTTCGGGATGCATGAAGAAGGCAAGATGGGGCCCTTGGTGGCCGCCATCGACAGAGGGGTGCGCACGCCCTTGCCTTGCCTTCCCGTCGTGCTCCTGCAAGTACGTGACAAAGCGGCACTGCACTTGCGCCAAGGGCTGCGTGCCCTGTTCGACAACGCTGACGACACGCTCTTCGAAATGGCTGACAAGGCTTGCGCGGGCGATCAGCAACATCTCTATTTCGAAGCCATGCGCGACTTGCGTCTCAAGCGCAAGAGCATCGAACGTGCCTTTCTCGATATCTTCCATGAAACCTTCAGCCGCATCGGCCAGGCCGACCCGTTGGGCGCGCTGGGCACTATCGACCTGCCCGTCGGCAAGGCCCAGCGCGAGCGAACACTGGCGGTCGGTGCCATGGTCGAGCGCGTGCTGGCGCGCGACATCTTTGCCCTCGAGCAACTCGGCCAGCGCTTTGCCGCCCTGCTCGAAATCCCCCTCGATGTGCGGTGCAATCCGCTGGGGCCTGCATGCCTGTGTGGCTACTTTCTGGACGCCGGACGCAGCCTGGGGGTAGACCTCAAGGTCAAGCTGGTCCTGCTCAAGCTGTTCGAGCGCTATGTGCTGCGCGACGTCGACCTGCTCTATGGCGAGGCCAACCAGTTGCTGGCCGCGGCGGGCGTGCTGGGCGAACTTGCCCCCGCTCCGCGTCGGCGTGCCGAGGACCGCGGCCTGGCCGCACGACGCACCCCGGCCTCGTTGATCGCGGGTGAAGACATAGGTGCGGACAGCGCCGGCCAGGCTTATTTCGCCTCGCTGGAAGGCTTGCTGGCACCGGTACGTGGCAGGCTGGCGCCGCGCTTGCAGAGTGTCTCGGCGGCGCAGCCGATCGGTAGCGCCGACCTGTTGCGCTTGCTCACTCACCTGCAGCATTACGTGCCCGGGCCGTTCGAGGCCGATGATTTCGACCTCGGCCAGCAGCTCGAACAACTGTTGCTGCGGGTCAGCGTTCGCAGTGGCACGCGCCGCCGCCTGGCCACTGCCGACGAAGACATGATCAACCTGGTCGACCTGCTGTTCGACCACATCCAGCGCGACGATAACCTGCCCCCGCCCCTGCGCGCTCTGCTTGGACGCTTGCACATCCCGCTGCTCAAGGTCGCCTTGCTCGACAAGAGCCTGTTCAGCCGTGCCAGTCATCCAGCGCGCCGCCTGCTCAACGAGATCGCTGCCATGGCCATCGGTTGGGAAGGAGCGGGTGAAGGGTTGCAGGCGCGGGTGGAGCGTATCGTCTTGCGGCTGCTCAGCGATTTCACCGACGATGCTCGGCTGTTCGCCGAGGTGCTCGACGAGTTCCTGCTCTTCAGCACCGAAGAGCGTCGGCGCAACGAGCTGCTGGAGCAGCGCACCCGCGATGCCGAGGAGGGGCGGGCGCGGACGTTGCAGGCACGTCAGCAGGTCCAGCAGGCGCTCAACCAACGCCTGCGCGGGCGCGTATTGCCGCGGGTGGTGGTGCAGATGCTGGTGGACTCCTGGAGCCAGGTGCTGCTGCTCGCCTGGCTCAAGCAGGGCGAGGCGTCCGCGGCCTGGATCGATGGCCTGGCGACCATGGACGCGCTGCTGGCCAGCATCGCACCGCACCCGGGGCCGCAAGCGCGCCAGGCCCTGCTCGAACAGGTGCCGGGGCTGCTCAAGGCGTTGCGCGATGGGCTGGCGGGGGTGGCACTGGATTCGGCTGCGCTGCGCGAGTTCTTCCTGCAACTGGAGCGTCTGCACCTGCGCGCCTGTGCCGAGCCCGGCCAATGGCAGGACGAGGCTGATGATGTGCGGGTGGAGACGGATATCGTCCTTGCCGTCGCCGAGGAGTCGGCAGGTGGCCGGGCGCCGGTCCTGGACGAGCACAGCCCGCAATTGCGCCAGGTCCAGCGCCTGCGCCTGGGCACCTGGATCGAGCTCAGCGACGATGACGAGCCGCTGCGCTGCAAGCTGGTGGCGCGTATCGACAGCAGTGATCGGCTGGTCTTCGCCAACCGCACCGGCATGAAGGTGCGCGAGTGGAACAGCATTGGCCTGGCCCTTGCCCTGCATCGTGGCGAGGCACGGGTGCTGGACGACGGGCTGCTGTTCGAGCGGGCCCTCGATGCGGTGCTCGACAGCCTGCGCATTGCCCAGGCACGTTGAGGTACCCACAATCATTTACATGCAAGCGCGCTGTCGGCGGGGCATACTGAAGCCTCGTATCCGGCGTTTTTCAGGATCTGCCCATGCAATTGGACCGCGCCACTGGCTGGTTCTCCGGTGTCACTCACTGCCCCTCGCCGAACTTCAACGCCCGCCCCGAAGGCGAGGCGATTTCCCTGCTGGTGATCCACAACATCAGCCTGCCGCCAGCCTGTTTCGGTACGGGCAAGGTTCAGCAGTTCTTCCAGAACCGGCTTGACCCGGCAGAGCATCCCTACTTCGAAAGCATCCAGCACCTGACCGTGTCGGCGCACCTGTTCGTCGAGCGCGATGGTGCGGTCACCCAGTTCGTGTCGTTGCTCGACCGCGCCTGGCATGCCGGGGTGTCGTGCTTCGACGGGCGTGAGGGATGCAACGACTTTTCCATCGGCATCGAGCTCGAAGGCACCGACGATATGCCCTACACCGATGCCCAGTACACCGCCCTGCAACAGCTGACGCGGCAGATCCGCAGCCTCTGGCCTGCGATCAGCCCCGAACGCATCAAGGGTCACGACGATATCGCGCCGGGACGCAAGACCGATCCCGGGCCAGCTTTCGACTGGCCCCGCTACCGCGCCGCGCTGAACGAGGACAAGGCATGAGTTTCCTGGTGTTGGTACTGGTGTTGTGGGTCGAGCAGTTCTCGTCCCTGCGCCATCGCTTGCAGCGTGACGGGTTCTTCCTCGGTGAGCTGGTGCGTCTGGAGCGCAGCGGCAAGGTACACCCCTGGTGGAGCCTGACGATCCTGGTGCTGGCACCGGTGCTGGTGCTGGCGTTGCTGCTGCATGTGTTGCAGCCGGTGGCCTACGGCTTGCTGGCGCTGCCAGTGCACCTGCTGGTGCTGATCTACAGCCTTGGGCGCGGAGATGCCAAGGCGGCGCTCGGCCCGTTCCGCGACGCCTGGCGTCGGGGTGATGAACAGGCGGCGCTGCATGTGGCCGAGCGCGACCTGAGCCTGGCTGCAGACGATCCGCGTGACCTGCTGGCGCGGGTGCAGGGCAACCTGGTATGGCAGGCGTACCAGAGCTTCTTTGCCGTGATCTTCTGGTATTTCCTGCTCGGCCCGGCCGCAGCACTGGGGTATCGCTTGCTGGCGCTGAGTGCAGCAAACAGCCATCAACCAGCGCTCAAGGAGCGCGCGGCGCAGCTGCGCCATGCCATGGACTGGTTGCCGGTGCGGGTGTTGGCATTGAGCTTCGCGCTGGTCGGCAACTTCGTTTCGGTGGCCCGGGTGATGCTGCACGAAGTGCTCAACTGGCACATCAGCGCGGGGCAGTTGATCGCCCGTGTCGGGCGGGTGGCCGATGACATTCCCGAGGAAGAAGAGGCGCAGAGTGCGCTGGCGCGCTTGGACAGCCTGTGGGAACTGCTGCTGCGCAGCGCGGTGCTGTGGTACGCGGTGTTTGCGCTGTGGACGGTGCTGCTCTGAACTGAACGCCGAAGCCGCTTAACCTTAAGTTACAAACCTTGGATTGATTCTGCGCTATACAGAGCCTCGGCCAGTTATGGCCTTGTGCTACCCCGCAGAACAATAAAAATCCAAGGAGGTGACCCATGAAGCGCCTGCTCCATCCGGCCATCGCGTTGATGAACCGGCTGAGCTTCGGCATGAAGTTCAGCCTGATCAGCGTCCTGTTCTTCCTGCCCATGCTGGTCACCAGCTTCTATCTGGTTCGCGATGCCTATCGCCAGTTCCATGTCACAGGCGTCGAGCTGAGCGGCCTTGGCCCTGTGGCTGGCAGCCTGGCCCTGCGTGGCGACCTCGAAAGCCTGGGCAATCTCCTGCAGATCAACGCCGTGCTCGGCCAGTCGGGCCAGGCCGGGGATGTCGAAGCGCGTATCGATGCCCTCGAGGACAAGGTCCAGGCCCAGCTCCAGGCCCTGGCGAGCCACGATCCGCAACTCGAAGCCAAGCGCGTCGAGCTGGCCGACGCCTTCGCCAAGGCTCGCGCCGAAACCTCCCTGCAAAACAAGACCGCGCTGTTCGACAAGCTGCTGGCCCAGGCTCAGGTGCTGGGCAAGCTGGTGGCCAGCCAGGCGGGCTTGAGCCAGGACAATCAGGCGTCGGTACGCCAGTTGAGCGACCTGATCGGTGCCAGCACCGCCCAGGTCACCCAGATGCTCGGCGAAGGACGGGCCATCGGCGCTGTTGCCCTGGGGCGCGGTTTCATCGATTCGGCGGGGAGTGCGCGGTTCGAAGACTTGCTGCAACGCCTGGAGCGTCTGTCGGCCGACTACGCCCTGCGTGTGGAGGATGCGCTGGCTGCCGATGCCCAGGCCAAGGCCAGCCTCGGTGCGCAGGCCCAGGCCAGCCAGGCGACGGTGCGCCGGGCTGCGGCGCTGTTCGAGGACCAGGTCGTGGTGGCCGAGACCCTCGATGCGCCCTGGCCTGCCTTCTACGAGCAGGTCAGTGCCCTGATGGGCGAAACCTACCGCCTCAACGATGCAGTGATCGCCCACCTGCAGCAGCAGTTGCAGGCACGCCTGGGCGAGCACCGCCTGCACATGCTGGCGCTGGTCGCGGCGCTGGCCATCGTGTTCCTGTCGATCCTCTACCTCTACAGCGGCTTCTATGTGTCGACCCGGCGTACCCTTGGCAATCTCGGTGCGGCCATGGACAGGGTGGCCGGTGGCGACATGACGGTCAGCTTCGAGGTGCGCAGCCAGGATGAGCTGGGCGAGTTGGGCCAGGGTTTCAACGAGACCGTGCGGCGCATCCGGGGGCTGATCGAGCAGGTGGGGCGTACCGTGGCGACCGTCGAGGAGCAGGCCGGGCAGGTGCTTTCGGTGTCGACACGCAGCAACCAGGCCGTGAGTGGCCAGCGCGAACAGATCGAGCAGGTGGCCACGGCGATGAACCAGATGAGCGCCACCGCCCTAGAGGTGGCCCGCAGCGCGGCGCTGGCCGCCGATGGTGCGCAGCAGGTCAACCGCGAGAGTGCCAACGGGCGCAGCCTGGTGGCGCACCAGCAGGACAGCATTGCTCGCCTGGCCGGCGAGATCGACCAGACGGTGGTTGCGGTCAACCAGCTGGTCGGCGACAGCCAGGCCATCGGCCGGGTGCTGGAAGTGATCCGCAGCATTGCCGAGCAGACCAACCTGCTGGCACTGAACGCAGCCATCGAGGCGGCGCGTGCGGGCGAGCAGGGCAGGGGCTTTGCCGTGGTTGCCGATGAAGTACGTACCCTGGCACGCCGCACCCAGGACTCCACCGAGGAGATCGCGCAGATGATCCAGCGCCTGCAGGAAGGGGTTGGTGCTGCCGTGCGAGCCATGGGCAGCAGCCACCAGATGGCGGCGGGGACCGTGGATGAAGCGCGGCAGGTGCAGCAGGCACTTGCCAATATCCTGGGCGCGGTGGGCGGCATCGTCGAGCAGAACCAGCAGATCGCCGCGGCCGTCGAGCAACAAACGGCCGTGGCCCATGACATCGACCAGAACATCGTGGCGATCAACCGCGCGGCGCAGGACACCACGCAGGGTGCCTGCCAGACGGAGGACGCCAGCCGCGCGCTGTCGAGCCAGGTGGTGGAGCTGAAGCGGCTGATCGGGGCCTTTAGAGTCTAGATGGCCCCTGTCAGCCCTGCGGCGCTGTGATCTCCACGGGTTTGCGCAGATCCCTCAGGCTGCGGGTCACGGTGCCGGTGTTGCACTTGGCCGCCGCCTGCTCCGGGGTCATGTCGCGGAGGGTGCGGTAGAACAGTTCGCAGGTCTGTTTTTTCTGGGTCACCTGCCACTTGGTCGAGCAGGCCTCCAGTGTCAGCTTGGCGTCCGCCTGCGGGTTGCGGCCCATGCCGGCCTGCCAGCAGGCGGCGGTCAGGTCCTGGCCCATCATCTTCAGGCCTGCGGCGTCCGCCTTGTCCTGATCCCCGCCGGTGTTGTTCTTGTCGGCCGCATACCAGATCGCACTCGGGTGGTTGGCGCCCAGCACCGGCACTTGGGTACCTGCTTCAGGGCTGATGCTGACCAGCCCCAGCACATTGACCTTCGGCCCGTACTGCTGCTGGATCCAGCTGCGCACCGGTGCGCCGAAAGCCACCATCGGCAGGGGCTTGGCGTCGTGGCGCAGGGTCATCTCCTTGACCATGCGCGTCTGATAGTCGGCGAAGTAGCTGTAGGTGCCTTCCAGGTCCTTGCCGGCGCTGGCGGGCGCAGCGATCGGGGCGATGTCGACGATGGTCTGGTAGGCCGGGGTCTGGCTGGCCTCGACACCGTTGAAGGTCAGCAGCTGCGCCCAGCGATCGGTGGTGTTGGAGCGCAGGTAGTCCTGGGCCTGGGTCAGCGAATAATCCGGTGGGAAGTGCAGCAGCTCGATGCTGCGGCGATTTTCCAGGGCCATGCCCAGTGGCAGGAACAGGTACCAGTCGTAGGCCCACTTGCCATCGTTGTTCAGACGGGTAGCGCCTTGGTAGGCCAGTTCGCCGCTGTCGAGTAGCTTGCGCAACGGCTCGGCATAGCTGGCTGGAACGTCGCTGATATGGGCATGCAGCCTGTCGTTGTCGCGACGCACCTGCACCTGGGCGTCGGCATAGCCGTCGCGGCGTACGCTCTGGGTCAGGTAGTGCTCGACGGTCTGCTCCAGCGTCCAGTCGCGAAAGCAGATCACGTGGCAGTTGTTGGGGAAGGCGAACAAGCGGGTGACCCGTTGCGCATCGCCCAGGTCGATCTGTGCATCCGCCAGTGCCAGGCCGCTGAAGGCGAGGGCGGCCAGGCCCGATACAGCCATCTTTTGCATGCTTAACTCCTTGTCAGTGGCCGCCAGGGTCGGCGGGCTGCTCATACTGGATGAAGAGGTGGGGGATGAAAAGTGTCGGAACATGGCTGTTGGCGACGTCGCTTCTGGCGATGACAGGGGTCTGCGCCGATGAGCGTGATGTGCGGATGTTCGCGCATTGGGCGGGCGACCACGAGACCCGCGCGTTTCGCCAGATGCTGGTGGATGCGCGGTTGTACGGGGTGGTGCCGATCCATCAGTTGCTGCGTTCGGCATCGGACTGGCGTCTGTGCCGCGCCTCGCCGTTCGCCATGGCGCCGAGCGCGCAATGGCCGGCCGTGCGCTCGACCCTGGCACTGATCCGCACCCTCGAGCAGCAGGGCATCCTGCGCCAGTTCGAGGTGGTGTCCGCCTACCGCGAGCCCAAGCTCAACGCTTGTGCCGGGGGCGCGGTGGGCAGCGCCCATACCCGCGCCTTCGCTGTCGACCTGCTGCTGCCCGACTGGGCCGACCCCAATCCGCTGTGCGCCTTCTGGCAGCAGCAGGGGCAGGCCTGGAACATGGGGCTGGGGCGCTATCCCTCAGGCCGTATCCATCTCGATACCGCGGGCTATCGCACCTGGGGTGGCGATGGCAGCGCAGGTTCGTCGTTCTGCGCCAGGCCCAGGTGATCGAGGCTGCCCTGGCACTGGCGCAAGACCCATTCGGCGAAGCGCTGGCGCTTGCTGTCGTCGTCCAGGGGCTGGGGGCTGAGCAGATGATAAGCCGAGCCGTCGCGCAGAAACCCGTAGGGCGCCTGCAACTGGCCGCTGCGTAGTTCATCGCCAACCATCAGTGCCGAGGCGATGGCCATGCCCAGCCCGGCACTGGCGGCCTGGATCGACAGATAGAAATGCTCGTAGTCGCTGCGTTCTGTGCCGGTGGCGCTGTGGCCGCTCAGGCTCAGCCAGGTGTTCCAGGCTGTGGTGCGGGTGTGGCTGTGCAGCAGGCGCTGGCCGTCGAGCGTGGCGGGCGCGCCCGCGCGGGCGACAGGGCCGATCCATTCCTCGCAGATCTTCAGGCTGTGCAGTTGGCGATCCCAGCGGAAGTCGTCTCGGCGCAACGCCAGGTCGATACCGCCGCGGGTGAAGTCGACCGGGCCGCCCGCGGCCACCAGGTGCAGTTGCAGGTCCGGGTGGTGGGCATGGAAGTCCGGCAGGCGCGGGATCAGCCAGCGCATGGCGAGGGTGGGCTCGCACGACAGCACCAGGACGTTGTCCTGTGCGTGTTCCTGCAGGCGCTGCACCGTGCTGGCGAGCTGTTCGAAAATCGTCTGGGTGGTGTCGAACAGGGTTCGCCCGGCGGCGGTGAGGAAGACCGCGCGATTGCGGCGCTCGAACAGTTCGATCCCCAGGCCCTCTTCGAGCAGCCGGACCTGGCGGCTGACCGCGCCATGGGTGACGTGCAGTTGCTCGGCGGCGCGCACGAAGCTTTCGCTGCGCGCAGCGCTGTCGAAGTAGCGCAGGGCGGTGAGGTGGGGGAGCTTCATGGGGCGTCCGCTGTCTGTTCTGGGCTGCAGTGGCGGCAAGACGCCATGCGCGATAAAAGATAGGTGATGAAAACTAGCAGATAGAGTAGCGGCAAAATCGATTTTTTCCCGCACCAGAGCCTTCGATAATCGTGCTTCCTGTGTACTGACGTCACCTATCGAGGCTTCTCGCATGACCGAACTGATCGCCGTTGCCCTGTTCACCCTCCTGGCTGTCATCAGCCCCGGCGCGGACTTCGCCATGGTCACCCGCAGCAGTTATGCACAAGGGCGTCGAGCCGGGCTGGCGGCAGCTTTGGGGATCGCCCTGGGGGTTCAGGTGCACGTGCTGTACACATTGTTCGGCATCGCTGTGCTCATCAGCCGCAGCCCGACGCTGTTCGTGTTGATGAAAACGCTGGGGGCGGGGTATCTGGTCTATCTGGGATACCGGTCGCTGACCAATACCCAACGCATCCGTCTCGACAGCCAGGAGCCGGTCAGTGCGGCGGGCACATTCGCGGCCCTGCGCACGGGGTTTCTCACCAACGCACTGAACCCCAAGACCATGCTGTTCGTGATCAGCGCCTACACGCAGGTGGTAAAGCCGGGCAGCGAACTGGCGATAAACCTGGGCTATGGTGCCTTCATGTCGTTGGCCCATTGGGCGTGGTTCAGCCTGGTGGCGGTGTTTTTCTCCAGCGCCGGGCTGCGCAAGGCGATGATCGAACGACAGATCGTGGTGGATCGGGTGATCGGAGTGGCATTGATTGGCCTGGGGGTGGCCGTCGCCATGGCGGGCATACGCTGAAGGGGATTCTCGAGGGCAAAGAAAAAGGGCTTACCTTGCGGTAAGCCCTTTTCGTATTTGGTGGCTACACAGGGACTTGAACCCCGGACCCCAGCATTATGAATGCTATGCTCTAACCAACTGAGCTATGTAGCCAATGGCGCGCATTATTCTCTTGTGATGACCCTCTGTCAACACTCATTTCAAAAAAAATCTGCACGCTTTCAAAAACTTAGCCGGAAGGCCCGCTTCAGCGGACGATCAGCCACTGCCCGAGCAGGTTGTTGACCCGCAGTTGTTGGGCGGCGGCGAGGCTGTCGAGGGTTTCGCCTGCGCGGTCGAGGTTGAAATCACCGCTGATGCGCCGGTAAGCGGTTTGCTCGTCCATCATCCACACCCGCTGCCCTTGGTAGCTGGCAAGCCTCTCCAGCACCTGCTGCAAGGGCATGTCCCGGGCGGCCAGTTGCCCGTTGCGCCAGGCATCGGCCGTCTTGATGTCGGCCTTTTCCACCGCGTCGATACGCACCGGGTTGAACCTGACCCGCTCGCCCGCCGACACCATGCGCTGGTCGCCGCCCTGGCTGACCATGGCCTTGCCTCTGAGCACCACCAGTTCGTCGTAGTCGCTGTTGCGAGCGATCATCAGGCGGGTGCCGAACACCTGGATCCGTGCATCGTCCACCTGCACTTCCAGCGCGCGCCCATCGAGCATCACTTCAAGGTACATCTGGCCCTGCACCAACTGCAGTTGGCGGGTGCGGCTGCGCAGGTCGACGTTCATGGCGCTGGCGCTGTCCAGATGCAGGGTCGAACCGTCCGCCAGGCGCAGGCTGCGGCGCTCGCCCGCAGCGGTGTGCAGCTCGCTGCCCAGGCGCTGCATCAACGGCCAGTAGAGGTAGGCCAACGCGGCCAGCAGCAACAGGAACAACGCCCCCAGCGCTTTGCCCCAGTGACTGCGACGTACCGCCACCTCCCGTGGCCGCAGCCGCGCAGGCGGGCTCTGCAATTGTTGCCAGCGGCTTTCCAGCGCCGCAAAAGCGCGGGCATTGTCCGGATCCTGGCACCACAGGGCGAAGGCCTTGCGCTGCCGCTCATCACCACCCGGCTGGCGCAGGCGGGCGAACCATTCCAGTGCTTCGCGTTGGGGATCGTGATCGAACTGCACGGCGGGCATCGGGTTCATGGGATCGGTCTGCTCGCGAGAAGGGCGGTTTGGCCCTGTATCTACGGGGGAATTGGTTGAGGATGCTAAATATAGTGAGAACCATTTGCAAGTGCGTGACGGATGGATGGCACATCCAAGGCAAATAAGGGTGGCTTCGTATCGAGATGTTTCTAATAATCGGATCCCAACCTGACTGAGCACGGATTTCGAGCCCATGGCCATCAGCAGTACCTCGTCCAGCCCCGCGACCAGCAGCGCAACGCCGACTTCTGGCAGCAGCCCGCTGGTGATGCGGATCATCACCTTCTGCGCACTTGCACACCTGATCAACGACCTGATCCAGTCGGTGTTGCCGGCGATCTATCCGATGCTCAAGGCCAACTACGACCTGAGCTTCGCCCAGATCGGCCTGATCACTCTGACTTTCCAGGTCACCGCCTCACTGCTGCAGCCATGGGTCGGCTTCTATACCGACAAGCGGCCCACGCCGAACCTGCTGCCGCTGGGCACGCTGTGCACCTTGGTGGGTATCGTCATGCTGGCGTTCGTTGGTAGCTTCCCGATGATCCTGCTGGCCTCGGCGCTGGTGGGGATCGGCTCTTCGACCTTCCACCCGGAAACCTCGCGCATCGCCCGCCTGGCCTCCGGCGGGCGCTTCGGCCTGGCGCAGTCGACCTTCCAGGTAGGGGGCAACGCCGGCTCGGCCTTCGGCCCGCTGCTGGCGGCGGCGATCGTCATCCCGTTCGGCCAGACCCACGTCGCCTGGTTCGGCCTGGCGGCGTTGTTCTTCTTCGGTGTGACCTTGCTGCTGCGCCGCTGGTACAAGGATCACCTGAACCAGTTCAAGGCGCGCAAGGCCGGTGCCGCCACCCACGGCCTGTCGCGCCAGCGTGTGCTCGCCGCGCTGATCGTGCTGGGGCTGCTGGTGTTCTCCAAGTACTTCTACATGGCCAGCTTCACCAGCTACTTCACGTTCTACCTGATCGAGAAGTTCGACCTGTCGGTGGCCAGCTCGCAACTGCACCTGTTCCTGTTCCTCGGCGCGGTGGCGGCGGGCACCTTCTTCGGTGGGCCTATCGGTGACCGCATCGGGCGCAAGGCAGTCATCTGGTTCTCGATCCTGGGCGTGGCACCGTTCACCCTGGCGCTGCCCTACGCCGATCTGTTCTGGACCACGGTGCTGAGCCTGGTGATCGGCTTCATCCTCGCCTCGGCGTTCTCGGCGATCGTCGTGTATGCCCAGGAGCTGGTGCCGGGGAACGTCGGCATGATCGCGGGCATTTTCTTCGGGCTGATGTTCGGCTTCGGCGGGATCGGCGCGGCGCTGCTGGGCTATCTCGCGGACCTGCGCGGGATCGAGTACGTATATGGGCTGTGCTCGTTCCTGCCGTTGTTCGGCTTGCTGGCGGTGTTCCTGCCGTCCACCGGCAAGCGTTGAGACACCAGGGCGCGTGTTGCGCCCCTTTCGCGGGTTCGTCCGCGAAAGGGGCCGCCCAGTTGACTGAACGATCAGCCCTGGCCTAGAGTGCCGCCTCCTTCATTTTTCCCTGCGATCCCAGCAATGCGCCGCTCACCCTCCCTCAGCCACACATGCCTGCCTGTCCCCCCGACAGCGCGTCGCGCGTGGCCGAGCGACACGGTGCTCAAGCGCCGGCGCAGCGTCCTGTTCGCCTTCACCTTCTCGCCACACACCACGCACTGAACTGATCTGCGCCCCTGTCTGCTGCGCCGCCTCGGCGTGGCCGTGGGCGCCTGCGTTTGCACGTCTTTTTCAGTTGTCTGGAGTGGTACATGAACATGCGTTTGCTGGCGGGCCTTCTGTTCGCCGTGTCGGTGGTGGGCTTCAGCCTGGGGGCCAGCCTGCCGCTGGTGTCGTTGCGTCTGCACGAGGCGGGGGCTGGCACCCTGGAAATCGGCATCGTCTCGGCCATTCCCGCTGCGGGCATGATGCTTTCGGCGTTCATGGTCGACGCCTGCTGCCGGCTCCTCACCCGGCGCACCATCTACCTGTTGTGCTTCAGCCTCTGTGCCCTGAGCATCGGCCTGCTGGAGTGGTCGTTCGCATCGATCTGGCTGCTGGCGCTGCTGCGCCTGGCGCTAGGGGTCGGCATGGGCATCGCGATCATCCTGGGCGAGTCGTGGGTCAACGAACTGTGCCCGGAGCACAACCGCGGCAAGATCATGGCCCTGTACGCCACCAGTTTCACAGGCTTCCAGGTGCTGGGCCCGGCGATGCTGGCGCTGGTCGGTGCCAACAGCCCCTGGGTGACGGGGGTGGTCACCGCCTGCTATGGCCTGGCGTTGCTGTGCATCCTGCTCACGGTGCCGAACGATCATGTCGAGCATGGCGAGGAAGACGACAAGAGCTTCACCCTGGGCGGCTTCTTCCGTGTTGCCCCAGCCCTGTGCGTGGCGGTGCTGTTCTTCTCGTTCTTCGACGCCGTGGTGCTGTCGTTGTTGCCGGTGTATGCCACCAGCCATGGCTTTGCAATAGGCGTGGCCGCGCTGATGGTGACGGTGGTGTTCGCTGGCGACATGCTGTTCCAGCTGCCGCTGGGTTGGCTGGCGGACCGGGTGGAGCGCACCGGGCTGCACCTGGTGTGTGGGCTGGTGGCGATGGCGATCGGTATCGCCCTGCCGTGGCTGCTGCAGATGACCTGGCTGCTGTGGCCGTTGCTGGTGGTGCTGGGGGCGGTGGCTGGGGGGATCTATACCTTGGCACTGGTGCTGATCGGGCAGCGCTTCAAGGGCAAGGACCTGGTGACGGCCAATGCGAGTGTCGGCTTGTTGTGGGGTGTAGGTAGTCTGGTCGGGCCGCTGGTGAGCGGTGCGGCAATGGACGTCGCGCCGCATGGGTTGCCCATGGCGCTGGCGGTGATGGCAGGGTTGTTCGTGTGCTTTGCACAGCAGGCGTGGCGGCGGGCCGGGCGGGTTAGCGTGGAAGTCAGCCCGGGCCAGTGAGGGTTCTTCGCGGGCAAGTCGGGACGCCGAACCGCCGCTCCCACAGAGGCAAGCTACCGCTGTGGACAGCAGCGGTATCTCCGTGGGAGAGGGCCTGTGGGGCGCCGAACCGCCGCTGCGACGGGCTTGCGAACAGACCCATTCAGTCCGGGAAGGTCAGAAGCTCCCGCGCAAGGTCACCGACACATTGCGCGGATCGCCCCAGTAGTAGCCGGTCGGTGTCGGTGCCACCTGGCGGTAGTACTGCTTGTCGAAGATGTTGTTGGCGTTGACCTGCAACGAATAGTGGTCGTTGAAGCGGTAGTGGACCATCGCGTTGTACACCGCATACCCCGACTGCGTGGCGACCGCAGTGCCGCTGCGGTTGTAGATGTCGCTCTGGGCCTGCACGCCACCGCCAATGGTCCAGGCGTCCAGCTCACCCGGCAGGCGGTAGCTGGTGAACAGCCGCAGCATGCGCTTGGGGTCGGTGGTGCGAATCGCATTGCCGGTGTTGCTGGTGGTGTCCTTCAGGTACTCGGTGGTGTTGTAGGTATAGCCACCGGTCACGTTCCAGCCCGGCAGCACTTCGCCGGAAATCTCCAGTTCGAAGCCCTGGCTGCGGTTCTTGCCTGCCGCAACCTTGCAGTAGCCACTGGTGTAGTTCGGTGGGCAGGGATTTGGCCCGCTGATGTCGTCCAGCGGGTTGCCGACCTGATAGATGCGGAAGAACGCCAGCGAGGTGTTCAGCCGCCCGTCATAGAACTCGCCCTTGATGCCAGTCTCGTAGGCCTCGCCGGTGACCGGCGCGAGCACCGAGCCAGTGGCGTCGGTGGCGGTCTGCGGGTTGAAGATCTCGGTATAGCTGGCGTAGGTACTGAAGTTGTCGTTGAGGTCATAGATCAGCGCCGCGTAGGGCACCACTTCGTTGTCGACGCTGAACTTGCCGTTGGAGCGGGTGTTGTTTTCCTGCTCGTAGTCGTACCAGTTGGTGCGTGCGCCGATGATCGCGGTGAGCGGGTCGGCCAGGGAAATGCGCCAGGTGGCGTAGGCACCTTCCTGGGTGGTACGGGTGCGCACCGGGTGGGCGAGGATGTCGATAGACGGGTTGGCCAGGCTGGTCTTGGGGTCCCAGTTGCGGATGTCGAACACCCCCGACTGAACGTAGTTGGTGGCCGAGGCGTAGGAATCGTTGCGGATACGCTCGACGCCCAGCATCAGCTCGTGGGTACGACCCAGCAGGTCGAACGGGCCATTGAAGGTCGCGCTCAGGTTGTTTTGCAGGCTCTCGCCGCCATCACCTTCGGTGACCTGGTAGCTCATCAGGTACGGGTTGTTGGTGGGGTTGGCGGCGCCGGTGGCGCGGGTGAAGTAGGTCTGCTTGAAACCATCGTCGGCCAATTCGAAGTGGGTGCGCTGGGCCATCAGCTTGAGCTTCCAGTCGTTGTCGAAACGATGTTCGAGCTCGGCGAAGGTCTGCAGGTTGCTGCGGTTCCAGCGGTTCCAGTCGGCACCCAGGTAGGTGCTGCGGCCAAACGGCAGCGGCGAGCCGTCGTAGTTGGCGGGCAGGTTGCCCCATGCGCCGGTGGCGTCGAGCTTGGTCCATTCAAGGCCGGTGGTCAGGGTGGTGCTGTCGTTCAGGTCGAAGGCCAGTACGCCGTACAGCACGTCCTTGCGTTCCTGGCGCGACTCCTGGAAGTGGTCCTTGTCGTCGTGCACGGCGATGATCCGCCCACGCACGTTGCCGGTTTCGGTCAATGGCCCGGAGATATCGGCGACATAGCGCTGGGCGTTCCAGGTGCCCAGGGTAATGCTGCCGCTGCCCTGGTATTGGTAGGTCGGGCGCTTGCGCACCAGGTTCACCGTGCCCGAAGGGTTGCCCGCCCCGCGCAGCATGCCGGTGGCCCCACGCAGGATCTCGGCGCGGTCGATGATTGCCGAGTCGCTCTGGATGAACGAGCCACCGCCGCTGCTCTGCACCACGGTGGCGCCGTCGTACTGGATGGCGTCGATCGAATAGCCGCGCGAGTAATACTGCACGCGCTCGCTGTCGGTCAGGTTGACCACTACCCCGGGCGTCTGTTCGAGCAGGTTGGTGAGGTTGGTGATGTTCTGGTCGTCGATGCGCTGTCGGGTGACTACGGTCACCGACTGCGGGGTGCGACGGATGCTTTGCGGAGTCTTGCCGATGGTCACCGCGCCGGTGGTGTAGGAGCCGGTGTTCTCGGTGGTCTCGCCCAGGCGGTCGCTGGAGATGCTGGTGGCGCCAAGCTCGAGTGCATCACCGACGTCCAGCGCGGGGATCAGCATGAAGCTCTTGTCGCTCTGTTGCTGGACTTGCACGTTGCTGCCCTGCAGCAGGACCGACAGGGCCTGGGCGCTGTCGTAGCTGCCCTGCACGCCACGGGTAGTCTTGCCCTGGAGGCTGTTCGCGTCGAACGACAGGTTCAGGCCGCCCTGGCGGGCCATCTGGTCCAGCGCTGGGGCCAACGGGCCTGCCGGGATGTTCCAGGCGATCTGCTGGTTCTGGCTGGCCGGGGCGGCGAGGGCTTGGGCGGAGAGTGCAGCAGTGACCAAGCCCAGACCGAAGGCAGCGGCGTGGATGGCGCTGCGCAGGCTGTCGTTGCGGGGGGAACACGGGCGAATCATGAAACGCTCCTGAAGGTTGGGTAGACCACTTTTCGGGCTTTGTTCCTTCAGGCCGAACGAGAATGAGATTCCACCTCATTTATTTTCATGACACAGGGTGACTGGCCAAACGCCCGGGGATCAGGCCAGGTCGATGCTCACCCAGTAGCGCGTGCGGTAGTCGATGCGTACCGGCAAGCTTCGTGCGATCAACAGCAGGATCTGATCGGTGTCTGCCAGGTGATAAGTCCCGGAAACCTTCAGCCCGGCGACTTCCGGTGCGCACCTGAGTAGCCCCGGCCGATACCGCGAAAGTTCGGCCACGAACTCGCCCAACGGCATCTGCTGCACGCTGAGCACGCCATCGGTCCAGCCCCACGGGTCGCCATGCAGGGCCGCCACCTCGGTTTGCCCCGAGGCACTCACCTGCAGCACCTCGCCGGTCTTTACCCACCGTGGGCGAGCGGAGGAGGGGAACAGCAGTACCTCGCCACGGCGAACCGCCAGCAGCAGGCCGTCGTCGTTCTCGCGCAGCAGCAACTGGCCGTTACGGGTGTCCATGTCGGCGATGGCGGTGTCGATGTGAAAGGTGCGGTTGTCGCTGGCATTGCTGTCCAGGCTGACTTCGCCGCGAATCAGTGTCAGCAGGCGCAGGTCGGCACTGTAGCGCAGGTCGATGGCGCTGGCGGTGTTGAGCTGGATGCGGCTGCCATCGCTGCCTTGCAAGTCGCGGCGCTCGCCGGTCGCGGTGCGGCTGTCGGCCATCAGCGCTGGCAGGCCCAGGGGCTCGCGCGCGGTCCAGAGAGCCCCGCCGGCAGCGGCGAATGCGACCAACAGCTTGAGGTTGTTGCGCCGGCTCATGCGTTGGCGCTGGCTGCCCTCGAGGGTGCGCCGGCTCAGGTCAGGAGGCAGGCCGGCCAGTTCGTTGCCCAGGCTGGTGACCCGCTGCCAGGCCAGGGCGTTGTGCGGATGGCTGTGCAGCCAGTGCTGGAATTGCTGCTGATGGTGTGCCGATGGATCGTCGAAGCGCAGTTTCACCAGCCAGTCGATCGCCTCATCCACCTGGGCCTGAGCAGGGATGCGCTCAGGCGTCGGCATAGCGCAACCGATAGCAGGTGCCCAGCGCCCGGGCCAGGTCGCGCTCGACCGTGGCCCGGGACACTTCCAGGTGCGCGGCGATCTGCGGGATGCTCAGGCCATCGAGCTGGGCCAGCAAGAATGCCTGGCGCACCCGCGGCTTGAGCAGTTGCAGGGCGCGGTCGAGGCGTTCGAGGGTGTCGAGGATCACCAGGCGATGCTCCTCGCTGGGCGCTTCGCCTTCGGGCAGGCAGGCCAGGCTTTCCTGATAGGCGCGTTCCAGTGCACGGCGCCGGAACTGATCGATCATCAGCCCGCGGGCGACGCTGCTGAGGTAGGCGCGCGGCTCTTTCAGCGGTGAAACCTGACGCGCGCGCAGCAGGCGTACGAAGGTGTCCTGGGCGAGGTCCGCGGCATGTTCCCGGCAGCCGACCCGTGCCCGCAACCAGCCGCGCAGCCAGGCGTGGTGAGCCTGGTAGAGCAGATCGACTTCGGCAGGCTTGAGCATGTCGTTCATCTGCATCGTGGCTGCGGCCCTGGTTGCGAAGGAGTGAGGAGGTGACTGTGAATAGTTCTCAATTCTATGCGGGGCAATGCTGTCGGAGCAATGGCATACCAGGAATTTGTCGCGCAAGATTCGGCGATCTTGCGATGAACGGTTGGTCTAACATGGGGCTTTCAGCTCATTCCACGGGTAACGTGCCATGATCCATGCCGATCTCTCGCCGCACGCCTATCAGCAGGCGATCGACTTCCTCAGCGGGCTGGACCCGGACTGGGCCCGGCATATCGCCGCGGTCGGGCCGTGCCTGCACCGCGCTACGCCTGGGCGTGAGCCGTTCGAGGCGCTGGTGCGGGCGGTGGCGTATCAGCAACTGCATGCCCGGGCGGCCGAGGCGATACTCGGGCGCTTGCTGGCGTTGTATCCGCAGGTGGCGTTTCCTGCGCCCGAGCAGTTGCTCGCCACTGACCCCGAGGTGTTGCGCGGTTGTGGCTTCTCGGCGAGCAAGCTGGCGAGCATCCTGCACATCGCTCAGGCCCGCCTCGAAGGGGCAGTGCCCGGGCGCGAAGAGGCGCTGACGATGAAGGACGAGGCGCTGATCGAGCGCCTGGTGGCCTTGCGTGGCGTGGGGCGCTGGACGGTGGAGATGTTGCTGATCTATAGCCTCGAGCGGTCGGACATCCTGCCGGTGGATGACTTCGGGGTGCGCGAGGGATACCGTCGCCTGAAGGGTTTGGAGAAGGCACCGACGCCTGCGCAGATGCGCTCGCTGGGCGGGGTCTGGAGCCCTTATCGGACGGTGGCGGCCTGGTATCTGTGGCGGGCTTGAGGCTGGGCCTTTTCGCGGGCAAGGGTGTGCTGGCTCTTGTAGGAGCGGGCTTGCCCGCGAAAAGGCCGGCACAAAATAACCCCGCAAGAACCGGAGAGCCCAGCCCAACAGAACCTGCCACGCTGACAACCAATCACCCCAGAGGCCCCGCCCATGCCAGCCACCCCGTACAACACCGATGCAGCCCGCTGGCAGGCCGTCCAGGCCCGCGATCCAGAAGCGGCCGGTCACTTCGTCTATGCCGTGCGCACCACGGGCATTTATTGCCAGCCAGGCTGCAAGTCGCGCATGGCCAAGCGCGAAAACGTCGAGTTCTTCGATGATGCCGTCGCTGCCGAAGCCGCCGGCTACCGTCCGTGCAAACGCTGTACGGCAACCCTCGCCGACCCTGGCGCCAGGCGTACCGCGCTGGTTGCGCGTGCCTGCCGGCTGATCGAATCCCACGACAGCGCGCCTCAACTCGAGCAGCTGGGTGCTGAACTGGGTGTCAGCCCCTTCCACCTGCACCGCTTGTTCAAGGCCGAAACCGGCCTCACACCCAAGGCCTATGCCTCGGCCTTTCGTGCCAGACGCTTGCGGGAGGGGCTGGAGCAGGCTGGCAGCGTCACTGACGCGATCTACGACGCAGGCTACAACTCCAACAGTCGCTTCTATGCCAGCGCGGGCCAGCGCCTGGGCATGCAGCCGCGTGAGTACCGGGCCGGCGGCGTGGGCGCGACCATTCGATTTGCCCTTGGCCAGTGCTTTCTCGGGGCGATCCTGGTGGCGCAAAGCGAGCGCGGCATCTGCGCGATCCTGCTCGGCGATGACCCGCAAACGCTGCTCGAACAGTTGCAGGACCAGTTCCCCAAGGCCCATTTCATCGGTGGTGATCCTGCTTTCGAGCGCCTGGTTGCCGAGGTGGTGGGTTTTGTCGAGCAGCCGTCGCTGGGGCTGCAACTGCCCCTCGATGTACAGGGCACCGCCTTCCAGGAGCGTGTCTGGCAGGCGCTGCGCGAGGTACCGGCGGGCGGCCGGGTCAGCTACAGCGATATCGCCGAGCGCATCGGCGCACCCAAGGCGGTGCGTGCCGTAGCCCTGGCCTGCGCAGCCAACCGCATTGCCGTGGCAATTCCCTGCCACCGAGTGGTACGGCGTGACGGCGATGTCAGTGGCTATCGCTGGGGCGTGGAACGCAAGCGTCAGTTGCTGGCGCGAGAAACGGTCATCACCTGATCGCCGCGGCAGCGTAGAATCCTCCGCCTGTCGAGCTGTATAGAGGGGATTTCGATGAGGCGTATGAGCCTTGAGCGTTTTTACGTGGGAATTTTGGCATTGTTGCTGTGGGTGGCGACGCCTGCCTGGTCGGCGCCGGCCACGCCGGTATCGAGCCTGGCCGCTGCCGAACAGCAGGTGCTGGACGAAGATGCCAGCCTGGATCAGTTGAGCGACCGGCTCGACCAGATCCGCCAGGGCGTGACCAGCAATGCCAATGACGATCTGCTCTCGCAACTGCGTCAGTCGGCGCTGCAGGTTCAGCGCCAGGCCGATGCCCTGGCCACGCAGCGTACGGCGGATGTCGCCCGGCTGGATGATCAGCTCAATGTGCTCGGGCCGGTGCAGCCCGAGGAGCCCGAGAGCCTGACGCGCCAGCGCCAGCAACTGGACAGGCAGAAAAAGGCCCTGGTGGCCGAGCAGACCGAAGCTACCCAGCTCACCCAGTCGGCGCGTGACCTGTCTACGCAGATCGTCAACCTGCGCCGCAGCCTGTTCAACTCGCAGATCACCAGCCGCGCCGCCAGCCCGCTGAGCCCGGCGTTCTGGTCGAGCCTGATCCGTCCTACCGATGAAGACGTGGCGCGCCTGCGCGACCTGCGCGGCGAGGCGGCAGATGCTGTGGCCAGTGCCCTCAGCGCCGAGCACCGCTGGTTGTTCATTACCGCGCTGGTCGCTGCTGTGCTGGTCTGGACCTTGGTGCGCAAGGTGCTTGAGCGCCTGCTGGCCGATGCGATGATCCGCTGGCTGCCCGAAGGCCGCTTGCGCCGCAGCGCCCTGGCCTTGAGTGTGGCGCTGGCCACCCTGGCGACCATCGCCGGGTCCGTGTCGCTGCTGCGCTGGGGCCTGGAAAGCAGTGCCGAGCTGGGCGCGGATCTGGCCAGCCTGACCAACCACGTCCTTACCCTGGTGGTGTTCAGCGCCTTCATTTCTGGCCTGGGCCGCGCCATGCTGATGCTGCAACGCCCGTCCTGGCGCCTGCCGCCGATTCCCGACGAAGTGGCCAGCGCCCTGGGCTGGTTCCCGCAGGCTTTGGCCCTGGCGTTGGTGCTGCTGCTGACCCAGGAGCGCATCAACAGCGTCATCGGCACCAGCCTGGCGCTGACCCTGGCCACCAACGGCCTGACCGCGCTGGTGGTATCGCTGCTGTTCGTCGCTGTGCTGGTGCGCTATCGCCGCACTCGCCGCCAGCATGGGCTGGAGCGCCCGGCGGGCCTGGCGGGTCTGATCCCCTTCGTGGTGGTGGTGTGGGTCATCGCGATCCTGCTGGCGCTGCTCACCGGCTACCTCACCCTGGCCTACTTCCTGACCGCCAAGTTGCTGTGGATCAGCGTCGTGGCGGTGTGCGCCTACCTGCTGGTGACCGTGTTCGGCGACCTCTGCGAAACCTTGCTGTCGCCGCGTCAGCCCGGTGGGCTGGCGCTGGCCTCGGCGCTAGGCCTGCAGCAGCGTCACCAGGCCCAGGCCAGCACGGTACTGGCCGGTATCGGTCGGACCGTATTGCTGTTCATCGCCGCGTTGCTGGCCTTCATGCCCTCGGGCACCAGCCCCGGCGAGCTGCTGCTGAGCCTGGCCGACTGGGATGGTAGCGGTGGCAAGATCCTCGGCAATCTGAACATCGTGCCCCAGGATATCTTCCTGGCGCTGGCGATCTTCTTCGGCGGGCTGTTCGCCATCCGTGTGGTCAAGCGCTGGCTAAGCGAGCGTCTGTTGCCGGAAACCGACATGGACGCTGGCATGCGTGCCTCTTTGGTGACGCTGGTTGGCTACCTGGGCTTCCTGTTCCTGGCCATGCTGGTGATGTCGACCCTGCACATCAACCTGACCAGCCTGACCTGGGTGGTCAGTGCGCTGTCGGTGGGTATCGGTTTCGGTTTGCAGCAGATCGTGCAGAACTTCATCTCCGGCCTGATCCTGCTCACCGAACGTCCGGTGAAAGTGGGCGACTGGGTCAGCCTGGCGGGGGTGGAAGGTGACATCCGGCGCATCAACGTGCGCGCCACCGAGATCCAGATGTCCGACCGTTCGACGGTGATCGTGCCCAACTCGCAGTTCATCTCCCAGAACGTGCGCAACGTCACCATGGCCAACGCCCTGGGGGTGGTCGGTGTGACCCTGACCCTGCCCCTGGAGACCGATGCCAACCACGTGCGCGAGCTGCTGCTGCAGGCCTATCGCGACCACGAGGCGATCCTCGATGCCCCGGCGCCGTCGGTAACCTTCAAGGATTTGACCGCCAGCGGCATGGTGCTCAGCGCCAGCGGCTACGTGGCCGGGCCGCGGCAGGTGTCGGGCGCGCGCAGCGACCTGCTGTTCGCCATTCTCGGGCGCCTGCGCGAGGAAGGCATCGCACTGTCGTCGCCGCAGAGCATGGTGTTGCTGCAGGAAGGGACGCGGGCGGTTGACGAGTCGGTGTGACACAAATGGGGCCGCTTTGCGGCCCATCGCGGGACCCGCCCGCTCCCACAGATTTAGTGGGATATCCGTCCACCCTCTGCGCATGCCCCGATCAGTGTGGGAGCGGGCGGGTCCCGCGATGGGCTGCAAGGCAGCCCCAACTGCATCACCGAGACCTCAGCCTACGCACCGCGTCACGTGCTTCACCGACAGATACCCCGACAATCCCCAAGGCCCAAGCTCGCGCCCGATCCCGCTGCCCTTGGTGCCCCCCCATGAAGTTTCGACGAACACCGCCTGCACCGAATTGATCCATACATGCCCGACCTCCAGCGCATCAGCCACGCGCTCGGCGCGTTCGAGGTCCGCTGAGCAGACCGTGGCTACCAGGCCGAAGCGGCTGTCGTTGGCCTGGGCGATCGCTTGTTCCTCGGTGGTGAACCGGCGTGCGCACAGCACCGGGCCGAAAATCTCTTCGCTCCACAAGCGGCTGGTCTCGGGCACATCGACGTACAGTGTCGGACTGACGAACCAACCCTCTGCGTCCAACGCCTTGCCTCCGGCCAGGCACTTCAGCCCTTCCTCGCGCGCGGTGGCGAAATAGCCGGCGACCTTGAGCCACTGCGCCTGGCTGGTCAGCGGTCCCATCTCCACTTCCTCGACCAGCGGGTTGCCCACGCGCAGTTTCTCCAGCGCCGCCTGCAGCCGTGGTAGCAGCGTGTCGGCGATACCGTCCTGCACCAGCAGGCGCGAGGTGGCCGAGCACATCTGCCCGGCGTTCCAGGTGATGCCGGCGACAATCCACTCCACCGCCTGGTCTGGGTCGCAGTCGTCGAACACAACGATCGCCGACTTGCCGCCCAGCTCCAGTGTCACTGGCCGGCACTGGGCTGCGGCGCTACGCATGACCTGGCTGCCGACGGCATTGCTGCCGGTGAACGACAGCTTGTCCAGGCCGTTGTGGCCACTCAGCGCCGCGCCGGTCTCGGCCTTGCCGTTGACGATGTTCAGCACCCCGGCCGGCAGCCCAAGCTGTTGGGCGATCTGGCCGTAGGCCTGTTCGATCAGTGGGGTGATCTCCGAAGGCTTGAGCACCACGGTGCAGCCGGCGGCCAGGGCCGGGGCGAGCTTCCAGGCGCTGGTCACCAGCGGGAAGTTCCACGGCACGATCAGCCCGACCACGCCGACGGCTTCCAGGCGGGTACGCGCGGTAAAGCCTGGAGCGGCCAGGGGGACGTCGCGGTTCTTCTGCGGCAGTTGTTCGGCGAGCTCGGCGTAGTAAGCGAAGGTTGCCACCGCGTCGTCCAGATCGATCTCGGCCTCGTGCCGTGGCTTGCCATTGTTGCGCATCTGCAGCGCGATCAGTTCTTCGCGGCGGGCACCGAGTTGCTCGGCAAATCCGCGTAGCAGGGCCGCGCGCTCGGCGGCCGGGCGGCTCTTCCAGGCGGGCAGGGCACGGCGTGCGGCTTGCACCGCCTCGTCGACCTGGGCGCTGCTGGCCGATCTCAGCTCGGCGAAAGGTGCGCCCAGAGAGGGATCGTAGACGCTGATGCTGTCGTTGCCTTGGCCTTCGACCCAGCGGCCGTCGATGTAATGGGGAGTGGTCATGGTCGGGGTTCCAGTCAGGCCATTTCGGCAGTGGTCACGGGTGTCACGGGAGCGCTTTTGCAACGTACCCAGCGCGGGCCGCGCGGGCCGTAGACACCGGCAGGTTCGGGGAACAGGTTGAGCAGGATCAGGTACAGCACGCCGGCGATGCCGAGGGTGACCGGCAGGCTCAGGTCGATGCCGCCAGCCAGGTCACCGAGCGGGCCGACGAACTGTCCCGGCAGGTTGACGAAACAGAGGCCCACGGCGGCGCTGGGGATCCAGGCGCCCATGCCGCGCCAGTTCCAGCCGTGCAGGAACCAGTAGTGCCCGCCACGCTGGCCGCGGGTGAACACTTGCAGGTCGTCGGCGTGGTAGAAGCCACGGCGGGTGATCAGGCCGAGGATCATGATCACCATCCACGGGCTGGTGCAGGTGATGATCAGCACGGCGAAGGTCGACACGCTCTGCACCAGGTTGAAGGCGAAGCGGCCGATGAAGATGAAGGCGATCGCCAGCACACCGATCAGCAGGGTGGCGGCCGCGCGGCTGAGCAGGCGTGGGAACACGCTGGACATATCCAGCCCGGTGCCGTACAGCGCGGTGGTACCGGTGGACATGCCACCGATCACGGCAATCAGGCACACCGGCAGGAAGAACCAGGCCGGCGAGATCGCCAGCAGGCCGCCGACATAGTTGTTGGCGGCGATGTAGTCCGGCGCCTGGCTGGCCACCAGGGTCGCGGTGCACAGACCGAACAGGAACGGGATCAGGGTCGCGGCCTGGGCCAGGATCACCGCCAGCATGATGCGCGATTTCGGGGTCTGGCGCGGGATGTAGCGTGACCAGTCACCGAGGAACGCGCCGAAGGACACCGGGTTGCTCATGGCGAGGATCGCGGCGCCAACGAAGGCGGCCCAGAAGCCCGGCTGGCCGAGATTGACGCTGCCGGCGAAGCCCGCGTCGAACGGGCCGGCGAAGGCGGCGATGCCGAGCAGGAACAGCAGGCTCGAAGCCCATACCGCAATCTTGTTGACCCACAGCATGAAGCGGAAACCAAAGATGCATACCACCAGTACCAGCACTGCGAACAGGCCATAGGCCAGACCCAGGGTGAGGTCGGTTTCGGGCAGCCCGACCAGGCGCTTGGCGCCGCCGATCAGGGCATCGCCCGAGCTCCACACCGACAACGAAAAGAACGCCACGGCGGTCAGCAGCGACAGGAACGAGCCGACGATGCGTCCGTGTACGCCAAAATGCGCGCCCGACGAGACGGCGTTGTTGGTGCCGTTGAGTGCGCCGAACAGCCCCATGGGGGCAAGGATCAGCGAACCGACACCGACGCCGAGCAGGATCGCCCACAGCCCCGCCTGGAAGGACAGCCCGAACAGTACCGGGAAGCTGCCGAGCACGGCGGTGGCGAAGGTATTGGCACCGCCGAAGATCAGGCGGAACAGGTCAAGCGGGGTGGCGTCGCGTTGATCGTCGGGGATCTGTTCGACGCCATTGGTCTCGATACCGGTCGAGTGGCTCATGGTGATGCTCCAGCGCGAGTGTTGTTGGCCTGTGGGCTTTGTTGTTGGTGCGATGGCAGTGCGGCAAGGCCGTTGTCGAAAGTCAGGTGCAGGAGGCGACCGACAGGTGTTCATGGCACGCCAGCCAGCGCTCGCCTTGCAGGCGGAACACGATGGTCTCGCGCTCGTTCAGCGCCTGTTCCTGCTCGGCAATGCGAATGCGTGTGGCCACGTCGTGCATGAAGATCGCCAGATCGCCCTGCAGGCTCACGTGGGCATTGCTCGACGCGCAGTCGAGCACGGCAAAGCCGTCGGCTTGCCACTGAGCCCAAAGGTCTTCATAGGCGCGCCGAGACAGCAGCGGGTGGGGCAGCGTATGGAACAGGAAGGTGGCGTCTTCGCTGAAACAGGCGAAATAGCGGGCGGTGTCGTTACTGGCAAAGGCGTCGACGAGGTCGGCGGCAGCTTGCCGTACCTGGAGGGTCTGGTCCACGGGAGTGGCCTCACGGTTATTGTGATTGTGGTGAGGCGATTCTGGAGAGACGTGCCAAGGGGAAAAATCGGCGGGGGCAAATAATCAGTTCACGATTTTCTGAACTGATTATTTGCCCCCGCCGGGCGGCCATTAATCGGCGTTGAGTTCGTTACGGTAGTTTTCCAGGTACACCTGACGCTCGTGGCTGGCGGCATTGCGATCGGCTGCGATCATGTCCAGCTTGCCCGCCGCCTCGGTGAGATAGGCGGGCAGTTCATCGTTGGTGATGTACTTTCCGGACAGTTTGTTGAGCTTGCTCCAGCCGTCCTTGAATGTCAGGGCGAAATGATCGGAGACAATGCCGACGGCGATCCACTGCCCGGTCTGGCTGATGAAGAATGCGTCGGTGGACTCACACAATTGCGAAAAGAGGTAGTCGCGACTCGAGTCGATGTCTTCGGCATCTTCGAACTCTTCGATCTGCTCTTGGGCATCCTGGCGGATGACCTCCATGAAGTCGCAGAACGAGCGGAAGAAGAACGCTATTTCCACGACGATTTCACGGGTGCGCTTGAGGGCGCTCACGCTCAGGTTCAGTGACCTGATCGCCAGCTCGATGATCTCCTGCTCGCTGCCCTTGCCTGCCATCAGCACGGAAACTTCCAGCAGTTCGGCTGCCTGTTCGCGCCTGGCGGTCTCGTACTTGTCGGCATTATCGAGCATCTGCAGCTGCATCTGGCGCAGGTTGTTGGCCTGTGCCCGGCTGGCATCGCTGATATCACCGGCTGCCGAGGCCAGAGCCTGGAGCGCGGACTCCAGTGATCCAAGGTGCTCCTTGGCCTCCTGGTGCTTGGCCTTGGCCTTGGCCAGAAGCCCTTCGGCTTCGGTGATCCGGTTCTCCAGCACCTTGAGTTTGCCGGTGTCGGCCTCCTTGCCTTTCTGCGCCTGATAACCTGAGATCGACGTCTGCAGTTTGTCCACCTCCTCCTTTATCAACGCCAGTTCGGCGCGATGCTCGGAGCGCTCTTTCTTCAGGCGGATGAGGTCGCCAGTGGCGTTGCCCTGGGCACCGTTGGCGCCTTTTCCGACGCCTGCGGCGACTGAGGCAGCGGCGACCAGAGACGAGCTGCCGCCGCTGGCAGCCATGGCCGCCAGTGGCATGGCGGCCGATATCACCTGCGCAGCACCACGCAGGATGCCTGCCCAGAAGGCGCGCTCCTCGGAAGACTTGGCTTGATTTGCATAGTCGCGGGCGAGTGACTCGTAGCGCTTGACCTGTTGTTGCATGTCGGCTATCAGCGATTCCAGTTGTTTGCTGCGAGCCTTGTGCTGAAGAATTTCCTGGCGAATTTTTTCGTTGGCCTCAAGTGTCGTGCTCAAGGCCATTTCGCTGCTGGCAGTCACTTCGTGGGTGTCATCGATGATGCAATCGTAGCGGTCGACGATGGTTTGCAGGCTCGCGTTGACCGCCATGGCCGAGTTTTTGATCTCGTTGGCCATCTCCATCAGTTCTTTGTTTACGAAGCGCTTGATCTGCGCGATGTCACCGGTTTCCTTGGCGGCGGTCCAGCCGGTCAGGCCGCGGTTGAGCTTGCGGGTGAGACGGCTGGCGGCATTGCTGGCGGCCTTGATCTGGCGTTCGCTCTCCTGCTGCGCTTTGATCAGGTTGTTCATGATGCTGCTGATCTTGACGCGGATGTCGCCGTTGCGTTGGGGCGTGGTGTTGTAGGCGATGTAGAGCAGGTCGATGGCGTGATCCGTATCGATCTTCGCGCGTGATGAGTCGTAGGAGCCTTCGATCCTGTTCACATAGTGAGTCACGAGCGGGCTGTCGACGGTTGGCAGGTTCAACGGTTGGGATGCGCCATGGGTTGCCAGTTCCTGACGGATGTTTTTTTCGATCAGGGCTCTGCGGCTGATGAATGGGGTAAGTTCAGACATGGTGGACCTCTTCTGTGAATTGGGAGAACTATCCAGCGGGGGCGTGGAACCAGGGGGATGTCTGTTGCCCGAATCCAGGGGGGGCTGTTGCCGCGCAGTCGTCGATCCATGCCATCGAATAGAAGGCAACGTCACTGAGCGGTGACCAGAGCGTTTCGAGCAGCGCATGGGTGTCGTCGAGTGCCGACTTCAGCAGAGGGTGCAGAGGCAGGACCTCCTCGGCGTAGCACTGAGGGCCGCGTTGGGGGTGTTCACAGTCATGGCGTGCGGCGGTGAATGCGTCCAGTTGCTGGAGTAGGGCACTCTGTTGTTGGCGGGTGCTGCTGAGTGCCGGTTTCATCACCGTCAGGTTGCGCTCGTCGAGCCGGGTCGAGTGGATGGCGCTCTGGTTGTTCCAGATTTCGTTTTCAAGCGCTTCCAGACGTATGCGGTGCTCAGGGCGCCACGACACTTTTTCGTAGTCCTGGCGCTCTTGGTCCAGCTGCTGGTGAAGGTGTGCTATACGACGTTCGATTTCGGGAATCTGTCGCAGCCTTTCACCCATGGTGGGCTCCAGGCCATGGATCTTGTCGATGAGCAGCCGCTCAAGACTCTCCAGATGCGGTGCGCATTGTTCGGCACGGCGCTCCAGTTGCAGGGTCTCGGCCTGCGGGTCGGCAGGCTGTGCACTGGCGAGCCCGGTGTACAGCAAGGCCACCGCCAGAACCGGCAATTGCATGGATGCTTTGATGAGTGGCATGGGACGCTCCGTTCCTGGGGGAAGCGGAGCGTCTTCGACGAACCGCTCCCGGCATTAGAGCGTCGGGGCACAGCTCGAAAAAGAAGGAATGGATGCACGCCTGGGACGGTTTACCAAGGCGGGTGGCGTTGCCTCAGATCGAGATGAGACCGCCCGATTTCACCTCGTTGAGCACGAAGAAGGTCCGCACCTGCCGCACCCCAGGCAGGGCGATGATCTGCGTATTGTGCAGGTGGTTGAAGGCCGGCAGGTCACGCACGCGGATCTTCAGGAAGTAGTCCACATCCCCCGCCACCAGCCAGCACTCCAGCACCTGCTGCAGGTTGCGCGCGGCCGCTTCGAACGCGGCGAAGCTCTCGGGGGTGGAGCGATCCAGCACCACGCCGATGAGCACCACGGTGCCCTGCTGCAGCACGTTCGGATCGACGTGGGCATGCACCCCCTTGATCACGCCCGCATCGAACAGCCGTTTGGTGTGGTTCCAGCACGCGGTGGTGCTCAGCCCGACCTTCTTCGCCAGTTCCGCGTTGCTGATTCGGCCGTTGGCTTGCAGTGCGCGCAGGATCTTGCGTTCGTGGGTGTTGACCTCGATGGGCTTGGCGGGCTCTTTCATCGCGTTTCCTCGGTCTGGTGTGTAGCCCGCTTGCCGTCAGGTTTGTGCGGCTGCCGGGATGATTGCCTGCTTTACGAAGCCATGACGGGACAGCCTTCAGTTGGGGCTTGAAGCTTGGAAGGTTGTTCCTGTTCAAGGGTAAGAATAGGTATGAAATTCAATCGTGCGCTGAGTATCGTTCTGGAGCAGGTTTCATGCGCACAGACCCGACGAGAGGGAGCAGGCCATGCTGACGATTTCCAGGTTCGCAAGGTGGGTGAAGGCGCCATCGCAGGACGTGGCGGTGGTGGTGGTGTCCAGTGCAGCGTTGCCCGAGATTCTGAGCATCGGGTTGCACGCTGCGCTTGAGGGCTGGAACGAAGTTGCCCATCTGCACGTGCAGGACATGGACGGCCTGCAGGCCAACTGGCTGGCAGCAGGCGATGGGCAGCGCACGCTTGCCGCCGAGTCGGCGTGCGAGGCCAGCGCCCTGTTGCGAGCGGTCTCCAAGCGTTGCTACCTGCTGGACCTCGAGAGCGACGGGCAGGTGCGCCTGGCATGGCTAGGCTCAGTGTGTGGCCATGAGCTGCGCTGCCTGCAGCTCGATCCCGCGATCAATCGCCAGGGCTCGCCCGTGACACAGGTCGAGCAGGTCGTCGATGTCGCGCGGATGCTGGTCAAGCGAATTCTCGAGGAACGCTTCCTGGCGGTCTGAAACCGTCCCCCTCCAACAAGTACACCGAGGTGCAAGTGCTGTCATGAGCATCCATCAAGCTGCAGGATCGTTGCGCGAGCCGTCCGCCGAGGACGACATCGACACCCAGGGCCTGGATGAGTGGCGCGACGCGTTACTGTCGCTGCTCGAACACGAAGGCGCGCCGCGCACGCGGGCTCTGCTCGACAGGCTTGCGGCGCTGGCGCGGCATCATGCCGTGGGCTGGCAGCCAGGGCATGGCACGCCCTATATCAACAGCATCGGCGTCGAGCAGCAGCCGGCCTTTCCGGGCGATCTGGCGACCGAGGAGCGTCTGGCCTCGATCATGCGCTGGAACGCGCTGGCCATGGTGGTGCGCGCCAACCAGGCCTACGGCGAGCTGGGCGGTCATATTGCAAGCTACGCCAGTGCTGCCGACTTGTTCGAGGTCGGCTTCAACCACTTCTTCCGTGGCGGCGATACGCCGGGCACGGGCGACCTGGTGTTCTTCCAGCCGCACTCTGCGCCGGGTGTCTACGCCCGGGCCTTCCTCGAGGGCCGCTTGCAGGTTGAGCAGCTGGAGCACTATCGACAGGAAATCACTGCACGGCGCCGCGATGTGCAGGGCCTGTCGAGTTATCCACATCCCTGGCTGATGCCTGATTTCTGGCAGTTTCCGACCGGCTCCATGGGCATCGGGCCGATCAGTTCGATCTACCAGGCGCGCTTCATGCGCTACCTGGAGCACCGCGGCCTGCGTCAGGGCGCTGGGCGGCGCGTGTGGGGGGTATTCGGCGACGGCGAGATGGATGAACCGGAAAGCATGTCGGCGCTCACTCTTGCGGCGCGCGAGCGCCTGGATAACCTGGTGTGGGTGGTCAACTGCAACCTGCAGCGCCTGGACGGCCCGGTACGTGGTAACGGGCGCATCATCGATGAGCTGGAGGCACTGTTCAGCGGTGCTGGCTGGCGGGTGATCAAGCTGGTCTGGGGATCGGATTGGGATGGCCTGTTCGCCCGCGATGCAAGCGGCGAGCTGGAGCGCACGCTGTCGGCCACCGTCGATGGGCAGTTTCAGACCTTCGCCGCCAAGGATGGGCGCTACAACCGCGAGCATTTCTTCGGCCAGAGCGAGGCGCTGGCCCGGATGGCCCAGGGCATGAGCGACGAGCAGATCGACCGGCTCAAGCGCGGTGGTCACGACATGGTGAAGATCCATGCCGCCTACCATGCCGCCCAGCAAGGCGATGGTCGCCCGACCGTGGTACTGGCGCAGACCAAGAAAGGCTACGGCATGGGGGAGGCGGGGCAGGGCAAGATGACCACGCATCAGCAGAAGAAGCTCGACCGCGAGGCGCTCATGGCCTTCCGCGATCGCTTCAACCTGCCATTGAGCGATGAGCAGACCGAGTCCCTGGCCTTCTACAAGCCCGCCGACGACAGCCACGAGATGCGCTATCTGCATGCACGTCGCCAGGCACTGGGCGGTTACCTGCCGTCGCGACCACGCCAGGCCGAGGGGCTGCCGGTGCCAGCGCTGGCCAGCTACGCGGCGTTCGCCACCCAGGCCGATGGCAAGGAAATGTCCACCACCATGGCCTTCGTGCGCATGCTCGGCGGGCTGCTCAAGGACCGCCAGCTCGGGCCGCGGGTAGTGCCTATCGTCGCCGACGAGGCGCGTACCTTCGGCATGGCCAACCTGTTCAAGCAGATCGGTATCTATTCCAGCGTCGGCCAGCGCTACGAGCCCGAAGACATCGGTTCGATCCTCTGCTACCGCGAGGCGCTGGACGGGCAGATCCTTGAAGAAGGCATCAGCGAGGCGGGGGCGATCAGCTCGTGGGTGGCGGCGGCCACCAGTTATTCCGCCCATGGCCTGCCGATGCTGCCGTTCTACATCTACTACTCGATGTTCGGCTTCCAGCGCATCGGCGACCTGATCTGGGCTGCCGCCGACCAGCGCGCCCGTGGTTTCCTGCTGGGCGCTACCGCTGGGCGTACCACCCTGGGTGGCGAAGGGCTGCAGCACCAGGACGGCCACAGCCTGCTGATCGCCTCGACCGTGCCCAACTGCCGTGCCTACGATCCGGCGTTTGCCGGTGAGTTCGCGGTGATCCTCGACCACGGCATGCGGCGCATGCTCGAAGCGCAGGAAGACGCGTTCTACTACGTCACCCTGATGAACGAAAGTTATCCACAGCCCAGCCTGCCGGATGGGGTCGAAGGCGATATCATCCGGGGGCTCTACCGGTTGGAGCAGCACATGCCGGAGGGGGCAACTGGCAAGGTACGGTTGCTGGGCTCAGGCACGATCCTGCGCGAGGTGCAGGCGGCGGCACGCCTGTTGGCACAGGACTGGGGCGTGGCCAGCGAAGTGTTCAGCGCCACCAGTTTCAGCGAGCTGGCGCGCGAGGCACGGGAGGTGGAGCGCTGGAACCGGCTGCATCCGCAGGAACCGGCGCGGGCCAGTCACTTGGTGCAGTGCCTGCCCAAGGGCGCGCCGGTGATCGCCGCGACCGATTATGTCTGCGCCTGGCCGCATCTGGTTGCGCCGTATGTGCAGGATCGTTTCGTTGCCTTGGGCACCGATGGCTTCGGGCGCAGCGACAGCCGTGAGCAGCTGCGTGGCTTCTTCGAGGTCGACAGTCGACAGATCGTGCTGGCGGCGCTTTCGAGCCTGGCCGATGAAGGTGTGTTGCAACGCCAGCGGTGTGCCGATGCCATCGCGCGCTATGGCATCGAGCCTGAGGCGCCAGTGCCTTGGGCGTGTTGATCACCGACTGCGCTGTTCTCTTCGCGGGCTTGCTGGCGAAAAGAACAGCGCAATCTCCCCTCTACAACACGATTCGTGTCGTCGAAAGCACCTGGCGCAAGCCCATGAACGATCGGATCTGGCGTACTCCTGGCAGGTACAGCAACTGTTCGGCGTGCAGGCGGTTGAAGCTTTGGCTGTCGCGTGTGCGCAGCAACATGAAGTAGTCGAACTCCCCCGTCACCACATGGCACTCCATGCACCCGGAGACCTTCTGCGCGGCCGCTTCGAACGCGGCGAAGGATTCCGGGGTGGAGCGGTCGAGCACCACGCCTATCAGCACCACCATCCCTGCATCGAGGCGTTCGCTGTCCAGTAGGGCGACGATGCCCTTGATCAACCCCGCCTGCTTCAAGCGTTCGACCCGTCGCAGGCAGGCCGGGGCGCTGAGCTTGACCTTGTCGGCCAAGGCCACGTTGGCGATCGAGGCGTCCTGCTGCAGGGCGCGCAGGATCGCGCGGTCGATACGGTCGAGCTGTGGCGGGCCGGAGAGAGACGGTTTCTTTTGCTTGCGTTCATTTGTTGCTTTCAATACCTGATCCTCACAACAAAGTGATGTGAAATCATCGTTCAATAAAACAATAGCTCGAAATTCAGGGAAAACTTGCAACCCGTTTTTTGGCCAACCTCCCTAGCATTGACGCTATCGGAGCCCGCGATCCGCGCGTTTCGCAATTGGGAGCACAGCCATGAATCTGAGTCGCTACACGCGTTATCCGCTGACCTTCGGACCCTCCCCAATCACCCCGCTCAAGCGCTTGAGTGCCCACTTGGGCGGCAAGGTCGAGCTCTATGCCAAACGCGAGGACTGCAACAGCGGCCTGGCTTTTGGTGGCAACAAGACACGCAAGCTCGAATACCTGATCCCTGAAGCGCTGGCACAAGGCTGTGACACCTTGGTGTCGATCGGCGGCATTCAGTCGAACCAGACACGTCAGGTCGCCGCAGTGGCCGCGCACCTGGGCATGAAGTGCGTGCTGGTGCAGGAAAACTGGGTGAACTACTCCGACGCTGTGTATGACCGCGTCGGCAATATCGAGATGTCGCGCATCATGGGCGCCGATGTGCGGCTCGACAGCGCGGGCTTCGACATCGGTATCCGCCCCAGCTGGGAGCAGGCAATGGCTGATGTTCGCGCCAAGGGCGGCAAGCCGTTCCCGATTCCGGCAGGGTGCTCCGAGCATCCCTACGGCGGGCTGGGCTTTGTCGGCTTTGCCGAAGAGGTGCGCCAGCAGGAGGCGGAGCTGGGCTTCAAGTTCGACTACATCGTGGTCTGTTCGGTCACCGGCAGCACCCAGGCGGGCATGGTGGTCGGTTTTGCCGCCGATGGCCGCTCGCAGCGGGTGATCGGCATCGACGCGTCAGCCAAACCGGAGCAGACCAAGGCACAGATCCTGCGCATCGCTCGTCACACCGCCGAGCTGGTAGACCTGGGGCGCGAGATCACCGAGGACGATGTGGTGCTCGATACCCGCTATGCCTATCCCGAATACGGGCTGCCGAACGAGGGCACGCTGGAGGCGATCCGCCTGTGTGGCCGATTGGAGGGTGTTCTGACTGACCCTGTGTACGAGGGCAAGTCGATGGCGGGGATGATCGGTAGGGTGCGCGATGGGGAGTTCCCCGAAGGTTCGCGGGTACTGTATGCGCACCTGGGCGGTGTGCCGGCGCTCAACGCCTACAGCTTCCTGTTCCGCAACGGCTGATCGGTGACGCTGCCGTGCTCTTTGCGCTGGGTCGGCAAGGGTACCGCAGGTCGGGAGGACTTGCGTTCGAGGCGAATATGAATATGATTGAGCGCTCACTCAGTTAAGTGTCCACATCGCCATGGCCCGTCCCCGCAGTCACGACAAGCGCAACGCCATCCTCGCCGCCGCCAGCCAGGCGCTCGCCGAGGATGGCCTGAGTGCCACTACCGCGCGCATTGCGCGGCTGGCGGGTGTGGCCGAGGGGACAGTGTTCACCTACTTCGAAAACAAGGACGTGCTGCTCAACGCCTTGTACCTGGAGCTCAAGGCCGGTCTGCGCCTGGCCATGATGGCTGACTTTCCCC
Organism: Pseudomonas putida; assembly: GCF_001636055.1. Lineage (NCBI taxonomy): Bacteria > Pseudomonadati > Pseudomonadota > Gammaproteobacteria > Pseudomonadales > Pseudomonadaceae > Pseudomonas > Pseudomonas putida. The sequence continues at coordinate 1,427,259 of NZ_CP011789.1, forward strand.
GTAACGCGACGACCGAGGCCGCTATTCGACATGCCTGGAACGGTTACGTCGACTGGGGTATCGGTAGCCCTGCGGCACGCGAGGCTCTGCGCCAGTTGAGTGTCAGCGGACGCATCGATGCCGAGCACCGTGCCGCAGGCAGCGAGGGTTTCGATGAGGTGGGGGCACTGCTGCGCGAGCGCACCGCTTCCAGCGGGTTGCCGGCAGAGCAGGCGCAGGCGTTCTATGGCGCGATGTTCGTGTCCATGGCCGAGACAGCCATGGAGTTCATCAAGCAGTCACCCGATCAGGCCGAGGCTTATCGTACGGCTGGATTCAATGCCCTGTGGGCGGCCCTTGGGGGACGCTGACAGGTTTTTTTATACCTTTTAAATGAGTGATTAATCACTCATATGCATCGGCGAAGGAGTCGAATCATGTCCAAAGTCTGGCTTGTAACCGGTGCGGCCCGTGGCCTGGGTCGCTCCATCAGTGAAGCAGTACTGCGCAACGGCGATGTTCTGGTCGCTGGCGCCCGTGACCCACGGCGCCTGGACGATCTGGTGGCGCAGTACGGCGAGCAGCACGTGCGGGTCGTCGCCCTGGACGTCACCGACGAGCAGGCCGCGCAGGAGGCGGTGCAACTTGCGCTCGATGCCTTTGGCCGCCTCGATGTGCTGGTCAACAATGCGGGTTATGGCCATACCGCGCCGTTCGAGCAGATGGCTGCGGATGACTTTCGTGCGCAGGTCGAGACCAACCTGTTCGGTGTCGTCAACCTGACGCGTGCAGTTCTGCCGGTGATGCGCAAGCAGCGTAGCGGCCATATCTTCCAGGTGTCTTCGGTGGGGGGGCGCACCTCGACGCCCGGCCTTTCGGCCTACCAGGCGGCCAAGTGGGCGGTGGGTGGTTTCAGCGATGTGGTGGCCAAGGAAGTCACGCCGCTGGGCATCCAGGTCTGCACCCTCGAGCCCGGTGGCATGCGCACCGACTGGGCGAGCGAGGCCAAGCGTCCGCTCGAGGGCATGCTGGAAGACTACGATGTGACCGTCGGCCATGTGCTGCGCCTGCTGGCGGGCTACGGTGGCAACGAAGTGGGTGACCCGCAGAAGATCGCCGAACTGATCGTGCAGTTGTCGCGCCGCGACGACCTGCCGTTGCGCCTGCTGCTCGGTGGCGATGCGTTGTACGTGTATGGGCTCGACGAGCGCGCGCGTGCCGAAGAGCTGGAGCAGTGGCGCGAGACAACGCTCTCGACGCATTTCCCCGATGCCCAGTTGCCCGCCGGCATGGACGGCTTGAAACGGCGCAGGTGATCCCGCGGCGACAGCCTCTAGATGCCTTTGATGAACTGGTAGCTTTCATCAAGGGCGGCGGTCGAGTGACGCCCCTTGCCCCAGCCGAGGGCTTCGCGGTAACCGCCGAGCAGGCCCTGTGCGGTCAATTGCTGTTCGTCCACTGCGGCCTGTTCATCGGCCAGTGGCGAGACGAACAGCGCATCTTCCGGGCAGTAGACCTCGCACATGAAGCAGGTCTGGCACTCGGATTGCCGCGCGATCAGCGGTGCCTGGCCGGGCATCGCTTCGAACACGTCGGTCGGGCATACCAGCACGCAGATGTTGCAGCCGGTGCAGCGGTCGGCACTGATCAGTTCGATCATGCGGCTTTCTCCGGCAGCAGGCTGTGGTCGGCGGGGCCGAGTGTTTCGCGTGCGGTCCAGACCTCGTCGAGGCCGCCGCTGATGAGGCGGTGACGCTGCTCGGGGTCGAGCCGGGGATGATCGTCGCGCCGGTGCATGCCTCGGCTTTCGGTGCGGGCCAGGGCGCTGCGGTACATCCAGCGTGAGGTGGCAAGCAGGGCGGCCGCTTCACGGGCGCGCAGCAGGTGTTCGGGGCTGGCGGGCGCGGCCTGGCGCAGCTGCTGCCACAGCGGGTCGAGGCGGCCAAGCGAAGCGTCGAGTCGGTCGCCCTGGCGGAACCAGTTGCGTTCGTACGGGAAGACTTCGGCCTGGACGGCGCGGATCGTCGCTTCCGGGTCGAAGGCATGCTTGCCTTGCCCTCGCAGCCCGACCGTACCGGACTGTAGCAGGCGGCGCATGGCGCTGCCGCGCTGGTCGCGGGCGAATTCGGCGGCCCCGGCCCCGGCCCATAGCCCGGAGGACAGCGCCCAGGCGGCGTTACGGCTGCCGCCGCCGGTGAAGGCGCCGCAGATGAGTTCGCGGGTTGCAGCATCGCCAGCGGCATACAGCCCGGGTACCGAGGTGGCGCACTGGTCGTTGCAGATACGCAGGCCACCGGTGCCGCGCACGGTGCCTTCCAGGCGCAAGGTCACCGGGAAGCGATCGCTGAACGGATCGAGCCCCATGCGTTGGAAGGGCAGGAAGAAGTTCGGTTGCGCCGAGCGCATCCATTGGCGGGTAGAGGCATCGGCGCGGTCGATGCAGGCGAACACCGGCTCGTTCATCAAGGTCTTGGCGATCACACCGCGACCACGCGCCGAGCCTGCCCCTTCGATCTCACGGCCATCGGCATGGTAGAACGTGGCCCAGGAGTACAGCGCCGACTTGGTCACCGAGGCGAAGGCTGGCCCCAGGCCATAGGCATTGGAGAACTCCATCCCGGAAAACTCCGCGCCTGCTTCGGCAGCCATCAGGTGGCCGTCGCCCGTCAGCACATTGCAGCCCAGCGCTTTGCTGAGAAAAGCCACGCCACCGGTGGCCAGCACTACTGCCCCGGCACGCACGCTCCAGCGCTGCTGCTTCTGCCGGCTGATGCCGGTGGCGCCGCTGACCTGGCCGTGCTCATCGACCAGCAGTTCCAGCGCCGGACTGTGATCGAGAATGCGCCCACCCGCCTGTTTGACCCGCTTGCGCATCAGGCGCATGTACTCGGGGCCCTGCAGCGACACCCACCGCTGGCGGCCCTGTTCGTCCACCGGGAACGGATAGCCCCATTCGGCGAGCAACTCCAGATTGCGCCAGGTCTGCTCCAGGACGCGATCCATCCACCGCGGCTCGGCCAGCTCGCCGCCCATGGCATAGCGGCTCGCTTTGGCGACCTTGCGGGCTTCGGCCTCCGGCGCCACACACCACACGGCAGTGCCGGAGGGCGCAGTAGCCCCGGAGGCGCCGCAATAGCCTTTGTCGACCAGGATGACCTTGGCGCCCTTTGCGGCAGCGCCAATCGCCGCCCACGCACCGGCCGGGCCGCCACCGATCACCAGCACATCGGCGCTGTACTCGCGTTCAGTTCCTGAAGTGTCTTCTTTCGCAATACTCATGGTGGCTGTCCTGCCGCATCTGGATTAACAAACAACATATATTCCAATTGGTTATTAAAATATATTTGTTTGTTTTTTTTGGTTCTTTAAGACTAAGATTCCCCGCCCGCATACACAATTGCTTTTTGCAAAAGAGGTCATGCATCAAATGCATTACGAGCTGAGGAATCTCCGGCATTTCGTTGCCTTGATGAATCACCGGAGTTTTTCCCTCGCGGCACAGGCCGTGAGCCTCTCGCAGCCGGCCTTCAGCCGCAGCATCCAGGCCCTCGAGCATCAGGCCGGCTGCAAGCTGTTAGAGCGCGAGCAAAAGGGATTGCCGCCGACAGCACAGGGGCAACTGCTGCTGTCGTATGCACTGGACATCCTCGGCAAGGCGCAAGAGCTCGGTGAGAAGATCAGCCGCCTCAACAGCGCTGATCGCGACATGCTGTACTTCGGCTGCGCTCCGGCACCGGCTGCCGGCCTGGTGCCGCGCACGCTGGCGCGCTTCATCGCCTTGCAACCGCAGGTCAACGCGCACTTCGTCGTCGATACCCGTGAAAACCTCAACAGGCGCTTGATGGCCGAAGAAATCGAGTTTTTCATCGCCAGTTCGCAAAGCTTCGAGCTCGACCCCAACTACCGCATCCGTCAGTTGCAGCCGCGCAGCTGGTGCTTTTTCTGCCGTCACGACCATCCACTGGCAACCCAGGAAGGTGTTACCCGCGAGCAACTGCTCGTCTTCCCGATGGTGTGCTCCTTCGGTGTGCGCAGCCTCGTGCTGCAGTACTCGGGGCGTCGTGATTACCTGCCGGCGGTGGAGTGCGAGAACGGGCGGCCGTTGCTGGATATCGTCCTGCAGTCCGATGCCATCGGCTGTGCATCACAGCTGCAATTGAGTCTGGCGGCAGAGGAGGGGGCTCGATTGCATCAGCTCAAGCCGGTGGACATCTCACCGGACCTTGAAGCCCTGCAGATTCGTGACGGCGTGGTGAGCCTGCGCCGTCATGTGCTGTCGCCCCAGGCCGAGGCGTTCATCGAGTTGTTGCAGGCGATGGACCAGGCGCCAGGTGGGGATGCGAGCGTTGCCTGAACGGGCCGTGTTGCACTTAGCGCCCGTGCCACAACGTGTGGTCCAAGGCAAAGCGTCCGCCGCCCCGGATGGCCATGTACAACGCCAGGCTGCCGAGGATCACCGGATATTCGATGCCCCGGTCCACCCACGGCCAGGTCGGACCGAGGGCGTAGCTGATCCCGACCATCTCCGCCGCCATGGCCAGGGCAACGGGCCGGGTCAGCACGCCGACGACGAGCATCAGCGCGCCGACGGTTTCCAGCAGCATCACCAGAAACGCCAGTTCGGCAGCGAACGGCAGGCCCATCACGTTGCCGATGAGGTGGGTCGAGCTGGCCATCGGATCGGCCATCGAGCCATGTGAGTCACCCAGCAGCTTGGGCAGCCCGTGGGTGAACATGACGATGCCCAGTACACCGCGCAGCAGGGCGTAGAACACCGGCTCCAGCCGTGCCTGAAGATTGCGGGCGGATGGCAGGGTGTCGCGGGGAATGCTGGTCATGTGCGGGCCCTCGCAGTGTTGCTTGCGTCAATGGTCGACAGTGGAGCGGTTGATTCAATGATGGTGGTTGATGCCGGCGGGATAAAGCGGGGGGATTGGACTTGTCAATTCCAGCTGCATTAACAGTAGCCGTGATGTTCGCCTAGCGGCCCTCGCCCATCGAGGCTTCCAATAGCCAATAAAAAACCGCGCAAAGGCGCGGTTTTTTATTGGCTGGGAGTGAGGCGGCGTACCGAATGCTCCTGCAGCGCGATCAGACGTTGAAGCGGAAGTGCATCACATCACCGTCCTTGACGATGTAGTCCTTGCCTTCCAGGCGCCACTTGCCGGCTTCCTTGGCGCCGCTTTCACCCTTGAACTGGATGAAGTCGTCATAGGCGACCACTTCGGCGCGGATGAAGCCCTTCTCGAAGTCGGTGTGGATGACACCGGCCGCTTGCGGGGCGGTGGCGCCAACGCGGACGGTCCAGGCGCGGACTTCCTGCACACCGGCGGTGAAGTAGGTCTGCAGGTTGAGCAGCTCGTAGCCGGCGCGAATCACGCGGTTCAGGCCGGGTTCTTCAAGGCCGAGGGCCTCGAGGAACATGTCCTTCTCCTCACCGTCTTCCAGCTCGGCGATCTCCGCTTCGATCTTGTTGCACACCGGCACCACGACCGCGCCTTCTTCCTCGGCGATGGCTTTCACCACGTCCAGGTGCGGGTTGTTGTCGAAGCCGTCCTCGGCAACGTTGGCGATGTACATGACCGGCTTGCTGGTCAGCAGGTGGAAGCCACGGATCGCGGCCTTTTCATCGTCAGCCATGTGCTTCATCAGGCTGCGCGCAGGCTTGCCTTCGGTGAAGTGCGGGATCAGCTTTTCCAGCAAGGCCTTCTGTGCCAGGGCCTCCTTGTCGCCGCCCTTGGCGTTGCGAGCGACCTTCTGCAGTTGCTTTTCGCAGCTGTCGAGGTCGGCGAAGATCAGTTCGAGGTCGATGATCTCGATGTCGCGCTTGGGGTCGACGCTGTTGGAGACGTGGATCACGTTCTCGTCTTCGAAGCAGCGCACCACGTGGGCGATGGCGTCGGTCTCGCGGATGTTGGCGAGGAACTTGTTGCCCAGGCCTTCACCCTTGGAGGCGCCGGCGACCAGGCCCGCGATGTCGACGAATTCCATGGTGGTCGGCAGGATGCGGTTCGGCTTGACGATCTCGGCCAGCGCCGCCAGGCGTGCGTCGGGCATTGGCACGATGCCGCTGTTCGGCTCGATGGTGCAGAAGGGGAAGTTCTCCGCCGCGATACCGGATTTGGTCAGGGCGTTGAACAGGGTGGACTTGCCGACGTTGGGCAGGCCGACGATGCCGCAATTGAAACCCATGGGAATTCCCCTTTCTAGAAAGTCAGGCCTTCTGGCTGTGCAGTTCGCGCATGGCCTTGGCGAAGTCGCCGGCCAGCACGTCCGGCAGCACGCCGAGGGCAAAATCGATGCTGGCGTCGAGCTTCTCCTGCTCGGCGCGCGGCGCGCGGCCCAGGACGAAGTTGGAGACCAGTTTGGCGTCGCCCGGGTGGCCAATGCCAAGCCGCAGGCGGTGGAAGTCGTTCTGGTTACCGAGCTGCGCGATGATGTCGCGCAGGCCGTTATGCCCGCCATGCCCGCCGCCACGCTTGAGCTTGGCGACGCCGGGAGGCAGGTCGAGTTCGTCATGTGCCACCAGGATCGCTTCCGGCTTGATACGGAAGAAATTGGCCAATGCCGCCACGGACTGGCCGCTGCGGTTCATGTAGGTGGTGGGAATCAGCAGGCGAACATCGTTGCCCTGATGGCTGAACTTAGCCGTCAGGCCAAAATACTTTTTGTCAGCGGACAGCGAAACGCGCTGGGCACTGGCAATGCGTTCAACGAAAAGAGCCCCTGCGTTATGCCGGGTCTGTTCGTATTCGGGGCCGGGGTTACCCAGGCCGACGATCAACTGGATGGCGGTCACGTCAGGGGCTCTTTCCTTGGAGTTGGTGGGTTACGGTGCGCGCGGCACTGTAACCCGATCAACGCCGGCGTGCGAGTGGATTACTCGGCAGCGCCTTCTTCAGCAGCTTCAGCGGACACGCGTGGAGCGTGAACGTTGGCAACGGCTTTGTCATCACCGTGGGCCAGAGCGACGAACTCTACGCCTTTCGGAGCTTTCAGGTCCGACAGGTGGATGATGGTGCCGATTTCGGCCTTGGACAGGTCGACTTCGATGAACTCAGGCAGGTCCTTGGCTTCGCAGGAAACTTCGATCTCGGATTCTACGTGGGAGATCTCGCCGCCTTTCTTGACCGGGGCTTCTTCACCAACGAAGTGAACCGGAACCTTGGCGGTCAGCTTCTGGCCAGCAACGACGCGAACGAAGTCGGCGTGCATGATGAAGCCTTTGGCCGGGTGGCGCTGCAGGGCCTTGACGATGACGTTCTGCTTCTTGCCGTCGACGTTCAGTTCCAGAACGTGGCTGAAGGCAGCTTCGTTTTCGAACAGCTTGGTGATTTCCTTGGCCAGGATGGTCAGGGACTCGGCGTCCTTGTTACCACCGTAGACAACGGCAGGGATGTTCAGCGAGTGACGCAGGCGGCGGCTCGCACCTTTCCCCAGGTCAGTACGCGCTTGGGCGTTCAGGGTGAAATCAGTCATTTTGTTTCTCCAAAATAGCCCCCCGAGGGCGTTTGCGACCAGCGCCGGACGGGGATGGCAAAAAAGCCCCGCCCCGACATCGATGCCGGGGCGGGGCGCTTTTCGTCAGCGTGCGTTCCGCTTAGCGGAACATCGCGCTGATCGATTCTTCGTTGCTGATGCGGCGGACCGCTTCAGCGACTACCGGTGCGATATCCAGTTGGCGGATACGGTCACAGGCTTGAGCAGCGGCGGACAGCGGGATGGTGTTGGTCACCACCAGCTCGTCGAGCACCGACTTCTCGATGTTCTCGATCGCACGACCCGACAGAACCGGGTGAGTGCAATAGGCGTAGACCTTGGCAGCGCCGTGGTCTTTCAGGGCCTTGGCCGCGTGGCACAGGGTGCCGGCGGTGTCGACCATGTCGTCTACCAGGATGCAGGTGCGCCCTTCGACGTCGCCGATGATATGCATCACCTCGGAGTGGTTCGCTTTCTCGCGGCGTTTGTCGATGATACCCAGGTCGACACCCAGCGACTTGGCGACGGCGCGTGCACGCACCACACCACCGATGTCGGGGGAGACGATCATGAGATTATCGAAACGCTGGTCTTCGATATCGTCGACCAGTACGGGCGAACCGTAGATGTTGTCGACAGGAATATCGAAGAAACCCTGGATCTGGTCAGCGTGCAGGTCGACGGTGAGAACACGGTCGATACCCACGACAGTGAGCATGTCAGCGACGACTTTGGCGCTGATGGCTACACGTGCCGAACGCGGACGGCGGTCCTGGCGGGCGTATCCGAAGTAAGGAATCACGGCGGTGATTCGGGAAGCTGAGGAGCGGCGGAAGGCGTCGGCCATCACTACCAGTTCCATCAGATTATCGTTGGTCGGAGCGCAGGTCGGCTGAATGATAAAGACGTCTTTACCGCGGACGTTTTCATTAATCTCAGTGCTGATTTCGCCGTCGGAGAATTTACCGACAGAAACATCACCCAGTGGGATATGCAGCTGACGTACGACACGCCGAGCCAGATCGGGGTTGGCATTCCCCGTGAAGACCATCATCTTGGACACGCGCAGTACCTGAAGGCTGAGGGTAACCTGGATGAGTATAAGGAAAATGGCAGGGGCGGCTGGATTCGAACCAACGCATGGCAGGATCAAAACCTGCTGCCTTACCGCTTGGCGACGCCCCTGTATCTGTTGCTGCGAACGCTTATGCGCTCGACTTCTTGATCAGACTTTGCAGCTTGCGATGCAACATCGAAACATTGCTTCCTTTTGCCACAAACCCTGCTTGGGTCTCTGAAAGAAGGGCCAGAACTCTATCAGCTTCGGCTTTGCTTGGGAAGGCCCCAAACACGCAACTTCCAGTGCCGGTCATTCGAGCTTCCGTAAATTTACCCAGCGAATTCAGCGCATTGCGAACTTCTGGATAACGTTGCTCTACCACCGGTTGGCAGTCATTTCGACTGTTTCCCTCGGGAACGGGGCGCATCTTAAGGGGGAGGGAATCACGTGTCAACTCTGGATGCGAAAAAATTTCCGCTGTGCTGACAGACACTTGCGGCACCAGCACGACATACCAGGGTTCTTCCGGATCGACCGGGGTCAGTTGTTCGCCCACGCCTTGGGCGAAGGCGGCATGACCACGTACGAACACCGGCACATCGGCCCCCAGTGTCAGCCCCAGCGCAGCCAGGCGGTCGACCGGCCAGTCGAGCTGCCACAGATGATCCAGGGCGAGCAGGGTAGTGGCCGCATCGGAACTGCCGCCACCGATACCGCCGCCCATGGGCAGGACCTTGTCGAGCCAGATGTCGACACCCAGCGGTGTGCCGGACTGTTCCTGCAGCTTGCGCGCTGCGCGCACGATCAGGTTGCTGTCGTGGGGGACATCGGCGATCTGGGTGTTCAGGCGGATCAGGCCATCGTCGCGCAGCTCGAAGCTCAGCTGGTCGGCGTGATCGAGGAACTGAAACACGGTTTCCAGCTCGTGATAGCCGTCGGCGCGTCGGCCGGTAATGTGCAGCCACAGGTTGAGCTTGGCCGGCGCGGGCAGGGTGAGCCTTTGCATCGGATCAGTGTCCCAGCTGGCGGGGTTGCCAGTCCTTGACCACCAGGGTGACGTCGAGGTTTTCGCCGTGCAGCTTCAGGCGCTCGGGCAGCCAGTAGCCGTTCTGTTCGATGTAGCTCAGGTATTCGACTTCCCAGCCGTCCTGGGTGAGGCGGGCCAGGCGGCTGTCGCCATCGAGGGTCAGTTGGCTCTTGCTGTCCGGGGCCGGAAGGCCGCGCACCCACCAGACCAGGTGCGATACCGGCAGGCGCCAACCGAGCTGCTCTTCGAGCAGGGCTTCGGGGTTCGCTGCCTCGTAACGGCCCTGATTGGCCACTTCCAGCACCACGCCGCCGGGGCGGCCGGTCAGGCGTGCGGCGCCGCGACCCAGGGGCCCAGCCAGGCGAATGTCGTAGTAGTCCTGGCGCTGCAGCCAGAACAGCGTGCCGCTGCCCGAGTCACGCGGGGCGCGGATGCCGACCTTGCCGTTGATCTGCCAGCCGTCGAGGGTGCTCAGCTGTTGCTTGTGCTCGCGCCACTGTTGCGGGCTGCCCTTGCCCTGGACGGCTTCACGGGTGCCGAAACCGGCGCAGCCGGTGAGCAGGGCGATCAGGGCGAAGGTGATGAGATGACGCAAACGCATGATTTAAAGGTTCTCGGATCCGGTCAGGCGCAGGACGGTCTTGCGCAGGATAGGGCTGTCGGGTTGTTCAGCGAAGGCCTTGGCCCAGACCTGGCGCGCTTCGCGGCGCTTGCCGTTGGCCCACAGCACCTCGCCCAGGTGGGCGGCGACTTCATGGTCGGGGAAGCGCTCCAGCGCCTGGCGCAACAGGCGCTCGGCCTCGTCCAGGTTGCCCAGGCGATAATTGACCCAGCCCAGGCTGTCGAGCACTGCTGGGTCGTCCGGGGTGAGCTGGTGGGCTTTGTCGATCAGTGCTTTTGCTTCGCCATAGCGTGTGGTGCGGTCGGCCAGGGTGTAGCCCAGGGCGTTGAGGGCCATGGCGTTTTCCGGTTCGCGGGCGATGATGGCGCGCAGATCTTTTTCCATCTGCGGCAGGTCGTCGCGCTTTTCAGCCAGCATGGCGCGGGTGTAGAGCAGGTTGAGATCGTCGGGGTAACGCTTGATGGCCTGCTGCAGTACCTGGTCGGCCTGGGCTTCCTTGCCATTGTTGCCCAGGGTTTCGGCCTCGATGAGGTAGAGCTGGATCGCATAGTCGGGCTGTGCCTCGCGGGCTTCGGCCAGGTGGCGCGAGGCCTCGGCGCTGCGGCCGTTGGCGATCAGGATATCGGCTTGGCGCAATTGCGCGGCCAGGTAGTCGGGGCCTGGGCCGACCAGCGCGTATTCGCGCAGGGCCGCTGCCGGGAGGCCGCGTTCTTCGCGAATGCGCCCGAGGTTCAGGTGCGCGGCGTCGACGTTGCTGTCGCGCTCGACCATCTCCTGCAGGTAGCCTTCGGCCTCGTCCCAGTTCTTGTTCTCCATGCTCACCAGCGCCAGCGAATAACGCAGTTCGTCGTCATCCGGGTACTGTTGCAGCAGGCTTTCGAACTCGGCCTTGGCGTCGGTGATGCGGTCCTGTTCGACCAGCGTGCGGGCATACGTGATGCGCAGGCGCTTGTCGTCCGGATTGTCGCGAATCGCCCCGCGCAGCAGTGGCAGTGCTTCGCCGCCACGGTCCAGGGCCTGGAGCAGGCGCGCGCGCAGCAGGATCGGCGCGATTTCGCCATTGCGTGGCGGATGGCTTTCGAGCAGTTCGAGTGCCTGTTCGGTCTTGCCGTCCTGGTTGAGCAGCAGGGCCTTGCCGAAGACCAGTTGGCTGTTGTCCGGGTACTTGACCAGCAGGCGGTCGAAGCTTTGCATCAGCCCGTCGCGGGTGCTCTGGTCGGTTTCGGCGGCAGACAGGGCGAGGAAGTCGAAGTGGGTATCGCCCTGGCCCTGGAGCACTTTCTCCATGTAGGCCATGGCGTCGTCGTAGCGGCCGGAGCGGGCCAGCTGGATCGCCGCGGCGCGCTGGGCGTCGAGGTTCTGCGGGTCGTTGCGGGCCCAGATCAGCGCGGTGTCGAGGGCCGGTTCATCGGCCCCGAGGTACTCGGCGATGCGGTAGGCACGCTCGGAGACGGCCGGGTCCTGGGTTTTCTGTGCCTGGTCGACATAGTTGGCCAGGGCGATGTCGAAGCGGTTGCGCTGGCCGGCAAGTTCAGCCACCAGCAGGCTGTAGAGCGTGTCCTGTTTGAACGATCCATACACCACAGGGGTTTTCGCCTCGGGCTTGTCGGCTTCGGCAACAGCTTGCTGATCCTCGCTCTTGTGCGGGATCAGGCTCTGGCAGCCCTGGAGCAGGGCGAAGGCAAGCAGCAATGCGTAGGGTCTGTTCATAGAGGCTTTGGTGGACTAACCGGCGGTCGGAGCATGATGACACAAGCGCGGGGGCAAACCCACCCGCGAAGTGTGTGACCGCGCTGAGCGCGTGATGTTCGGGGGCAGGCCGACTGTCACACGTGTTTGCGGCAGATGCCTGGCCGGGTTCGGGCCATGCCTGCAGGCCTCACGATAGCCCAGGCTCATCACGACAATAGCGAACGGTGGTTGTCCTGAATCCTGCGAAGTAGGACAATTATCGGCTTCCCGTCCCAACCAGCGACCTTGCATGGCCTTTCTCGCCCTCGGTATCAACCACAAGACTGCCTCGGTAGACGTACGCGAGCGCGTGGCGTTTACGCCCGAGCAGCTGGTCGATGCCCTGCAGCAGCTCTGCCGACTGACCGCCAGCCGCGAGGCGGCGATCCTGTCGACCTGCAACCGCAGTGAGCTCTATATAGAGCAGGACCAGCTCAGCGCCGACGCCGTGCTGCAATGGCTGGCCGCCTACCACCGCCTGAGCCTCGACGAGCTGCGTGCCAGTGCCTACGTTCACGAAGAACACGATGCGGTCAAACACATGATGCGTGTCGCCTCCGGGCTCGACTCGCTGGTGCTGGGCGAGCCCCAGATCCTCGGCCAGATGAAATCGGCCTACGCCGTGGCCCGTGAGGCCGGCACCATCGGCCCGTTGCTCGGGCGTCTGTTCCAGGCCACCTTCAGTGCCGCCAAGCAGGTGCGCACTGACACCGCCATCGGTGAGAACCCGGTCTCGGTCGCCTTCGCCGCCGTCAGCCTGGCCAAGCAGATCTTCGCCGACCTGGGCCGCAGCCAGGCCCTGCTGATCGGTGCCGGCGAAACCATCACCCTGGTCGCCCGCCACTTGCATGAGCAGGGGGTCAAGCGGATCGTCGTCGCCAACCGCACGCTCGAGCGCGCCAGCATCCTCGCCGAGCAGTTCGGTGCCCATGCCGTGCTGTTGGCGGACATCCCGCAGGAACTGGCCAACAGTGACATCGTCATCAGTTCCACCGCCAGCCAGTTGCCGATTCTCGGCAAGGGCGCGGTCGAGAGCGCGCTGAAGCAGCGCCGGCACAAGCCGATCTTCATGGTCGACATCGCTGTGCCGCGGGACATCGAGCCGCAGGTGGGCGAGCTGGACGACGTCTATCTTTATACGGTCGACGACCTGCACGAAGTCGTCGCCGAAAACCTCAAGAGCCGCCAGGGTGCAGCCCAGGCCGCCGAAGAGCTGGTCAATCTCGGTGCCGATGACTTCATGGCGCGCCTGCGCGAGCTGGCTGCGGTAGACGTGCTCAAAGCCTACCGCCAGCAGAGCGAGCGGTTGCGCGATGAGGAACTGCAAAAAGCCCAGCGCCTGCTGGCCAACGGCGGTAACCCCGAAGAAGTACTCGCCCAGCTGGCCCGCGGCCTGACCAACAAGCTGTTGCACGCGCCCAGCGTGCAACTTAAAAAGCTCTCTGCCGAAGGCCGCGTCGATGCGCTGGCCATGGCCCAGGAACTCTTTGCCCTCCATGAGGGCTCGACGGACAAACCCACGCAATGAAAGCGTCGCTGCTGAAAAAACTGGACATCCTCCAGGACCGCTTCGAAGAACTCACCGCCCTGCTGGGTGATGCCGAAGTCATTTCCGACCAGACCCGTTTCCGCGCCTATTCCCGTGAATATGCCGAAGTCGAGCCGGTGTTCGTCGCCTATAAGGAGTGGTGCAAGGTCCAGGAGGATCTGGAGGGCGCCCAGGCGCTGCTAAAGGACAGCGATCCGGACCTGCGCGAGATGGCCGTGGAGGAAGTGCGCGAAGCCAAGGAGCAACTCGTCGTCCTGGAGTCGCAGCTTCAGCGCATGCTGCTGCCCAAGGACCCCAACGACGGGCGCAACGTGTTTCTCGAGATCCGTGCCGGCACCGGCGGCGACGAGGCTGCGATCTTTTCCGGCGATCTGTTCCGCATGTACTCGCGCTACGCCGAGAAGCGTGGCTGGCGCCTGGAGATTCTCTCCGAGAACGAGGGTGAACACGGCGGCTACAAGGAAATCATCGCCCGCGTCGAGGGCGACAGCGTATACGGCAAGCTCAAGTTCGAGTCCGGGGCGCACCGGGTGCAGCGCGTGCCGGAAACCGAATCGCAGGGCCGCATCCACACCTCCGCCTGCACCGTGGCGGTGCTGGCCGAGCCTGACGAGCAGGCCGCAATCGAGATCAATCCGGCCGACCTGCGCGTCGACACCTATCGCGCCTCGGGTGCGGGTGGTCAGCACGTGAACAAGACCGATTCGGCGATCCGCATCACCCACTTGCCGACCGGCATCGTCGTCGAGTGTCAGGAAGAACGTTCCCAGCACAAGAACCGCGCCCGCGCCATGTCGTGGCTGTCGGCCAAGCTCAACGACATGCAGACCAGCGCCGCGCAGAATGCGATTGCCAGCGAGCGCAAGCTGTTGGTGGGCTCGGGCGACCGCTCCGAGCGCATCCGCACCTACAACTACCCGCAGGGTCGGGTCACCGACCATCGCATCAACCTGACGCTCTACTCCCTCGACGATGTGCTCGCCGGTGGTGTCGATGCGGTGATCGAACCCTTGCTGGCCGAATACCAGGCCGATCAACTGGCCGCCCTGGGGGACTGATGACCATCATCGCCAGCCTGCTGCGCAATGCGCAATTGCCCAATTCGCCCACCGAGCGCCTGGACGCCGAGTTGTTGCTGTCCGCTGCCTTGGGCAAGTCGCGCAGCTACCTGCACACCTGGCCCGAGCGTATCGTCAGCAGCGAGGCGGCGCAGGCCTTTGCGGCCTTTCTCGAACGCCGTCGCGCAGGTGAGCCGGTGGCGTACATTCTCGGTCAGCAGGGCTTCTGGAAGCTCGACCTTGAAGTCGCGCCGCACACGCTGATCCCTCGACCAGACACCGAGTTGCTGGTGGAAACCGCGCTCGAACGGGTGCCTGCCAAACCTGCCCGGGTGCTTGACCTTGGCACCGGCAGCGGCGCCATCGCCCTGGCCCTGGCGAGCGAGTGCCCGGCCTGGCAGGTGACGGCAGTCGATCGCATCGACGAGGCCGTGGCCCTGGCCGAGCGCAACCGCGCGCGCCTGCACCTGATGAATGTTCAGGTGCGCAGTAGCCACTGGTTCGACGCCCTGGCCGACGAGCGTTTCGACCTGATCCTCAGCAACCCGCCCTACATTGCCGCCGAAGATCCGCACTTGAGCGAGGGCGATGTGCGTTTCGAGCCCAGCAGTGCGCTGGTGGCCGGCCCAGATGGCCTTGACGATCTGCGTCTGATCATTGCCCAGGCGCCGCAGCACCTGTTGCCCGGCGGCTGGTTGTTGCTCGAGCATGGCTACGACCAGGCTGGCGCAGTGCGTGACCTGTTGGCTGGTAGCGGTTTCATCGAGGTGGACAGCCGCCGCGACCTGGGTGGGCATGAGCGTATTTCCCTTGGGCGCCTGCCATGCTGAGTGACCAGGAACTGTTGCGCTACAGCCGGCAGATCCTGCTGTCGCAGGTGGATATCGACGGCCAGTTGCGGCTCAAGCAGAGCAAGGCCCTGGTGGTCGGGCTCGGTGGCCTGGGGTCGCCCGTCGCGCTCTACTTGGCGGCTGCCGGCGTGGGCGAGTTGCATCTGGCCGACTTCGACACGGTCGACCTGACCAACCTGCAACGCCAGGTCCTCCATGACAGCGACAGCGTCGGCATGACCAAGGTCGACTCGGCGTTGCAGCGTCTGCAGGCGATCAATCCGGAGGTCACCCTGGTCGCCCATCGCCATGCCCTGGACGACGACTCGTTGGCTGCGGCGGTGGCGGCGGTGGACCTGGTGCTGGACTGCTCCGACAACTTCGCCACTCGCGAGTCGGTCAACGCCGCATGCGTGGCTGCCGGCAAACCGTTGGTGAGCGGCGCGGCCATTCGCCTGGAGGGACAGTTGTCGGTGTTCGACCCTCGGCGCGACTACAGCCCTTGCTATCACTGCCTCTATGGCCATGGCAGCGAGGCCGAGCTGACCTGCAGCGAAGCCGGCGTGATCGGTCCGCTGGTGGGGCTGGTGGGCAGCTTGCAGGCCTTGGAAGCCCTGAAGCTGCTGGCCGGGTTTGGCGAGCCCCTGGTGGGCCGCTTGTTGCTGATCGATGCCCTCGGCACGCGCATGCGCGAGCTGCGGGTCAAGCGAGACCCGGCCTGCACGGTGTGCGGCGATCGCCATGGCTGATCGCTCGGCGCCGGTGGGCGTGATGGATTCGGGCGTCGGTGGCTTGTCGGTGCTTGCCGAGATTCGGCGCTTGCTGCCCCACGAGTCGCTGCTCTACGTCGCCGATTGCGGCCACGTACCCTATGGCGAGAAATCCCCCGACTACATCCGTGAGCGCTGCCGGCGCATCGCCGAGTTCTTCCACGCACGCGGTGCCAAGGCCATGGTCCTGGCGTGCAATACCGCGACCGTGGCGGCTGTGGCTGACTTGCGGGAGCGCTACCCCGATTGGCCGTTGGTGGGCATGGAGCCTGCGGTCAAGCCGGCCGCTGCGGCGACACGCTCCGGTGTGGTCGGCGTCCTGGCTACCACCGGCACCTTGCAGAGTGCAAAATTTGCCGCCTTGCTCGACCGCTTCGCCAACGATGTGCAGGTGGTCACCCAGCCATGCCCTGGCCTGGTCGAGCTGATCGAGGCCGGTGACCTGAACAGTCCACTGCTACGCCAGATGTTGCTCGGCTACGTGCAGCCGCTGCTGGCTGCCGGCTGCGACACGCTGATCCTCGGCTGCACGCACTATCCCTTCCTGCGCCCGCTGCTGGCCGACATGGTGCCGGCCGAGGTGGCGATCATCGATACCGGTGCTGCCGTGGCGCGTCAGTTGCAACGCCTGTTGCTGGCCCGCGACCTGCTGGCCGACGGGCCTGCGCGTGAGGCCGAATTCTGCAGCAGTGGCGACACGCAGCACTTGCACAAGATCCTCCCGCTTCTATGGGGCGCCTCGGTCGAACAGGTCAGTGCGTTCGACTTGTAAAAAAAATGTGAAATTTCCCTTGGCAAAGCTGAACTATCGTCCCAGTGCTGATTTCTATCATTGAGCCTGACTTACAGGCAGACACTTGATAACAACACCAGGAAGAAGGACGGGCTCATGAGGCATTTGCTTGGAGTGGCAGTGGTTGCCGCGTTGGCGTTGGGGCAGACGGTATCGGCGCAGGCGGCCGATGTCTCGTTGTCGGTGGGGCAGACCGGCGACAGCACCATGGTCTACCGACTGGGGCTGCAGTCGAACTGGGATGCCAGTTGGTGGCAGACCAGCGTAGGCCGTATTACTGGTTACTGGGACGGTGCCTACACCTTCTGGGATGGCGACGAGCGAGCAAGCAATCACAGCCTGTCGTTCGCGCCGGTGTTCGTTTACGAGTTCGCCGGGGACTCGGTCAAACCTTACATCGAGGCGGGGATTGGTGTGGCGGCATTCTCGCGGACCAAGCTGGAAAGCAATGACCTGGGCTCGTCGTTCCAGTTCGAGGACCGTATCGGATTCGGCCTGCGTTTTGCCGGTGGGCACGAGATCGGGGTTCGCGCGATCCATTATTCCAACGCGGGGATCAAGCAGCCCAATGATGGCGTCGAGAGCTATTCGCTGCATTATCGTATGGCGCTCTGACCCGAATCACCGGGGCGCTTAGCGCCCCGTGTTCACCTCAAGCTTCCTTGGGCAGTGGCCACAGCAAGGTCGGATCCATCACTTCGAGCACCAATTCGGCCTGGGGTTGTTCGAGCCTGCGCACCAACTCCTCTGCTGCGCTCTGCGCCGTCCAGGATTCAGGTATCGCCATGCTGCTGCTAACCGGTGCCTTGAGCGACTGCGGCGCAACCACCGTAAGCTGTACCGTCAGATCGTCGAGGACCTTGCGTTGCTCGCGGAACCACTGTGGCAGGCTGTTGTGCCCTGCCGGGTTTTGCGCTGGCGCAAACAGCTGCAGCGTCGAATAGCGGCTGAACAGTGCCATCACCTGTGGCCTGTCGCCTCTGGCCAACAAAGACAGTGCGTTGGTCAAGACATGCTCGCTGGCGCGCCGGTTGCTGCTGACGATGGCTTCCATTATCGCGTTGGCAGGTAGGCTGTCTGGCAGGTAGTCGCACGTGCCGGCATTGACGATCAAGACATCCAGTGCGCCCCAGTGCGACTGCAATTGCTCGGCCGCCGCCTGCGCCTCGGCCAGCTCGTGCACGTGCACGGGCAGGCGCAGCAAGCGTGCCTCGTGCAGCTCGGCCAACGTGTCGAGTTCCTGGCAATTCTTTCCGCTGGCGGCGACTCGATGACCCTCTTCGAGCAACCGTTCGACCAGGGCGAGGCCTACGCCATTGCTGGCCCCTGTCACCCAGAACCTGCGCGTACTGCTCAATACCGTGTCCTTCAGTTGGTGGAGGCGGGTAGCGCCTTGAATGCCGCCAGTGCCCTATGGCGACTGCTGTCCAGATCCACGATCGGGCTGATGTAGCTATTTGTATCAAATAGTCCGGAAGATTTCACAGGCAAATGAATGTGTTTGTCATCCAGATGGGTGAGTTCTGGTAACCAATGGCGGATAAAGCGTCCTTTTGGATCGAAACGCTGCGACTGGGTCACTGGGTTGAAGATCCGGAAATAGGGGACCGAGTCGGTGCCGGTGGAGGCGCTCCACTGCCAGCCGCCGTTGTTCGCCGCCAGGTCGCCGTCGATCAGGTGTCGCATGAAATGCCGCTCGCCCTTGCGCCAGTCGATGAGCAGATTCTTGCTCAGGAACATGGCTACCACCATGCGCAGCCTGTTGTGCATCCAACCTGTATGCAGCAACTGGCGCATGGCCGCGTCGATCAACGGAAAACCGGTGCGGCCTTGTTCCCACGCCTCCAGATCTTCGGGCGCATCACGCCAGGGCAGAGCCTCGGTAGGGGCGCGGAAGGGGCGGTGGCGCGAGACCTGTGGATAACCCACCAGGATGTGCTTGTAGAACTCGCGCCAGAGCAGCTCGTCGATCCAGGTCCGTACACCTTGGCTGCCGCTGTCGAATTCGCCACGGTTGCTCGACAGTGCGGCGTGCAGGCATTGGCGCGGCGAGATCACGCCGGCGGCAAGATAGGGCGAGAGTTGGCTGGTGCCGGGCCTGGCCGGCAGGTCACGCAGGGTCTGGTAGTCGTCGATGGTTTCGTCGACGAAGCGCGACAGCCTGCCCTGAGCCTCGTCTTCACCGGCAGGCCAGTGGTCGCGCAAGGCCTTAGCGGGCGTGTCGAAGCCTTCGATATGCCTGGGGATCGAGTCGCTGGCGATGCCCAGCGGGGCCTGTGGTTTCACGGGATGGGCAAGGGTTGGCAGGCTGCGATGCAGATGTTCCAGGCAAGCCTTGCGAAACTGGCCGAAGACCTGGAAGTAGTTGCCCGCCTTGGTCAGGAGGGTGCCGGGATGGAAGAACAGCTGGTCCAGGTGCGTGCGGGTGGCCACGCCGGAGCGCTCCAGCAACGACTGGGTACGCTGGTCACGCTGGCTTTCGTTGACGCCGTACTCATCGTTCCAGTGCACCGTCTGCACCTTGTGCATGCGGCAAACCTCCAGCACGGTTTCGGGCACCTGTTGCCAGGTGTCGGTATGGCGGATCAGCAGCGGGATATTCAGGCGTTCGAGAGCCTGACGCAGGTCGTGCAGGTTGCGTATCCAGAAGTCGACCTTGCTCGCCGCATCGTCATGCGCGTGCCATTGCTCGGGGCTGGCGATCCACAGGGCAATGGTCGGCCCCTGTGCGGTGGCGGTGGAGAGGGCGGTATTGTCGCTTATGCGCAGGTCGCTGCGCAGCCAGATCAATTGCATCTCAGGGTCTCTGACAGTCGGGTTCAGCGTGATTGCTGAAGCAGGCGCAATGCCCCCTGCGGAGTCTCGAAGAGCTGCAGCGCCGGAAGTTCCAGGCTGCGCAGTCGCTCCTCGTTAATGAAGACGCTGGCGCCTCCCAGGAGTTTCGTCAGCGTTACATCCCGCAGCGGGGCCAGTGCTTGGAGGTCGATACGCGGCCCCAGGTGCAGCACCAGGGCGCGTGGGGCAAGTCGGGCGATTGCGTGCAGCAGTTGTTTGCAGCCGACCGGTTGTTCGAGCACTTCCACGGCAAAGCCGCTGCTGCTGAGCAGCCAGGCGCAGAGCCACAGTTGAGCATCGAAGGGGGCGTCGAGGGTCGTGGCCAACAGCACGGGCGGCCCCTCGAGCGAATGGTTGTCGTGGTAGACCCGCGCGCCCAGCTTGCTGCGCAGCCAAGTGTGGAAGAAGGCCTGCTCGAGGCTGGCGTCGAAGTGCTTGCGCCAGCGTTGCTCCAGGCGCTCGAGCAGCGGCAGCAGCAATTGCTCGCACAGGGTCGAGGCGGGATAGAGCGCCATGGCCTGGTTGAGTTGCTGGTCCAGCGAGCGCTGGGCTAGGTCGGCAATGGCCTCGATCAGTTGCTGGCAGCGAGCTTGCCAGTCACC
Organism: Pseudomonas putida; assembly: GCF_001636055.1. Taxonomy (NCBI): domain Bacteria; kingdom Pseudomonadati; phylum Pseudomonadota; class Gammaproteobacteria; order Pseudomonadales; family Pseudomonadaceae; genus Pseudomonas; species Pseudomonas putida. The sequence continues at coordinate 1,447,594 of NZ_CP011789.1, forward strand.
CTCCAGCCTTGGCGAGGTTTCGTCGCGGTTTTCGAGCAGATCACGCACCTGGCTCACCGAGGCGCCGCGCTCCAACCACTGCAGGATGGCCTGCACTCTCTCGATATGCAGTGTGCTGTAAAGGCGATGGCCTTTGGGCGTGCGCTCCGGCACCAGCAGGCCGTAGCGCCGTTCCCAGGCTCGCAGGGTGACAGGGTTGACGCCGGTGCGTCGGGCCAGTTCGCCGATCGGCAAGCTGTCTTCAGAGTGCATTGCGCAGGCCCAGGTTTTCCGGGTGCGGTTGCAGGTAGGCCTGCTGCATCAAATAAGGGTCGGGATGAATGCGCAGGTGGTGCTTGAGCAAGGTCAGCGGGACCACCAGCGGCACGCAACCCTGTTGGTACTGGTTGATCAGGCGCTGCAGTTCGGCTTTGTCGCTGCTGTCCAGGGCATCGCGCAGATAGCCGCACAGGTGCTGCAGAACGTTGCTGTGGGTGCCGCGGCTGGCGCAGCGACGCAGAGCCTGCATCAGCTGGCTGAAGTAGCGCGGGCCGATCTGCAGCGGGTCGTCGTCGCGGCTCATGCTGCCCAGCAGGCGCCCGAGTTCGCGATAGGCCTGCGGGTTGTGGGCCATCAGCAGGTATTTATAGCGTGAGTGGAAACGAATCAGGGCTCCGCGGCTCAAGCCTTGTGTCAGCAGGTGCTGCCAGTCGGCATAGGCGTAGACGCGGCTGATGAAGTTTTCGCGCAGCACCGGGTCGTGCAGGCGGCCTTCCTCTTCCACCGGCAGGTCCGGGCGGCGCTCGCAGAACGCCTGGGCATAGGCGCCGCGCCCGCCCAGCACGGAGGGACGGCCATTGTCCTGATAGACCTTGACCCGCTCCAGCCCGCAGGAGGGCGACTTCTGCATGAACACATAGCCGCAGATATCGTCGAGCGCTTCTGCCATTTGCTGGCCATAGGCACGCAGGGGTGGTGCGAGATCGGTACCGGGATCGCGCGGGTTGATCACTTCCGGGGCCTGTGGATCGCCGACCAGGCGAATGGCGTCGCGAGGAATGCCCAGGCCGATGGCAACTTCCGGACACAGCGGCAGCCAGTCGAAATGCTCATCGAGGGACTGGCACAGGTCCGAGGCTTTGTGTCCGCCGTTGTAGCGCACGTCCTGCCCGGCCAGGCAGGCGCTGATGGCGATGCGGGGTTTGCCTGTCGAGTGGGGAAAGTTCATCGTGGCCTCCGTAGACCTGTACAAGGCAGAAATTTTGTACAGGTCTATTCCAGCACATCGAAAAACTTATGCAAGACAAATTTCTTGTACAACTTCACTCGAGGTGTTCGAGCAAGCGCCGTGCTGCCTCCTGGCCGCTGAGCCAGGCACCTTCCACGCGTCCCGACAGGCACCAGTCGCCGCAGGCATACAAGCCCTGGTCGGCGTCGGCCAGGGTGCCCCATTCATGGTTACCGGCGGGGCGGGCATAGAGCCAGCGGTGGGCGAGGGCGAAGGTGGGGGCTGGCACCACGCAGCCGACCAGTTCGGCGAACTCGCCCCACAACTGCTCGATCACTTTCTCCCTGGGGAGGTCCAGGTGTTCGCTACTCCAGCTGGAGGTCGCATGCAGCACCCAAGTGTCCAGCTGCTCATCGCGGCCGGGTTTGCTGCGGTTGCGTGCCAGCCAGTCGAGTGGATTGTCCTGCACGAAGCAGCCTTGCATCGGGGTGTCGAGTGGTGTCTGAAAGCCCAGAGCGATGGCCCAGGTGGGTTCCATCTGCACGCCAGCGGCGACCGCGGCGAGCTTGGGCGTGGCCGCCAGCAGGGGCGTGGCCTGCGGTGCTGGCACAGCGATCACCACGCGGCTGAACGGGCCATGGCTGCAGCCCTCGGTGTCCTGCAGATGCCAGTACTGCTTGCCGCGGAACACCTCGGCGATACGGCACCCGAAGTTGACCGTGACATCCTTGAGCAGGCCGCGGGTGATGGCGCTCATGCGTGGTACGCCGACCCAGCGGGTCTGTTCGTCGGGAGAGGGGGTCAGTTCACCGTCGCGGTAATTGTAGAGTCGCGGCTTCCACTGCGCGACCCAGCCGGCCGCAACCCATTGCTGGACCTGCTCGACGAAACGTCGGTCGCGAGCGGTGAAGTACTGGGCGCCGAGGTCGAGCGCGCCGGCGTCGCTGCGCTTGCTGGCCATGCGCCCGCCGCTGCCGTGGCCCTTGTCGAACAAGTGGACGCTCTGTCCGGCCTTCTGCAGGGCCTGGGCGGCGGACAGACCGGCGATACCGGCACCGATAATGGCAATAGGTACTGTCATGATGGCCTCTTCGAACCTTGCTTTAAGCAGACTACGCTGTCAGACAAACCTGTACAATACAGAAGTTTTGTATAAGGTTATTCCGCTCGATAGGACAGGTTGGCCTATGTTTATCCGAGAGCTATCGGTTTAAAAAGTGCCTTGATCTTAAAAATAGACCATGGCCGCAGCTTGTGAGGACACAGCCATGCATATATTGCTGACAGGCGGTACTGGGTTGATCGGCCGACACTTGTGCCAGCTCTGGCTCAGCCAGGGTCATCGCCTGACGGTGTGGAGCCGCGAGCCTGGCCAGGTGCCCAAGCGTTGCGGCAGCGGCGTGCGCGGCATCGCTCGGCTGGAGGAGCTGGAGCCGGACGATCCGCTGGACACGGTGGTCAACCTGGCCGGCGCGCCCATCGCCGATCGCCCATGGACGGCGGCACGCAGGCAACTGTTGTGGGCCAGTCGTGTCACCCTCACCGAGCAGTTGCTGAGCTGGCTGGAGCGCCGCGAGCAGCGTCCGGGGCTGCTGATCTCCGGCTCGGCTGTGGGCTGGTATGGCGATGGTGGCGAGCGTGAGTTGACCGAGGCCTCGCAGCCGGTGAAAGAAGATTTCGCCAGCCAGCTGTGCATCGCCTGGGAAGAGACCGCACAACGTGCGCAAACCCTCGGCATGCGCGTGGTGCTGGTGCGTACCGGGTTGGTACTGGCCAGCGATGGAGGCTTTCTTTCACGCCTGCGCCTGCCATTCAAGCTGGGTCTTGGTGGGCCGATCGGCAACGGTCGACAATGGATGCCGTGGGTCCATATAGAAGACCAGATCGGCCTGATTGATTTTCTCTTGCAGCACAACGACGCCAGCGGTCCCTATAATGCCTGCGCGCCGGAGCCGGTGCGCAACCGCGAGTTCGCCAGGCGTCTGGGGCGGGCACTGCATCGCCCGGCGTTGCTGCCGCTGCCGGCGCTGGTGCTCAAGGCCGGCCTGGGCGAGTTGTCGACCCTGCTGCTGGGTGGCCAGCGTGCGCGCCCGGTGCGCCTGCTGGCCGAAGGTTTCACGTTCCGCTTCAACGATCTGCAATCGGCGTTGGACGACCTGTCCGACCGCCTCTGACATAGGACGCTGCATGACCGATCATGCCCTGCTGCTGGTCAACCTGGGTTCACCGGCATCCACCTCGGTCGCCGATGTGCGCCGCTACCTCAACCAGTTCCTCATGGACCCGTATGTGATCGACCTGCCTTGGCCGGTGCGGCGCTTGCTGGTGTCGCTGATCCTGATCAAGCGCCCGGAGCAGTCCGCCCACGCCTATGCGTCGATCTGGTGGGACGAGGGTTCGCCACTGGTGGTGCTGACCCGCCGCCTGCAGGCGGCCATCACCCCGCATTGGCCGCATGGTCCGGTGGAAATCGCCATGCGCTATGGTCAACCGGCGCTGCCAGAGGTGCTGGAGCGTCTTGCTGCGCAGGGTGTGCGCAAGGTGACCCTGGCGCCGTTGTACCCGCAGTTCGCCGACAGCACCGTGACCACGGTGGTGGAGTTGGCTCGCCAGACCGTCGCCGACCGCCAACTGCCGTTCGACATGCGGGTGCTGCAGCCTTTCTACGACGAGCCCGAGTACATCGATGCCCTGGTCACCAGCGCGCGCCCATACCTGGAGCAGGAATACGATCACATCCTGTTGAGCTTCCACGGCCTGCCCGAGCGCCATCTGAAGAAGCTTGACCCGACCGGCTCCCATTGCTTCCAGAGTGCGAACTGCTGCGAAAAGGCCTGTGCCCAGGTGCGCAAGGTCTGCTATCGCTCGCAGTGTCTGGCCAGCGCTGCTGCGTTCGCCAGGGCGGCAGGAATTCCTGATGGCAAGTGGTCAGCCTCGTTCCAGTCGCGGCTGGGGCGGGCCAAGTGGATCGAGCCCTACACCGAAACGCGGCTTGATGAACTGGCCAAGGCGGGGGTGAAGAAACTGCTGGTGATGTGCCCGGCCTTCGTTGCCGATTGCATCGAGACGCTGGAGGAGATCGGCGATCGTGGCAAGGAGCAGTTCATCGAAGCGGGGGGCGAGGAACTGGTGCTGGTGCCGTGCCTGAACGATCACCCGCAGTGGGCGCAGGTATTGGCAGGGATGTGCGAGAGGGCTTGATTGGGTGATGGCCTCTTCGCGGGTAAACCCGCGAAGAGGCCGATTCGTTTCAACGCCTGGTCAAGGCAACTGGTCATCCAGCTTCTTGTTCTTCCAACCGTCGTTGCCCGGCAGGATCAGGTTCAGGGCGATGGCGACCACGGCGCACAGGGCGATGCCCTTCAGGCCCCAATCGTCCGGGCCGTCGCCGCTGCCGATCAGCACACCACCGATACCGAACACCAGGGTCACCGAAACGATCACCAGGTTGCGCGCCTCGGAGAGGTCGATCTTGTGGCGGATCATGGTGTTCATGCCCACTGCCGCGATCGAGCCGAACAGCAGACAGAGGATGCCGCCCATCACCGGCACCGGAATGCTCTGCAGCAGCGCGCCGAACTTGCCGATGAACGCCAGGGTGATCGCGAACACTGCAGCCCAGGTCATGATCTTCGGGTTGTAGTTCTTGGTCAGCATCACCGCACCCGTCACTTCGGCGTAGGTGGTGTTGGGCGGGCCGCCGAACAGGCCGGCAGCCGTGGTGGCCAGGCCATCACCGAACAGGGTGCGGTGCAGGCCTGGCTTTTTCAGGTAGTCGCGACCGGTCACGCTGCCGACCGCGATTACCCCGCCGATATGCTCGATCGCCGGCGCCAGGGCCACCGGAACGATGAACAGGATCGCCTGCCAGTTGAACTCTGGCGCCGTGAAGTTGGGCAGTTCCAGCCAGGGGGCAGCGGCGATTTTCGCGGTGTCGACCACGCCGAAGGCGAACGACAGGGCAAAGCCCACCAGCACGCCTGCAATGATCGGTACCAGGCGGAAGATGCCCTTGCCGAACACGGCGACGATCAAGGTGGTCAGCAACGCTGGCATGGAGATCAGCATGGCGGTCTTGTAGGGCATCAGCGCGGCGCCGTCGCCACCCTTGCCCATGGCCATGTTGGCGGCGATCGGCGCCATGGCCAGGCCGATGGAGATGATCACCGGGCCAATGACCACCGGAGGCAGCATGCGGTCGATGAACCCCGTGCCCTTGATCTTCACCATCAAGCCCATGAAGGTGTAGACGAAGCCGGCAGCCATCACGCCGCCCATGGTCGCGGCCAGGCCGAACTGGCCCTTGGCGAGGATGATCGGGGTGATGAAGGCAAAGCTCGATGCCAGGAACACAGGCACCTGACGGCCCGTGACCAGCTGGAACAGCAAGGTGCCGATACCGGCGGTGAACAGTGCCACGTTAGGGTCCAGGCCCGTGATCAGCGGCATGAGCACCAGCGCGCCGAATGCCACGAAGAGCATCTGCGCGCCCGAGACGACCTGGCGCCACAGCGGGTCGTTGAAGCCGTCCTGCATGGTCAGGCGTCCTTCTGCTTGGTGCCGAAGATCTTGTCACCGGCATCGCCGAGGCCCGGAACGATGTAACCGTGCTCGTTCAGGCGCTGATCGATGGACGCGGTGTAGATCTGTACGTCCGGATGGGCTTTCTCGACCACCTCGATACCTTCGGGCGCCGCGACCAGGACCATGGCGCGGATTTCCCGGCAACCGGCCTTCTTCAGCAGGTCGATGGTGGCGACCATCGAGGCGCCAGTGGCGAGCATCGGGTCGATGATCAGTGCCAGGCGCTGGTTGATGTCCGGCGCGAGTTTTTCCAGGTACGTGTGCGCCTCGAGGGTTTCCTCGTTGCGCGCCACGCCCACGGCGCTGACCTTGGCGCCCGGGACCAGGCTGAGCACGCCATCGAGCATACCGATGCCGGCCCGCAGGATCGGCACTACGGTGATCTTCTTGCCGGCGATCTTCTCGACCTGGACCTTGCCGCACCAGCCGTCGATCTCGTAGGTTTCCAGCGGCAGGTCCTGGGTGGCTTCGTAGGTCAGGAGTGCACCGACTTCCTGGGCGAGTTCGCGAAAGTTCTTGGTGCTGATATCGGCGCGGCGCATCAGGCCGAGCTTGTGGCGGATCAGCGGATGGCGGATCTCACGAATGGGCATAGGGGGAGGGCTCCGGGAGGCGGGCAAAAAAACCGCGCTAGGTTAATCTATTCAGTCCTTGCTGTCGTGCAGTCATTGAGCACGTTAGTCCATAAATGCTTGATCTGGGACGAGCGGATGCGTACCTTTGCCCGCTTTTCCAAAATGCACCTCCTGGAGAGCGCCATGTCCGCCGATCTCGAGCATATTCGCCAAGTGATGAACGAGGCAGATTGCCTGTACAACGAAGCCCAGGTCGAAGCGGCCATCGCCCAGGTCGGCGAGCAGATCTGCAAAGACCTGCACGACAAGAACCCGGTGGTCTTCTGCGTGATGAACGGCGGCCTGATATTCGCCGGCAAACTGCTGACCCACCTGCAGTTCCCGCTGGAGGCCTCGTACCTGCACGCGACGCGTTACCGCAACCAGACCAGCGGCGGTGAGCTGTTCTGGAAGGCCAAGCCGGAAATCTCCTTCATCGACCGTGACGTGCTGATCGTCGATGACATCCTCGACGAAGGCCACACCCTCAGCGCCATCATCGACTTCTGCAAGCATGCCGGCGCGCGCTCGGTGTACACCGCGGTGCTGATCGACAAGGACCACGACCGCAAGGCCAGCCCGGGCTTGAAGGCTGACTACGTGGGCCTGCCGTGCGTCGATCGCTATATCTTCGGTTATGGCATGGACTACAAGGGTTACTGGCGCAACGCCAATGGCATCTTCGCCGTAAAAGGAATGTGATCATGCGCAAGCCGGCTTTCATGGATCAGGCCTTGTTCGGGGCGTTGGCTGAAAAGGCCGCTGCCAGTCCGCGCGGTCGCCAGCACCACAACTTTCACGAGATGGAAGAGCCTTGCCACCGCATGGCAGTCGGTTTGCAGACCAGTACCTACATTCCGCCGCACCGTCATCTGAAGGATGACAAGGCCGAGGCGCTGGTGGTGCTCAAGGGGCGTCTGGGGCTGCTGATCTTCGACGAGCAGGGCGCGGTGTGCGACAAGCGCGTGCTCGAAGCCGGCGGCGATTGCCTGGGGGTCGACCTGGCGCCTGGCACCTATCACGGGTTGGTGGTGCTCGAAGATGACAGCATCCTGTTCGAATGCAAGTCCGGCCCCTACCGCCCGGTAGGCGAGGGCGAGCATGCCTACTGGGCACCGCGCGAGGGCGAGGACGGTGTGGCACAGTACCAGGCCTGGATGCGCGCGCAGTTCGATTGAGCGTACGCTGCCAGTAGCGATCGATCAGGCGTGCTAGAGTGCTCTCCTATGCCAAGGAGCCCTTCATGCGCGCGATCTTTCCCCTTCTGCTGGCGCTGAGCCTGCCGCTGTCGGCAGCGCCTTTGCACAGCCAGTTTCTCCCGCCTGATGACCTCTCGCTGCGCCAGGAAGAACCCGAGTCGCAACAACTGCTGCAGGTCACCGATTACGCGGTGGTGGTCGGTGCCCAGCGTCAGTCCAGCCAGCAGCCGATCCCCATCACCTCGTCCCTGACCTTGCGCCTGAAGGGCAAGCCCATGAGCAAGGGGGCAACTATCGGGCAGGTGCTGGTCACCTTCGACGGCGAGGGCGGCAAGAGCCTCAAGCGGCCGACCTACGATGACAAGACCCGCACCCTGACGCTGAATTATCCACAGGCCGATTACCGGGTGATCATGGACCTGCTGCGCAACGAGACGCTGTACGTGCAGTTCCTCAGTTATGCCAACGGCCATGTCTGGGCCGACCTGCACACTGGAACCGTACGTACGCGTTGAGGCGCATGGGCAGCCAGCGGTACACTGCCCGCCTTTGAAATGCCCGTGATGGCCCAGTTGGAGTCGGCAATGCGTAAAGACAAGAAGCAGGTTATCGGTGACGAGATCAGCGACGACTACATCAAGACGTTCCTTCAGTTCGAGCCGGCAGATGGCCTGACCTCGCCGTCGCACCACAAGCTGATCAAGGCCTACCGTGGCCTGCGCATCGATGACTTCGAGCGTTTCGTCGGCTTCTTCGTTGAAGCTGGATACGATGTCGATGGCAAGGACGAGCACGGCAAGACCTTCGCCGAGGTGATCGCCGACCAGCGCAACGCGCCCGAGTACATCGAGATCATCGCTAACGCCCGCGGCTGATCCTCGAGCCGGTTCTGCCCTTTTTGCGGGTAGGGATTCCAGGCACAAAAAAACGCCCCTCGGGGCGTTTTTTCGTTTCAGCCATTTCAGGCGTAGTGCTTGGCCGGGCTGTTTTGTGCCAGGTCCAGGGCCACGTCATTGTCGGCGCTGATCTTGTGGTACAGCGCGGCATCGGTGGCCAGTGTCTTCTCGCGAGCCGGGAAGATCTCCTTGAGCTTGGCAGCCCAGGCGCCTTTGGCCTGCTCGGGGAAGCAGCGCTCGATCAGCTCGAGCATGATCGAGACCGTCACCGATGCGCCCGGCGAGGCGCCAAGCAGCGCAGCCAGGCTGCCATCGGCGGCCGAGACCAGCTCGGTGCCGAACTGCAGGATGCCGCCTTTCTTCGGATCCTTCTTGATGATCTGCACGCGCTGACCGGCCACTTCCAGGCGCCAGTCCTCGGCTTTCGCTTCGGGGTAGAAGCGGCGAAGCGATTCCAGGCGCTGCTCCATCGACTGCATCACTTCGCTGACCAGGTACTTGGTCAGGTCCATGTTGTCGCGGGCCACCGCCAGCATCGGGCCGATGTTGCCCATGCGCACCGACAGCGGCAGGTCCATGAACGAGCCATGCTTGAGGAACTTGGTGGTGAAGCCGGCGTAAGGCCCGAACAGCAGGGATTTCTTGCCGTCGACCACGCGCGTGTCGAGGTGTGGCACCGACATTGGCGGGGCACCGACCGCGGCCTGGCTGTAGACCTTGGCCTGGTGCTGCTTGACGATCTCCGGATTGTCGCAGCGCAGCCACTGGCCGCTGACCGGGAAACCGCCGAACCCCTTGCTCTCCGGGATGCCCGACGCTTGCAGCAGCGGCAGCGCCGCGCCACCAGCGCCGAGGAAGACGAAGCGGGCGTCGACTTCACGGCTGTTGCCGCTGTTGACGTCCTTGATGCTCACGGTCCAGCCGTCGCCTTTACGGCGCAGGCCGGTGACCTTCTTGCTGTACTTGACCTGGGCATTGGGGCTGTCGCCCAGCAGCTTGAGCAGCTTGTTGGTCAGGGCGCCGAAGTTGACGTCGGTACCCTTGAGCACGCGGGTGGCCGCGATGTGCTGGTCGGCCGGGCGGCCAGGCATCATCAGCGGCATCCACTCGTTCATCAGTGCCTTGTCTTCGGTGTATTCCATCTCGGAGAACGCGTGGTGCTGCTTGAGCAGCTCGAAGCGCTTCTTGAGGAATTGCACGCCCTTGTCACCTTCGACATAGCTCAGGTGCGGCACGGGATTGATGAAGTCGCGCGGCGAGCCGAAGCCGCCTTTCTTGCTCAGGTAGGCCCAGAACTGGCGGGACACCTCGAACTGGGTATTGATGTGCACGGCCTTCTTGATGTCGATGCTGCCATCGGCGGCCTGGGGCGTATAGTTCAGCTCGCACAGGCCGGCGTGGCCGGTCCCGGCGTTGTTCCAGGGGTTGGAGCTTTCCGCGGCCCCGGAGTCCATCGCCTCGACGACTTCCAGCTTGATCGCAGGGTCCAGCTCCTTGAGCAGTACGGCCAGGGTGGCACTCATGATGCCCGCGCCTACCAGTACCACATCAACCGATTCGTTCTGCGCCATTAACGCGTCTCCACAATCTACAGCACCTAATTGACAGCATAGGACCCCTGGGTTGGCCAGGATCGCCATGTCCGACTCTTCGCAGTTCTTGCAACTTCCGCGGACACCGCCAATCAGTCTTGGGTGTTCGATAATTGAACGCCATTTGCCACGGGTGCGGCAATTCGACTTATGGTCAAGTGTTCCGTCGTGCGTTATGGACCGGCCTCAGGCTCCCATCCAGGATGAGCGCTTTTGCCGTCTGTTCAGGGCTGTTCGAGACGTATCTGCCGCTTTTGCACATGCCAGACTGTTCATTTGCTCGCCACACTCTCGTGAAGTTGTGAAAAACCGTTTTTTCACGCTCTTTTGGAGTCGTGAACCTCAAAAGTGGACTGCGCGGTGGCAACCCGCAGGTTCATGCGCAGCAGACGGCCAGAGACAGCAGGCACGACAGCCAATGCAAGACCTGAGTGGAAGGCTCTCTGTGGGCGAAGCGGTGAAGGTGCCGGGGTCAAGCGGCGAGTGCGGGGCCCGATCAGGAGACGTCCTTATAATCGGGGGGAGATTATAACGAGGTCGCGGGCAGAAAGGTCGTTCTTCTTGGGTTTTTATTGCAGCGTTTGTCAGGCGGGGAGGATGCGTTGCTGCCAACGGCGGCTTGCAGGTACGCAAATCCGGGCACTGTTGGGCAGTGGATGGCCCAGCCAGCCCAGGTGCGCTTCGCTGACCTGGACCCAGCCACTGCCGCTCGGTGCCTGGTGGCACTGCTTGAAGGCCAGGCATTTGCCATCGGCATCCAGGCGGGCGTAGGTGTTGTGGCGCGGGCGTTGGAAGAGCAAGGTCCAGAGCGAGGCCATGGCGGCGAGTCCTGTTTGATCGGGCTGGGGCAAGGATAACGCCGGGGCCATGAAACCATTGTGACAGCAGCTGCGGGCCGATGACTGGCTTGCTTCAGGCTGGGTATACTGTGTGCCTTTGCCGCTTTTTCTGGAGAAATGCGCATGCTGCAACGTCTGTTGTTCGGTTTGATGGCGGTGGCCACCCTGAGCCTGGTCGGCTGTGCACACAGCCCGCAGCAACTCAGCCCGCAACCCAAGCTCACCGCTCAGCTCAATCCGGTAGGTCGTGGCCAGCCGGTGGTCGTGCGGGTGGTCGACGGCCGTGCTTCGCAGTCGCTGGGCACACGGGGTGGCATGTACCCCGAGACCAGCACCATTACCGTCAACGGCAATGACGTGGTGCCCAAGCTGCAGGCCCAGGCCGAAGCGGCAGTACGCCTGCTCGGCTTCACCCCCACCTCGGGTGCCGGCAGCGCGCCACAGCTGACCGTGACCCTGGCCGAGCTGAAGTACCAGTCGCCCAAGGACAAGATGTACGTGACCGAGGCCACCATCGGTGCCACCTTCCGTGCCGACGTGTCCAACGCCAACCGTCGCTACAGCGGCCGCTATGGCGCCTCTCTCGACCAGCGCTTCGGCATGGCGCCGAACCAGGAGACCAACACCAAGCTGGTCAGTGACGTACTCAGCGATGCGCTGACCCGGCTGTTCAAGGACCCGACCATCGGTCAGGTGCTGGCTGAATAAGCACTCAGCGTGGATGAACAAAACCCGCTGCCTGGCGACAGGCAGCGGGTTTTTCTTTGGCTGGACCAGGGCTGAGGCTCGCTCAAACCCTGGTTGGTGCGGCACCTGGGGTCATCTCTCTGTGGGTGCGGGCAGGTCAAGCCGCCTCGATTCCAAAGTCCAGCACACTCAGCCCGGTGTCTTGATCCACTTCAGGCAGGTCCTGGTGCGCATGACCGCCCAGGGCGCAATACACCAGCCAGCGCTGGTCGTGGACGTTGATCGCGAATCCGTCGATCAGTGCCTGCTGCTCGTCGCTCTGCGAGACGAGGTAGAGACGGTCCTGGTTTTCGGCGTGCAGCATGACAAGCTCCGGTCTGGAAAGGCCGACAGGGTGGCCTGTCTGGATGACGAGCGTGTGACAGATGAAATTTAGTGACACTTGGTCGCAAAAAACGGGAGGTTGGGTGGAGCTTGGGTAGAATGCCGGGCTTTGCTTATCGTCGTTTCGAGGTTGCGCGATGTCCCTGCAAGTCCTCTGGGGGTTCCTGGCCGCCCATCCCGCCAAGCTGATCAATGTCCTGGCGCTGTTCATCACCTGCCCCGGCGGCCTGCTGCTGCACAGTGCGCGGCGTCGCCAGAGCGATGTGCGTGAAAGCCTGGCTGCCGAGGAAGGGCTGGTCGATGCGTTCGACCTGCGTGTACCGCGCTACTACTACATCCTGGGCTTCTCGTGCCTGGCGATGGCGCTGCTGTTGTCCTGGTTCAGCACCTGGATCTGAACAGCTTTTCTGCGGCACAAGGCCGCTCCTGCAGGGATGGCGCCGTTCATGAGCGCGGCGGTGTTCCTGCGGGAGCGGCTTCGTCTCAAACCACCTCGGCCTGGCGCTTGACCTGGTACTGATTGCGCACCGGGGTCGCATACTGCTGCACCAGGTATGGCCGGTGCTCCGCAGGGCAGGCCTCCAGGCGACGCTGCCACTCCTCCTTGGCCCGTGCCAGCTCCTCGGCCGCAAACACCTTCTCTGCGGCGGGTACTTCCAGCGCCGCGTCCTGCCCGTCCCACATCGTATAGGCCAGGTAGTGGACCGGGAACAGCCGGTAGCCGCCGAGAATCTGCCGGTCGATGGCCAGGGCCAGTTGCTTGGTGTCCTCGTGGTACTCGGTCACCGGCGGGGCGAAGTTGATGTGCACCCGGCCTTTGTAGCCGGTGATGCCCTGGGCGATGCTGTTGTCGTCTTCACCAGGCACTTTCTTGTAGGTGCCAGTAGTGGCGCGGATATACAGCTCGCGCGCCTTGGCCTGGTCGCAGGGGTCGTATTCGTAGCTGATCGACACCGGGATCAGGTTCAGGCTCTGGATCACTGCGCCGAACGGCTCGTCCTTGCGGCTCATGTGGAACATCTTGAGGATCGCCGAATCGGTGCGATCGTCACCATCCTTGGCGCGGCCTTCGGCCTGGGCAATCCAGATCGAGGCGCTGTCGTTGCGGATCGAATGGTTGATGTAGGCCGACAGCAGTTGGTAAGCCGCGAGCTTCTCGCGTCGACCACTGATCGAGCGGTGCACGATGAAGCTCTTGTTCAGACGCATCATGTCGCTGACGAACGGCTTTTGCAGCAGGTTGTCGCCGATGGCGATGCGTGGCGTCGGCAGGCCGGCGTGATAGACCGCATAGTTGACGAATGCCGGGTCCATGACGATGTCGCGGTGATTGGCCAGGAACAGGTAGGCACTGCCCGACTTGAGCTGCTCGACGCCGGTGTAGGTGACCCCGTCGGTGGCTCGGTCGATGGTGCGGTCGACGTAGTATTCGACCTTGTCCTGCAGGGTCGAGACGCTGGTCACGCCAGCGAACTCCTTGCGCAGGCGCCGGGCGATCAGCGGCTTGAGCAGCCAGCCGAAGGCGCCCGCGATACGCGGGAAACGGAAGTGGGTGAGGATATCGAGGAATGCCGGGTCGCTGAGCAGGCGTGCCAGCACGGCAGGCACTTCAGCGTCGTCGTAAGGTCGGATGGCATCGAATTCGCCCATCATGCTCTCTTGTTGGAAACGGCTAGAGTAATAAAGTAGGGGCGGGGCCGAAAAAAACGGCTCGGACACACACGGACCCCGTAAACAGACCGGCAATTATACGCATAAGTCACTGCGCAGGCCCCCGATGCTCGAAATCGACTTTTATGACTGCCCTTATTGCGGTGAGCGTGTGGAAACCACGGTCGATATTTCCGGTGGCGACCAGCACTACACCGAGGACTGCCAGGTGTGCTGCCGGCCCATCGTGTTCATCCTGCAGGTGCATGGTGACGAATGGATGCTCGAAGTACGCCGCGAGGACGATGCCTGATGCGCCGGATCTACGAACCGGAGAGCCTGCTGGAGGCGCAGATGCTGGTAGGCATGCTGGCCAGCGAAGGCGTCCAGGTGCACCTGATCGGCGGCGATCTGGTCGGCGCCATGGGCGATCTGCCGATGCAGGGCTTGCTGGCCCTGGCGGTTGCCGATGAACAGGCCGGGTACGCACGGCAGCTGATCGATGAGTACAATGCCGCCCAGCCCCTTGCCGGGGACGAGCCGGAGAGTATCCCCGGTACCCTGATCTGCTAGGTTTGCTGTCTTATGTGTGGACGTTACGCCCTCTTTCGCTGGTCCCAGGCTTTTGCCGCCCTGCCCGGATTTCCCGCCGACCAGCAGGCCCAATGGAACATCTCGCCTGGGGCGTCGGTGCTGATTCAACGCCGGCTCGACGGCCAGTTGCAACTGGCCAGGGCTCGCTGGGGCCTGACCCCGGCCTGGCTCACCGACCTGTCCCGCACCCCCGCCCATGCCCGCGCCGAGACCCTCGCCGAGCAGCCGATGTTTCGCGAAGCATTTCGCCAGCGCCGTTGCCTGATGCCGGCCAACGGCTTCTACGAGTGGCGCGGCACGGCGCGCAAGCGCCCGTACTGGGTCACGCCGGGGGAGGGCGCATCGCTGTTCTATGCCGCGGTGTGGGAGGCGTATCCGGTGCAGGAGCAGGTCTGGCTCAGTTGTGCGGTGGTCACTCAGGCGGCGATGAACCAGCGTCGGCCATTGATTCTCGATGAGGCCGGGCAGGCCGCCTGGCTGGATCCCGACACACCGCTGGCGCGCCTGCACGAGCTGCTGGCCAGCCCTCCCGCGGCGTTGCGCGAGCGGGCGCTGGCGCATCTGGTCAATGATCCGAAGCTCGATGGACCGGAGTGCCTGACTCCGGCTTGAGATTTATGGCGAGCATTTCGCGGGCAAGCCCACTCCTCACAGAGATGGGCTTGCCCGCGAAAAGAGCGACTCGGTATTTGAATCAAACCCTGAACTGATTGATCAACCGCCGCTGCTGCTCGGCCAGCTTGGTCAGCTCGGCACTGGCCTGGCTCGATTCGTCAGCCCCGCCGGCCACTTCGCCGGCCACCTGGCCGATGTTGATGACGTTGCGGTTGATGTCCTCTGCCACCGCGCTCTGCTGTTCGGCGGCGCTGGCGATCTGGGTGTTCATGTCGTTGATCACCGACACGGCCTCGGTGATGCTCTCCAGCGCTTCGGCAGCACGGCTGGCCTGCTGCACGCTGTCGTCGGTCTTGCCCTGGCTGTCTTCCATCACCTTGACCACATCGCGGGTGCCCTGCTGCAACTGCTGGATCATCTGCTGGATTTCCTGGGTGGCCTGCTGGGTCTTCTGCGCCAGGTTGCGCACCTCGTCGGCGACCACGGCGAAGCCGCGGCCTTGCTCTCCGGCGCGGGCCGCCTCGATGGCAGCGTTGAGCGCCAGCAGGTTGGTCTGTTCGGCAATGGCGCGGATGGTCACCAGGATGGCATTGATGTTCTCGCTGTCGCGGGCCAGGGTCTGCACCACGGTCACTGCACGGCCGATCTCGCTGGCCAGGACACTGATCGAATGTGAGGTGTCCCGCACGATCTGCATGCCCTGGTTGGCAGCCTGGTCGGCATTGCTGGCGGCATGCGCGGCGTGGGTGGCATTGCGTGCCACGTCCTGGGCGGTGGCGGTCATCTCCTGCACGGCGGTGGCTACCTGGTCGATCTCGGCCATCTGCTTGTGCACGCCCTGGTTGGTGCGGATGGCGATGTCGGCGGTGTGCTCCGAGGAATCGCTGACTTTCTGCACCGAGGTCACCACCTGGCTGATCATCGCCTGCAGCTTGGCCAGGAAGGTGTTGAAGCCTTTGGCGATGGCGCCCAGCTCGTCGGCGCGATCACTCTGCAGGCGGCGGGTGAGGTCGCCTTCGCCCTGGGCGATGTCGTCGAGCATCGCCACCATCTGTTTCAGCGGACGGGCAATGCCATGGGCCAGCAGCCAGATCACCAGCAGGCCGAGGGCGGCGATGCCCAGGCCGACCAGGGTCATGCCGGCGATGTCGGTACGGCGCTGCTCGCCGAGGTCTTTCTGTAGCTGGTTGACGTCGGCCATGACCGTGCTCAGCGGCATTTCCAGCAGCAGGACCCAGCGCGCGTCGGTGTTGGCGACCTTGAACGGCAGGAACAGCTCGATACGGTCCTTCGCGGTGTCGACTTTATATTGCAGGTCTTCGCCGCTGATACTGGCCAGGGTTGCTGCTTCGGCCGGGTCCAGCACGTCGCTGGCCTTCTCGCCGAACTTGGAGGCGTCCTTGGTATAGGCGACCAGACGACCGTTGCTCGACACCAGTGCCAGTTCGCCGGCGCCGTTGTACAGCTGGCGGTCGGCGGCGTTGAGCAGGTCCTGGATGAAGTTCACCGACAGGTCGGCCCCGGCGATGCCCTGGAACTGACCGTTGACCATGATCGGCTCGACGAACGAAGCGAGCATCACCATCTTGTCGCCAACCTTGTAGGGCGCCGGGTCGATCACGCAGGCCTTCTTGGTTTCCTTCGGGCAAAGGTAATACTCACTGGCGCGTACCCCGGTCGACAGCACGGTGTGGTCGTTCACGTCCACCAGGCGGTCCTGGCCGAGACTGCCATCGGCGTTGCGGAACCACCAGGGCAGGTAGCGTTCGCCATTGATGTCGGCGTGATCCAGTGCGTTCGGTTCCCAGCCCAGATACGCCCCGAGCACCGTCGGGTTGACCTCCACGGTGCGCTTGAGCAGGTTGTTCAGGTAGGCGCGGTCGATCTGCATCAGCGGTTTGCCGTCGGCGTCCTGCATGCCGAGCATGGCGTTGACCGTGGCCAGGCTGCGGCTGATCAGCAGCGGCGCTTCCAGGCCGCGCTGGATCTCGCTCACCTGGGTGCGGGCCAAGGCCGACAGGCGCTGTTCGATCACGCTTTCGAACTGCTGCTGGGTGCGCTGCTGTACCAGGTCCTGGGTGCGGGCCCCGGAGTACACGGCGTACAGCACCAGCGCCGCGACAATGCTCAATACAATGGCACCGGCCAGGGCCGCCACGGAAAACTGGATCGACTTGAACTTCATTACTGGAAAGCTCCACGCAAGGAGGTCGTTTTCTTTTGTTATCGGCGTGGTCGAGTGAAAGCATGAGGGGAGGATGAGAGAAATCTTCCCTGCGGCTCTGGCAGGGTCAGGCGAGTGAGCCTAGGATACGCGGCATGTAAAAAGGGAGTGTTTTCATGCGTAAGTCTTTCGTGATCAGCCTGTTGAGCGCCAGCGTTCTGCTGGGTGGTTGCCAGGCGGTCAATACCACCAGCGGCGGAGCGGTTGGCGTCGAGCGCAAGCAGTACATGTTCAGCATGCTGTCGACCGATGAGGTCAACCAGATGTATGCGCAGTCGTACCAGCAGACCCTCGGTGAAGCGTCGAGCAAGGGCGTGCTGGACAAGAGCAGTGCCGATGCCAAGCGTGTGCAGGTCATCGCCGACCGCCTGATTGCCCAGGCCCCGCAATTCCGGCCGGATGCCGCGCAATGGAAGTGGGAGGTCAACGTGATCAAGAGCGATGAGCTCAACGCCAACTGCGGCCCGGGCGGCAAGATCATCGTCTACACCGGGCTGATCGATCAGCTCAAGCTCACCGACGCTGAGCTGGCTGCGGTCATGGGCCATGAGATCGCCCACGCCCTGCGTGAGCATGGTCGCGAGGCGATGTCCAAGGCCTACGGTATCGAGATGGCGCGCCAGGGCGCCGGTGCGATCTTCGGCCTTGGCCAGGACAGCATGGCGCTGGCCGACACCGTGGTGAACTACTCCATGACCCTGCCCAATAGCCGGGCCAACGAGAACGAGGCCGACCTGATCGGCCTGGAACTGTCGGCACGGGCCGGTTACGACCCGAATGCGGCGATCACCCTGTGGAACAAGATGAGCAAGGCGTCCGAAGGCGCACCGCCTGAGTTCATGAGCACTCACCCGGCTTCGGCCAGCCGCATCGCGTCGCTGCAGGCCGCGATTCCGAAGGTGATGCCGCTGTACCAGGCGGCGAAGAAGTAACGCGCTCTGCGCTGTGGGGTAGTTGTCTGGTTCAACTATCCCGCGGCTGGAGCAATTCCTGTGGGAGCGGGCTGGTCCCGCGATCACCGGCAAAGCCGGTGCCAGGTGCTGCGGTGTCTGGCACCGGCTTTGCCGGTGATCGCGGGACGAGCCCGCTCCCACAGGCCGATTTGTTCCCAGGAACCGGTTTGCTTCCAAAGGCCGGTCGGCTTCCACGGTTCCTGTCCTGAAGGCCCTAGCCAATCCAACCACTGGTCTTCATCGCCGAATACACCGCGACCGCTGCCAGCACGAAGAACGCTGCCGCCGCCAGTCGACGGATCAACGCCAGCGGCAGTTTGTCGGCCGCGAAGTTGCCCGCCAGGACCACTGGTACGTTGGCGATCAACATGCCCAGCGTAGTGCCGATGATGACCATGATCAGGTGCGGGTACTGCGCGGCCAGCATCACTGTGGCGACCTGGGTCTTGTCACCGATCTCCGCCAGGAAGAACGCGATCAACGTGGTCAGGAACGGGCCGAAGCGGCGTGCATTGCTGGTTTCGTCATCGTCCATCTTGTCCGGGACCAGGGTCCACAGGGCGGTGGCGGTGAAGCTCGCAGCCAGGATCCAGTGCAGCACGCTTTCGGTGAAGAACCCGCTGACCCAGGCCCCCACGGCGCCGGCGGCCGCATGGTTGGCGAGGGTGGCGGCGACGATGCCGGCGATGATCGGCCACGGCTTGCGAAAGCGCGCCGCGAGAATGAGCGCGAGCAATTGCGTCTTGTCGCCGATTTCGGCGAGCGCAACGATAGCGGTGGGAACGAGCAGGGATTCGAGCATCAGGCTTCCTACGGGGCGGGTCGACACGGCTATGACACGTACAGCCTCCCCGCCCCGGGTAAGGTGTGCGTGTCATAGGTCTTGTCAAACCCCGGGCTCATCTGTGTGAGCCGTGAGGTCGCACGCGCCATGGCCTGTGGGCCAAGTGTGTTGACGCGTACCGGGCAAGCAGAGGGTGCTTGCGGGAGACTACTCCCCTAGGACGGAGCGGATTCTGCCTAGCCGAAACGGTTTGGGCAAGCGTTAATTTTTTAACCGCGTGTTGCCCTGTAGATCCGGAAGCCGTCTGCTTCGGCGCGGATTTCGCAGTTGCCCAAGGCCTCCTGGAGCAGGGGTTGATAGCGCAGGAAGCTATTGGCAACCAAGCGTATTTCGCCGCCTTTTCGCAGAATTTTGCTGCTTTTTCTCAGCAGGTTTTCCGCCGCCTGATAGTCGGTGTGCACCCCGGTATGGAACGGGGGATTGCTCAGGATCACGGTGAGATTATCGGGTGCTGCATCAATGCCATCACCGCTGATCACCTCGCCTTGCAGACCATTTGCAGCCAGCGTCAGTCGACTGGCGGCCACGGCGAAGGCATCGACATCGAGCAGGGTGACATTGCTTTGTGGATAACGTCGCTTGATGGTCGCGCCGAGTACGCCCGCGCCACAGCCAAAGTCCAGCACATGGCCGATCGGCAGTTGCTCCAGATGCTGCAGCAGCAGTGCGGTACCGCGATCCAGGCGGCCGTGGCTGAACACGCCCGGGAGGCTGATCACCTGCAGCGGGCCATCCTCGAGCGCCAGCTCGAAGCGCTCCGCCAGGCTCTCCAGAGGCTTGGCCTCGGGCGCATTGTCCACGGTCACCTGCCATAGCTGGCAATGCCGGGCGCTGTCGAGCTTGCGCGGTTTGCCGAAGGCCTGCAGTTGCTTGGCCGCGCCTTCGATTCCGCCACGTTTCTCGCCGACCAGATACAGCTCGCGCCCGCCCAGGCGCGAAGCCAGGGCATTGAGCAGGTAGGCGGCAAGGTCGCGGGATTTGGGCAGGAACAGTACCGCCGCGTCGAACGGAACCTGTGGCACCTCCACGCCGTAGTGGCTGCGGCCAGTGAAACGCTGCTCCAGCAGCGCCTGATCACCGGCGTGCCAGGTCCAGGCGTGCGCGTGCGGCAGTTGCCCGAGCAGGCCATCGGCGGCGGCGCCGGCGATCAGCAGCGGGCCCTGGAACAGGTCCGCCTGGCGGAGCAACACTTCACTGCGCGGGTCCATCGGCGGACGCCTCCTGAAAAAGCGCGAAGTGTATCACTTGGCGTACCGGGACGCGGCGTGGTCGCTGCAGGAGCAACTGTCTTGTTCAAGATCTAAAGGCCAGCCCAATCCCCCGTGGGAGCCACTGTCTTGCTCAAAATCTGTGGGAGCGGCGGTTCGCCGCTGCGACTTGCCCGCGAACACGGGCGTAGCCCGTGCCAGGCAACGCGGTGCCTTTTTCGCGGGCAAGCCCGCTCCTACAGGTACCGCACCCGTGCTGAGGACCGTGCACGGGCTGGCAGTGGCGACTGAGCGGGTTTGCGCTTCAGGCCACCACCCGCCGTGGCTGACCGGCGAAGAACGCCTGGGCGTTTTCGGCCAGTTGCCCGACGATACGCTGGCGCGACTCCACCGCACCCCAGGCACTGTGCGGGGTGATGATCAGGCGCGGGATGTCTGCCGCCAGCAGCGGATTGCCGTTTACCGGCGGCTCGACGCTCAGCACATCGGTCGCCGCACCGCCCAGGTGACCGCTGCGCAAGGCATCAGCCAGCGCCTGTTCATCGATCAGGCCGCCGCGGGCGGTGTTCACCACCAGGGCACCCGGCTTGAGCAAGGCCAGTTCACGGGCGCCGATCATGTGACGGGTCTGCTCGTTCAGCGGGCAGTGCAGGGTCAGGGCATCGACTTGCGGCAGCAGTTCATCCAGCGCCAGGCGGTCGGCGCGCGCCGGTCGTCCGAGGATCTGCCCGCTCAGCACACGCATGCCGAACGCCTCGGCCAGGCGCGCCACCGCGCCGCCCAGCTCGCCGTGCCCCAACAGGCCCAGGGTCTTGCCTTCCAGCTCGACGATGGGGAAGTCCAGCAGGCAGAACTGGCTAGCCTTGGCCCATGCGCCGTCCTTTACCGCTTGCTGGTAGTCGCACAGCCGGGTGGCCAGTGCCAGCAGCAGCGCCAGGGTGTGCTGCGCCACCGAAGGTGTGCCGTAGCCCTGGCAGTTGCACACGGTGATGCCCTGTGCGCGGGCGGCGGCGAGGTCGACGTTGTTGGTGCCGGTGGCGGCCACCAGGATCAGTTTCACTTGTGGATTGGCCGCAAGCGCCGCAGCATCGAGCATCACTTTGTTGCTGATCACCACGCTGGCGCCCTGCAGGCGTTCGCTGACCTGTTCCGCTGCGCTGGCGGCATGCAGTTGCAGGCTGTCGAACTGCTGTTCGAGCGCAGAAAGGTCGAGATCTCCCAGGTCAAGGGAGTGATGGTCGAGAAAAACTGCATGACGCGACATTGGCGGCTCCGTCGGCAAAGGCCAGAGGTGGGGAGCACATCGGCTCCGGATTCTGCGGCGCTGTAACGCCCTGTTCGCACATTGCCACTCATACTTTGCGACGCCAAATCATTCCTTCGGCTGATTTGACCGCCGCGTCACCGATCTACAGTAAATCCTTGAATATCCGGCACGCTTTTCAGAAAAGGGATACCCATGCTGCAGACCCGCCTCCTCAAGCCCGCCGACGGCGCCTACACCTACCCGCTGCTGATCAAACGCCTGCTGATGTCTGGCAGCCGCTACGAAAAGACCCGCGAAATCGTCTACCGCGACAAGGTGCGGCTGACCTATCCCGAACTCGGCGAGCGCATCGCCAGGCTGGCCAACGTGCTCACCGAAGCCGGGGTCAAGGCCGGTGACACGGTGGCGGTGATGGACTGGGACAGCCACCGCTATCTGGAATGCATGTTTGCCATCCCGATGATCGGCGCGGTGGTGCACACCATCAACGTGCGCCTGTCTCCCGAGCAGATCCTCTACACCATGAACCACGCCGAAGACCGCTTCGTGCTGGTCAACAGCGATTTCGTCGGCCTCTACCAGGCCATCGCCGGGCAACTGACCACGGTCGACAAGACCCTGCTGATCACCGATGGCCCGGACAAGACCGCCGAGCTGCCGAACCTGGTCGGTGAGTACGAGCAACTGCTCGCCGCCGCCAGCCCGCATTACGACTTCCCCGACTTCGACGAGAACTCGGTGGCCACCACCTTCTACACCACTGGTACCACCGGTAACCCCAAGGGCGTGTACTTCACCCACCGTCAACTGGTGCTGCACACCCTGGCCGAAACTTCGGTGCTCGGCAGCCTCGACAGCGTGCGCCTGCTCAGCACCAATGACGTCTACATGCCGATCACGCCGATGTTCCACGTGCATGCCTGGGGTATCCCCTACGCGGCGACCATGATGGGCGTCAAGCAGGTGTATCCGGGGCGCTATGAGCCAGACATGCTGATCAAGCTGTGGCGCGAGGAAAAGGTCACCTTCTCCCACTGCGTGCCGACCATCCTGCAGATGCTGCTCAACTGCCCTTCAGCCAAGGGCCAGGACTTCGGTGGCTGGAAGGTGATCATCGGCGGCAGCGCGCTCAACCGGGCGCTGTACGAGGCTGCCTTGGCGCGGGGCATCCAGCTCACTGCGGCCTATGGCATGTCGGAAACCTGCCCGCTGATCTCCTGCGCGCACCTGAACGAAGAACTGCTGGCCGGTGGTGAAGACGAGCGCGTCAGTTACCGCATCAAGGCCGGCGTACCCGTACCCTTGGTGGAGGCGGCCATCGTCGACGACCACGGCAACTTCCTGCCCGCCGACGGCGAGGCCCAGGGCGAGCTGGTGCTGCGCGCCCCCTGGCTGACCATGGGCTACTTCAACGAACCGGAAAAGAGCAACGAGCTGTGGGCTGGCGGCTGGTTGCACACCGGCGATGTCGCCACGCTCGATGGCATGGGCTACATCGACATCCGCGACCGCATCAAGGATGTGATCAAGACCGGTGGCGAGTGGATCTCGTCCCTCGACCTGGAAGACCTGATCAGCCGTCACGGGGCCGTGCGCGAGGTGGCGGTGGTCGGCGTGCCCGATCCGCAGTGGGGCGAGCGGCCATTCGCGCTGCTGGTGGTGCACGAAGGCCAGCAGCTGGACGCCAAGGTGCTCAAGGAGCATCTCAAGCCGTTCGTCGAGTTGGGGCACATCAACAAGTGGGCGATTCCGAGCCAGATCGCCGTTGTTACTGAAATTCCCAAGACCAGCGTGGGCAAGCTCGACAAGAAGCGTATCCGCGTGGACGTCACCCAGTGGCAGGCCAGTAACAGTACTTTCCTCTCGACCCTGTAACACTTGCCCGGGTCACGCCTGTTCTGGCGTGACCCGCGTGTTAGAGGTATCGCGCCTTGTCAAACGACGAAATTGAGCCATGCTTCTGCACTGCCAGCGATCGAAGTGGCCATTTGCGATGCCTCTGCTTGCGAGACGCAAATCACACTTTAGAGGGATCAAGCGCGTGTGGCCGCTGGCTATAGTCGGGTCAGGGGATTTTCAGAAATGGGGGAGGGCGCACGCGCATGCCGTGCTGCCTCTGGCAGGAGCCTGCTCGCAGCGCTCGGGGCCGTTTCTGAAAGGACTCACTGCCATAACAAAAAAGTACATGGAGTAGCGTCGATGACATCTGCAAACCCGTTCTGGCGCCGGGCCAAGCTGCCCTTGGCCGTCAGCCTCGCTTCCACGCTCGCAAGTCCCGCATTCGGTGTGAGTTTCAACATCGGGGAAATCGAAGGTCAGTTCGACTCATCGCTCTCCATCGGGGCCAGCTGGTCGACTGCCAATCCCAACAAGAACCTGATCGGCGTCAACAACGGTGGCAAGGGCCTGTCCCAGACCTCCGACGATGGCCACCTGAACTTCAAGAAAGGCGAGACCTTCTCCAAGATCTTCAAGGGTATCCACGATCTCGAGCTCAAGTACGGCGACACCGGCGTCTTCGTCCGTGGCAAGTACTGGTACGACTTCGAGCTCAAGGACGAAGGCCGCGAGTTCAAGGATATCAGCGACTCGGGGCGCAAGTCGGGGGCCAAGTCCTCGGGCGCGCAACTGCTCGACGCGTTCATCTACCACAACTACGCCATCGCCGACATGCCGGGTTCGGTACGCTTCGGCAAGCAGGTGGTGAGCTGGGGTGAAAGTACCTTCATCGGGGGCGGCATCAACTCGATCAACCCGATCGACGTCGCTGCCTTCCGCCGCCCAGGCGCCGAGATCAAGGAAGGCCTGATCCCGGTCAACATGTTCTACATCTCCCAGAGCCTGACCGACAACCTGTCGGCCGAAGCCTTCTACCAGCTCGAATGGGACCAGACCGTCACCGACAACTGCGGCACCTTCTTCTCCCAGCCCGACATCATCTCCGACGGCTGCACCGACAACCTGCGCGTGCTCAACAGCAGCCGCACGGTGCCAGGCGCAGCGCAGCAGTTCCTCGCCACCCGTGGCGTGAACATCAACGAAGAGGGCGTGATGGTGCGCCGTGGTCCGGACCGCGACGCGCGTGACAGCGGCCAGTTCGGCGTGGCGCTGCGCTACATGTTCGAACCGCTGGACACCGAGTTCGGTGCCTACTTCATGAACTACCACAGCCGTGCGCCGATCTTCAGCGCCACCGGCGCCTCGCCTGCGGTGTTCGCTGGCATTCCGTCGCTGCCAGCCAGCCTGCGCCCGCTGGCGCCGCTGATCGTCGCGGGCAACTCGCAGTACTTCGTCGAGTACCCTGAAGACATCCGCCTGTACGGCCTGAGCTTCTCCACCACCCTGCCCACCGGCACGGCGTGGAGCGGTGAAATCAGCTACCGTCCCAACGCTCCTGTGCAGTTGAACACCACCGACATCCTGTTCGCCGGTGTGCGTCCGCTGGGCGGCGCCCTGGCCAACGCTTCGCTGCTCAACGGTACTCCGGGTCAGGACCTGCACGGCTATCGCCGCAAGGAAATCACCCAGTTCCAGACCACCCTGACGCACTTCTTCGACCAGGTGATGGGCGCCAGCCGCATGACCGTGGTGGGCGAACTGGGCGTCACCCATGTGGGCGGCCTGGAGAGCGCACACGACACCCGTTACGGCCGTGACCCGGTGTTCGGCCCAGGCCCGCTGCCGGCCACCGGCGGCGCGAACACCTGCCAGGCACTCAATGCCAGCACCATCGCCGGTGCCGGTGCAGGCGCCTCGACCACCAACCTCAATCGCAAGTGCGAGAACGACGGCTATACCACCAGCACCTCCTGGGGCTACCGCGCCCGGGTGATCTGGGACTACAACGACGTCTTCGCCGGGGTCAACCTCAAGCCCAACGTGGCTTGGTCCCACGACGTGTCCGGCTACTCGCCGGGCCCTGGTGGCAACTTCGAGGAAGGCCGCAAGGCGATCAGCCTGGGCCTGGACGCGGAGTACCAGAACACCTACACGGCGAGCCTGTCGTACACCAACTTCTTCGATGGCAAGTACAGCACCGTGGATGACCGCGACTTCGTCGCCCTCAGCTTCGGCGTGAACTTCTAAGAACTCTGATCCAGGACGACAACGATGAAGATGACCACAAGTCTGCTGAAAGCCGGTGTGCTGGGCATGTCCCTGCTGGCGACCAGCGTCATGGCTGCGGTTTCCGCCGATGAGGCGGCCAAACTCGGTACCACGCTCACGCCGATGGGCGCGGAGAAGGCCGGTAACGCCGATGGCTCGATCGGCCCGTGGGAGCCGCTGGCCAAGACCGCCGGCAGTGTCGATGCCAGGGGCTTCCTGTCCGACCCGTACGGCAGCGAAAAGCCACTGTTCACCATCACCGCCGCGAACGCCGACCAGTACAAGGACAAGCTGGCCCCTGGCCAACTGGCGATGCTCAAGCGCTATCCGGACACCTACAAGCTGCCGGTGTACAAGACCCACCGCGGCGCCACCGTGCCGGATGCCGTGTACGCCGACATCAAGTCCAACGCCACCCAGACCACCCTGGTCGAAGGCGGCAACGGCCTGAACAACTTCCGCGGCGCGATCCCGTTCCCGATTCCCAAGAGCGGTGTCGAGGTGATCTGGAACCACATCACCCGTTATCGCGGTGGCAGTGTGTCGCGTCTGGTCACCCAGGCCACGCCGCAGCAGAACGGTTCCTACAGCCTGGTGTATTTCAACGACCAGTTCGTGTTCCGCGACAAGATGAAGGACTACGACCCGAACAACCCGGGCAACGTGCTGTTCTACTTCAAGCAGGAAGTGACTGCGCCGGCGCGTCTGGCCGGGACCGTGCTGCTGGTGCACGAGACCCTCGATCAGGTCAAGGAACCGCGCAAGGCCTGGATCTACAATGCCGGCCAGCGCCGTGTGCGCCAGGCGCCGCAGGTTTCCTACGACGGCCCGGGTACCGCCGCCGACGGCCTGCGCACCTCCGACAACCTGGACATGTACAACGGCGCGCCGGACCGCTACGACTGGAAGCTCGAAGGCAAGAAGGAGATGTACATCGCCTCCAACGCCTACAAGCTCGACGATCCGAAGCTCAAGTACGCCGACATCATCAAGGCGGGCCACATCAACCAGGACCTGACTCGCTACGAGCTGCGTCGTGTGTGGCATGTGGTCGCGACCCTGAAGCCAGGCCAGCGCCACATCTACGCCAAGCGTGACTTCTACATCGACGAAGATACCTGGCAGGCTGCGGTGATCGACCAGTACGACGGGCGCAACCAGCTGTGGCGCGTGTCCGAGGCGCATGCCCAGCCGTACTACAACAACCAGGTGCCGTGGTACACCCTCGAAGCGATCTATGACCTGCAGTCGGGCCGTTACCTGGCACTGGGCATGAAGAACGAGGAGAAAAAATCCTACGACTTCAGCTTCAGCGCCAACAAGGCTGACTTCCAGCCTGCGGCCCTGCGTCAGAGTGGCGTGCGTTAAGCGTTCAAAAACCAACTCCGTGTCATCTCCCAGAACGCCCCGGCTTGCCGGGGCGTTTCTGTTTCGGTCGGTTTATCAGGCTGACCTCGGTCAACCCCGCTAAGCTTGAATCTTCCAGAATCAGCCTTATCTATTGGTCATCTCAGGCAGGTTCTTCATTACAGGTGCTGTCCATCGCTCCGCCTGCCCTTTAAAGGAAGGTATCCCCATGCGAATAGACCGACTGACAAGCAAGCTGCAACTGGCATTATCCGATTCCCAATCCCTGGCCGTTGGCATGGACCATCCGGCCATCGAACCTGTGCATCTGCTGCAGGCTCTGATTGAGCAGCAGGGCGGTTCGATCAAGCCCCTGCTGATGCAGGTAGGCTTCGACATCAGTAGCCTGCGCAAGGCGCTGACCAAAGAGCTCGACCAACTGCCGAAAATCCAGAACCCCACGGGCGACGTGAACATGTCTCAGGACCTGGCGCGCCTGCTCAACCAGGCTGACCGCCTGGCCCAGCAGAAGGGTGACCAGTTCATTTCCAGCGAGCTGGTGCTGCTCGCCGCCATGGACGAGAACAGCAAGGTTGGCAAGCTGCTGCTTGGCCAGGGCGTGAGCAAGAAGGCCCTGGAAAATGCCATCAACAACCTGCGCGGTGGCGAGGCGGTCAATGATGCCAACGCCGAGGAATCGCGCCAGGCGCTGGACAAGTACACCGTCGACCTGACCAAGCGTGCCGAAGAAGGCAAGCTCGACCCGGTGATCGGCCGTGACGACGAGATTCGCCGCACTGTGCAGGTACTGCAGCGCCGCACCAAGAACAACCCCGTGCTGATCGGCGAGCCCGGCGTCGGCAAGACCGCCATCGCCGAAGGCCTGGCCCAGCGCATCATCAATGGCGAAGTGCCCGATGGCCTCAAGGGCAAGCGCCTGCTCGCCCTGGACATGGGCGCGCTGATCGCTGGCGCCAAGTATCGCGGCGAGTTCGAAGAGCGCCTCAAAGGCCTGCTCAACGAGCTGTCCAAGCAGGAAGGCCAGATCATCCTGTTCATCGACGAGCTGCACACCATGGTCGGCGCCGGCAAGGGCGAGGGCGCGATGGACGCCGGCAACATGCTCAAGCCGGCCCTGGCCCGTGGCGAGCTGCACTGCGTTGGCGCCACCACGCTCAACGAGTACCGCCAGTTCATCGAGAAGGACGCAGCGCTCGAGCGGCGTTTCCAGAAGGTGCTGGTCGAGGAGCCGAGCGAGGAAGACACCATCGCCATCCTGCGTGGCCTGAAAGAGCGCTATGAAGTGCACCACAAGGTGGCCATTACCGACGGTGCGATCATCGCTGCGGCCAAGCTCAGCCACCGCTACATCACCGACCGCCAGTTGCCGGACAAGGCCATCGACCTGATCGACGAAGCCGCCAGCCGCATCCGCATGGAAATCGACTCCAAGCCAGAGGTGCTCGACCGTCTTGATCGTCGCCTGATCCAACTGAAGGTGGAGTCCCAGGCCCTGAAGAAGGAAGAGGACGAAGCGGCGAAGAAGCGCCTGGAAAAACTCACCGAGGAAATCGAGCGCCTTGAGCGCGAATATTCCGATCTTGAGGAAATCTGGGCGTCGGAAAAGGCCGAGGTACAGGGCTCGGCGCAGATCCAGCAAAAGATCGAACAGGCTCGCCAGGAACTCGAGGCCGCCCGCCGCAAAGGCGACCTGAGTCGCATGGCCGAGTTGCAGTACGGGGTGATCCCCGACCTGGAGCGCAGCCTGCAGATGGTCGATCAGCACGGCAAGACCGAGAACCAGTTGCTGCGCAACAAGGTCACCGAGGAGGAGATCGCCGAGGTCGTCTCCAAGTGGACCGGCATCCCGGTGTCGAAGATGCTCGAAGGCGAGCGCGAGAAGCTGCTGAAGATGGAAGGCCTGCTGCACGAGCGGGTGATCGGTCAGGACGAGGCGGTCACTGCCGTGGCCAACGCCGTGCGCCGGTCGCGTGCCGGGTTGTCCGACCCGAATCGCCCGAGCGGCTCGTTCCTGTTCCTCGGCCCAACCGGCGTGGGCAAGACCGAGCTGTGCAAGGCGCTCGCCGAATTCCTCTTCGACACCGAGGAGGCCATGGTGCGCATCGACATGTCCGAGTTCATGGAGAAGCACTCCGTCGCTCGCCTGATCGGTGCACCACCAGGCTATGTGGGTTATGAGGAGGGCGGCTACCTGACCGAGGCGGTGCGTCGCAAGCCCTACTCGGTGGTATTGCTCGACGAGGTGGAGAAGGCGCACCCGGATGTGTTCAACGTGCTCCTGCAGGTGCTGGAGGACGGCCGCCTGACCGACAGCCACGGGCGTACCGTTGATTTCCGCAACACGGTCATCGTCATGACCTCCAATCTGGGCTCGGCGCAGATTCAGGAATTGGTCGGCGACCGTGAGGCGCAACGTGCAGCGGTGATGGATGCGGTGGGTTCGCACTTCCGTCCGGAGTTCATCAACCGGATCGACGAAGTGGTGGTGTTCGAGCCGCTGGGCCGCGAGCAGATCGCCGGTATTACCGAGATCCAGCTGGGCCGCTTGCGTGGTCGTCTGGCCGAGCGCGAGCTGTCCCTGAGCCTGAGCCCGGAAGCCCTCGACAAGCTGATTGCCGTTGGCTACGACCCGGTGTATGGCGCACGGCCGCTCAAGCGTGCGATCCAGCGCTGGATCGAGAACCCGCTGGCGCAACTGATCCTCGGTGGCCAGTTCGTGCCCGGTGCGGCGATCACGGCGAAGGTGGAAGGCGACGAAATCGTCTTCGCCTGACGAAGTTGCCATCGCGGGCTTGCCCCGCGATGGCACCTGCGCAACCCCGCAAACCCCTGATTTTTCGGCGTTGGATCTAACTCGCTGAAAATTTTGAAAAAAATGCTTGCACAAAAAAACGAGTGCCCCTAATATTCGCCCCGCTGTCAGGCACTACGCAGATCACCGGCGGTAAAGATGATCTGAAAACAACTTACAAATCAGTAAGTTGGGTAAAAAAAAGTGGTTGACAAGCAAAACGAAGAATGTAGAATAGCCGACCTCAGCAGCGACAACGCTGAAGAGATTGAAGCTAACACAAGCTTCGAAGCTGTAAGAGTTGTACGAAGTTCAGTTCCGCGATAGCTCAGTCGGTAGAGCAAATGACTGTTAATCATTGGGTCCCTGGTTCGAGTCCAGGTCGCGGAGCCAATTTCGGGGTGTAGCGCAGTCCGGTAGCGCGCCTGCTTTGGGAGCAGGATGTCAGGAGTTCGAATCCCCTCACCCCGACCATTTTCCGGGTCGTTAGCTCAGTTGGTAGAGCAGTTGGCTTTTAACCAATTGGTCGTAGGTTCGAATCCTACACGACCCACCATGTAAAAAGGGCATCTCGAATGAGATGCCCTTTTTCTTTTGTCTCGAGAAAATCATTTCGTAACTCGCGGCTGTTTTCCTGGGTAGCAACTGTCCTGTTCAAAATCTGAAGGCCAGCCACAATCTCTATGGCAGCGGCCGACTTGGCGCCCCAGGGGCTGCTGGATATCCTCCCAGCGATTATCATTCGACCAGCCTGTTGCCGTGTTCATTCTCGGCACCGCCGAGCAAAGCGGCATCGGTTTGCCCCGTATCGTGCCAAAGGGTCAGTGCTGTGAGGGTTGCATGAGCGTGGCGATATCCGCGTCGGTGCGGCAGGTATGGCGAGAAGCGAAGAGGGTGTACTGATGGCAGGCAGGTTGATTTACCTGATCGGGCCGTCCGGATCCGGCAAGGACAGCCTGCTGGACGCCGCCCGCGAACAACTGACAGCGCGTGGCTGTCGCATTGCCCGGCGGGTCATCACCCGGTCTGCCGAAGCGATGGGCGAAGCCGCCCTGGCGGTGAGCGCCGCACAGTTCGAGCAGATGCGCGAGGACGGCGCCTTTGCCCTGCACTGGCAGGCCAACGGCCTGCACTACGGCATTCCACGGGTCATCGACCAGTGGCTTGGGGAAGGGCACGACGTGCTGGTGAACGGCTCGCGTGGCTACCTGAACACGGCGCGGCAGCGTTATCCAGACTTGCAGGTGGTGCTGCTCAGTGTCGAACAGGACATCCTGCGCCAGCGCCTGCTGGCGCGGGGACGTGAGTCGCAGGAGGAAGTGGAGGCGCGCCTGGCGCGTAATGCCCGCTTTGCCAGCGAAGCGCGCGAGGCCGACCCCGGCTTGCTGGTGCTCGATAACTCCGGGCCACTGGCCGACACCGTCTCGCGTCTGCTCGCGCACCTGGAGCGGCCATGCAGCTGACCCAGCTTGGCACTCTGCCCTGCCGGGCACGCCAGAGCTTGCGGCACCTGCGCGGCGACGTGCTCGCAAAAAGGGCCGCAAAGCGGCCCTCGTGATCTCAGCTGATCAGTGCAGCTTCAGGCGCGGCTCGGTGCCGCGGCCGATCTTGCTGCCGATCATCAACATCGCCGTGCGGAACACCCCATACAGCGCCATCTGGTGCATGCGGTACAGCGACACATAGAACATCCGCGCCAGCCAACCCTCCAGCATCACGCTGCCGGTCAGGTTGCCCATCAAGTTGCCTACCGCCGAGAATCGCGACAGCGACACCAGCGAGCCGTAGTCCTTGTACGCGTAGGTTGGCAACGGCTTGTTCTCCAGCCGCGCTTTCAGGCTCTTGGCCAGCATCGAAGCCTGCTGGTGCGCCGCCTGCGCCCGTGGCGGCACATTGCGGTCGCTGCCTGGTTGCGGGCAGGCGGCGCAGTCGCCGAAGGCGAAGATGTCGTCATCCCGCGTGGTCTGCAGCGTAGGGCGTACCACCAACTGGTTGATCCGGTTGGTCTCCAGACCGTCGATATCCTTGAGGAAGCCTGGCGCACGGATACCTGCCGCCCACACCTTCAGGCTTGCCTGGATCACTTCGCCAGTCGCGGTTTTCAGGCCTTCTTCGGTCACTTCGCTGACCGCAGCGTTGGTCATCACCGTCACCCCGAGTTTCTCCAGGGTCTTGTGCACCGGCACGCTGATGCGCTCCGGCAGCGCTGGCAGCACGCGCGGGCCAGCCTCGATCAGGGTGATGTGCATGTCCTTGGGCTGGATGCGGTCCAGGCCGTAGGCGGCCAGCTCGTGGGCTGCGTTGTGCAGCTCCGCCGCCAGTTCCACCCCGGTAGCACCGGCGCCGACGATGGCCACGCTGATCTGCTCGCTGGCCTGATCGCCCGCGTGGGCGCGCAGGTAGTGGTTGAGCAGTTGCTGGTGGAAGCGCTCGGCCTGCTTGCGGCTGTCGAGGAACAGGCAGTGCTGCGCCGCGCCCAGGGTGCCGAAGTCGTTGGTGTTGCTGCCTACGGCGATCACCAGCGTGTCGTAGCCCAGGGTGCGCGCCGGCAGCAGCTCGCGGCCTTCTTCGTCGAGGGTCGCGGCCAGCTGGATCTGCTTGCCTTCACGGTCCAGGCCGCTCATGCGCCCCAGCTGGAAGTTGAAGTGGTTCCACTTGGCCTGGGCCACGTAGTTCAGCTCGTCTTCCGAGGAGTTCAGCGAACCGGCAGCCACTTCGTGCAGCAGCGGTTTCCAGATGTGTGTCAGGTTGGCGTCGACCAGAGTGATCTCGGCGCGCTTGCGCTTGCCGAGGCTCTTACCCAGGCGGGTCGCCAGTTCCACGCCGCCGGCGCCGCCGCCGACAATCACGATGCGATGAGTCATGGGGATATCTCACAAGTTTTACGGAATTCCTGGACACAAGGTCCGGCCGCTGCGTGCGAGAGAGGAGGGCGAGCGCAAGGCAGCTCATAGCACCAGTCCACTCAGCAAGCGGCTCAACAGGCCCAGACCAACGGTCACGATCACCACCAGGGCAAGGAGCAGCCAGGGCCTGAAAGGCTTGCGCTCGACTTGATGCTGGGGGGCTCGCAGATACTCATCGACGCGACGCTGATCTTCCGGATTCAGGCGGCTGGTCATGGTGGGCCTCGTGGGTAGACGCTTGGGATGACGAGAACGCTACAACCTTTCCTGCAGCGTTATCGCAAGCACGTGAAACAAATGATAATACCTTTCATCTCCGCCGCCGAGTGTACGCCATCGCAAAGACACCCGGCACGCGATCAAAGACTGATACCGACATCGAACAGAATGCTGCGCCCCAGGTTGCCGCGCAGGAAATCCGGCGCGTCCGGGTGGGCGAACAGCACCCGGGCGAAGGTCGGCCCCACCAGCGACAACGAGCGCCAGCCCTGGCGCAGGTATTCGGTGGGCGGCGGGAAATGGCTGTTGAGGTCGAGCACCTCGCGCTTGAGGCTGGCGAAGGCGATGATGTCCAGCTCGCCCAAGTCCAGCCCGCGCTCGCGGTAGTTGTGCGCCTTCTTGCGCAGGGTCGGGGCCAGGCGCGCGAGCAGCTCCTGTGCGCTGATTCGCCGGGGGCGCGCCTCGCGGCGCACCAGTTGGGCCAGGGAGAAGGCACTGCGCCGACGCTGCAGCTCCTCGCGCCATTCGTCGTTGAGCCGACGCCCTTCGTCGAGGACGAAGAACACCTCGAACGCCGCATCGCGAAACAGCACGTCAGGCGGCTCCTGGCCGGCCGGGGTGAAGTCCTCGCTGCGGTAGGGAATGTTCAACCCTTGCAGCAGGCGCTGGCAGACCCAACGCTCACGCTCCCATTTGCGGGCATTGGACAGGAACGCGTTGGCTTGTTCGGCCTGGATGGTAAGCAGGCGCAGGTAGTCTGAGTCATCCATGGGAACAAGCTTAGCCTGCAATTGTGAAGGATAAGGGCTTGTTTGTTCGTGGGAATCGTCATCAGGGAATGGGTGTAGACTCGAAAGCATCCGACATGCACGCGAGGTCGCGGTGATCAGCGCACAGGTCCTGTCCTCCACCAGCCTCACACTTGGCTGGCTGGCCTACGTTCCCCTGTTGATCTGGGCGGCCAGTCGCACCCGCTGGGTCGAGCTGTTCAGCGACCCGCGCCGCCAGCACCTGCTGTTCGGCACCGTGTTCGGCCTGTTCGCGCTGTGGCTGGTGCGGCGCGATTTCGACACCGGCGTGTCCTACCACTTCATCGGCATGACCGCCGTGACCCTGCTGCTGGATTGGCCGCTGGCCATACTCGGTGGTTTTCTTGCTCAGCTCGGCCTGCTCGCCCTCGGCCGCCAGGACCTGGCAGCGCTGGGCGTCAACGGCCTGTTGATCATCGGCTTGCCGGTGCTGGTCACCGAGGTGTGCGCGATCCTGGTCGAACGCGCCCAGCCGCGTAACCTGTTCGTCTATATCTTCTGTTCGGGATTCTTCGCTGCAGCCCTGGCGACCTTGTTGTGCCTGATGGCCGCGCTGGGTGTGCTATGGCTGGACGGGCTGTTCGCCATGCCCGAGTGGCTCAGCGATTTCGTCGGCTACCTGTGGCTGATGATGTTCCCCGAGGCCTTCATCAACGGCACCGTGATCAGCGCCCTGGTGGTGTTCTGCCCCGAGTGGCTGGAAACCTTCAACCGCACCCGCTACCTGCAGGCCCCGTGGAAGGATGAAGAGGGCGAGGGGAAGGACTGAATCGCCTCTAAAAACGCCTGTAGAAACCCTCTGCGGGAATGGCACCAGCAAAAGCCTGGGCCATCCCCACCCCCTCATCAAATCAATGCCGAGGCTCAAGATCCCCCGAATACAGCTCATCCTCCGACTCCGGCGCCGCTGGAATCTTGTGTTCCTCCGCCGCCCAGGCCCCCAGGTCGATCAGCTTGCAGCGATCCGAGCAGAACGGCCGGTTCGGGCTCTTCTCGCTCCATTCCACAGGTGCGCCACAGGTCGGGCAATCGACGGTCATTGGCTGGCTCAAGGCTGGCCTCCTCGCAAAGTCAGGTAAAAGGCATGCAACTGGTCGATCTGCTCATGCAGCCACGGCAGGTCGCGGTCATTGACCACCACATCGTCGGCATGGCGCAGGCGCTCTTCCCGCGCCAACTGCGCCTTGAGAATCGCCTGCACCTGCTCCTCGCTGGTGTTGTCCCGCTGCAGCGTGCGCGCGATCTGCAGCTCCTGCGGCACATCGATCACCAGGATGCGCTGGGTCTTCTGGTACTGCCCCGACTCGATCAGCAGCGGCGACACATACACCGCATAGGGCGACTCGGCCTTGGCCAGGTAGCTGAAGATCTCCTGCCCGATCAGCGGGTGCAGCAGTTGCTCAAGCCAGCGCCGCTGCGCAGGGTCGGCAAAGATCTGCTGGCGCAGCGCCGAGCGATCAAGGGTGCCGTCATCCAGCAGCACGCCCGCACCAAAGCGCTCGACGATGCTCGCCAGCGCCGGCCGACCCGGCTCGACCACCCAGCGCGCCGCCTGGTCGGCATCCACCAGGTGCACGCCAAGCTCGACGAAGCGCTCGGCGGCGGCGCTCTTGCCGCTGCCGATGCCGCCGGTCAGTCCGAGAATCCAGGGGGTAAATGCAGCAGTGGTCATCAGTATCCGAGCAGTTGCATGTAGGAAGCGTATATTTCATCACCCCAGAGCCATGCGATCCAGCCCGCAATTGCCAGATAGGGCCCAAAAGGCATCGTCGTCCCCAGCGAAGCCTTGCGCAGCCGCAGCAGGCACAGCCCGATCACCGCCCCCACCACCGACGACAGCAACAGTGTCAGCGGCAGCACCTGCCAGCCGCCCCAGGCGCCCAGCAGCGCCAGCAGCTTGAAATCGCCATAGCCCAGGCCCTCCTTGCCGGTGACCAGCCGAAACAGCCAATACACCGACCATAGGCTCAGGTAACCGACCACCGCCCCCCACAGCGCATCGGCCAGCGGCACGAACACCCCGAAGGCATTGACCACCAGCCCCAGCCACAGCGTCGGCAGCACCAGCACATCCGGCAGCAATTGATGCTCCGCATCGATCAGGCTCAGGGCCAGCAGGCACCACGTCAGCACCAGCGCCAACAACGCCTGCCCGCTCACCCCGAAATGCCAGGCCACCACCAGCGACAGCCCCGCGCAGGCCAGCTCCACCAGCGGATAACGCAGGCTGATCCGCCCCTTGCACGCCGAGCAGCGCCCACGCAGGGCCAGGTAACTCACCACCGGAATGTTTTCCCACGCCCGAATCCGATGCCCGCAGCCCGGGCAGTGCGAGGCCGGCAGGCACAGGTCGAAACGCTCATGCGCCTCCACCGGCATCCCCAGCACCTCACGCGCCTCGTTCTGCCACTGGCGTTCGAGCATCACCGGCAACCGATGCACCAGCACATTCAGAAAACTGCCCACCAGCAGCCCGAGCACGGCTGCACTCGCCAGGAAGAACCCTGGCTGGTCGACAAGAAAAGTCCACAGATTCATGTCAGATCAGGCTACCCAACTGGAAGATCGGCAAGTACATGGCCACCACCAGGCCACCCACCAGAACACCGAGGACCAGCACGATGGCTGGCTCCAGCAGGCTGGTCAACTGCTCCAGCGCCTGCCCGACCTGTTCCTCGTAATGACAGGCCGCCTTGTTCAGCATCGCTTCCAGCGTGCCGCTCGACTCACCGATCGCCGTCAACTGCACCAGCAGTGGCGCGAACAACGGCTCCAGCGCCATCGCCTGATGCAGCCCCAAGCCATTGGCCATGCCCTGACGCAACTGGCGGATCGCCCGCTCGTGCAAGGCATCGCCGCTCGCCGCCGCCACGGTTTCCAGCGCATCGAGCAACACCACCCCCGAACCATAGGCCGTCCCAAGGCTGCGTGCGAAGCGCGCCAACGCCGCATGGCTCAACAAACGCCCGAACACCGGCACCCGCAGCGCCTGGCGAATCATCCACAACCGCCCCGGCAAGTGATCCCGATACAACTTGCGCACCGCCAGCCCCGCCACACCGAATATCCCCAGCACACCGAGCAGATGCCGCCCCAGCGCGTCAGACAATTCGATAACCCACCGCGTAAAGACCGGCAACTCCTTGCCCACCCCCGCAAACATCCCCTCGAAGCGTGGCACCACCTCCAGCAACAGCAACGCCGACACCCCAAGCCCTGTCAGCAGCAGAATCAGCGGATACAGCATCGCCTTGCGCACCCTGCGCCGCAGCGCCTGACGCCGTTCCAGCAGGTCTGCCAACTGCTCCAGTTGCCGATCCAGCGTCCCCGACTGCTCCCCGACCCGCACCAGGTTGCAGTACAACGCATCGAACCAACGCGGGTGCCGCTGCAGCGCATCCGCCAGCCCCAACCCTGCAGAAACATCCTGCTGCAAGCGCCCCAGCAACCGCACCATCCCAGCGTCTGCACCACTGCGCCCCATCACCTCGAACGCCTGCAACAGCGGCACCCCCGCTTTCAACAGCGTCGCCAACTGACGCGAAAACCCCGGCGCATCCACCTTCTCCCGCCGCACCGGCAGCTTCCAACCCCGCCCACCCGCCGGCCACACCCGCGCGCCCTTGATCCCCTGGCGCAACAGCCCCGCCTGCACGAATGCCGGGCTGCGCCCCTGCATCTGCCCACTGACCCGCGCCCCCCGCGCATCCACGCCTCGCCACGCATACAACCGAGTCGAATCCTTCATTCGCCAGCTCCTTGCCACACCCGACAAGCCCCGTAACAGCTTGCCGCGCCCATCCCAGGGCAGAAATTCCAGACGCTCACTAGAGTAGTTGAGCGGACACGACGTCCAGCCACGCAGGGGTGACAAAAGGTGTCCATTGGGCTCTACTGCGCCCCAGCCGACCCCGGCCCGCCAAGCGGCTCGAGGCCTGACCGAATCGACAAGGAACCTGTTATGAAAGGGCAACGCGGTATCACCCTCATCGAACTGATGATCGTCGTCGCGATCATCGGCATCCTCGCGACCATCGCGATCCCCATGTACACCAACCACCAGGCCCGCACCAAAGCAGCGGCCGGCCTGCTGGAAATCTCCGCGCTCAAGACCCCGATGGACCTGCGCCTGAACGAAGGCAAGGACGTCGCCGACGTTGCCGCACTAGGCGGACAACCCACGACCAACCACTGCGCCATCGTCGCCAGCGGCAATGCGGCTGCAGGCACCGGCAGCATCGTCTGCACCCTCGCGGATGCGCCTGCGAACGTGGTGGGCAAGCGCCTGACACTGACCCGCGCGGCTACCGGGTGGGCGTGCAGTACCGACATCGAAGAGGATCTTGCGCCCAGTGGCTGTGCAGGTTCGGCGGGGCAGGGTGGGGCGCAGGGTAATAAGTGAAGGGAAACAGGGGTTTGCGTATGGATGGCGGCGGTGGTAGCTTTGCGGACACGCCGGTGTAGCTCAGTCGGTAGAGCAGCGCACTCGTAACGCGAAGGTCGCAGGTTCGATTCCTGTCTCCGGCACCAGTAAGTTCGGGCCCTACGAAGTCCTTTTTTCAGTGATCTAACTGACCGTCATACCAGCCCGACAGCAAAAAAGCCCCGCGCAGTTTTTCCTGGTGGGGCTTTTTTCATTATTAGATTCAACGACATCAAAGTGAATCCGGGATGAGAAATCCTTATGCCTTTGGCTTTTGGTGCCTAGCCGCTACGCTTTTTCTGCTCACTGCAGCAATTGGCGTCAGCCGCGATTAGCGCTGCCGAGATGAAGGACATAATTGCGGCTGGTGGGCACCCTGGTCCATCGCGGCACAAGCCATCACCTCTCTAGCGCTAGTCATTTTTGCTGTGCTGGGCTTCAACACCTGGAAGCGCCAAGTACGAAAAGGGATGAACGTGGTTTGGACTGTGATGGCTGCGCTCCACAGGGGCGACGTTAGCTTTCAGCGCGTGGCTACCGAGCTACTCGTGTCAGGCACCCCTGTTGACTTCGACGTCGTAAGGTATCGAAACGACATGGATACCCTTTTTCTCGACCGCGCGTAGCGCTGGCTCGCGGCGGGAGGGCTACCTAACCACTCACTCTCTTCTTATCCAGATTGATCAGGCTGGTGCCATTAATTAGCTGCTTAGCAGAGTCAGCAATCATCAACACACTACCTGCCAGCATCAACACATCCTTCAAGACCAAGCGTCCAGCTCCAGAAAGGTACGGGAAGCCGAATTGAGCATCTCCTAGATTCGCTACCCACGCTTCAGGCGTTGTGATCAGGAACGACAGCGTCACGATGGGTGTGAGGAAAGCGAGCACAGCTCCCGCGAGCCCCAGCTTCGGTGAGACAAGGTAAGCCAATACCAAAAACCCTATGCTCATCTCGACCACGCCCAGTCCATTTGAGAAGGCATAGGTATGGTTGGCAACTTGCCAAGCACGCTGCGCTAGGTCGAGCTGGCCTTCATGCGTGAAGTGCTCCCGATAGGCCTCTGGGTGTGCATAGAGGAACGAGAAGAATGGGCTGTTTGCCACAAATGGAGTGATGCTGTCAGCCTCGTAGGGCACGAATTTCAACGCACCAATCCACAGGAAAACAATGGCCACGCCAAAGCGAACGAGATGAATTCCAAGCTTATCCAGGCGGCTTGCAATGACCAGCAGTTGAAAGGGACTCATGGTGTGATTCCTTGTGGTTTCAAGATGAGTCCATCCTAAGAAGATTCCGCTTCGCGCTTTTGCCGGATGCGCTCCGCCTTTTTGCCAATCGTCTCAATCATCGCCTTTGGCGACTGCGCTTTCCCCTGGGTTGGTTTAAATTGCGCCCGGATAGCCTTCTGAAGAGATGACCATGACGACGTTAGACAAACTCATCACGCTTGCTGATGTGCGCGGCAGCATGGATCTGCGTTGCCATTTTGCGGGGCGTTGGTCGATTGACCATCAGCCGGATGAGCTCGGTACTGCGCGTTACCACATCGTCCTCTCAGGCCGCTGCCAATTACGCTTGCCTGACCACAGCCTTATAGAACTCAACGCGGGCGACATCCTGTTGCTCCCACACGGCACCGGCCACTTGCTTCAAAGTGATTCGGATGTTGATCAGCCAAATAGTCCGGTGGTCGTTCGCGAGGGGCTTTTACCTTTGCATCGGTTAAAAGGCGAAGGTGAGCCCTTGGATCTGCTATGTGGGAGGTTTATTTACCAGCCAGGCTCATCACTTTTCGAGGCGCTGCCTGAGTACATCCATGTCAGCTTGAGTTCGACACAGTCCGCTTCTGCGCTCTCTGCAATGACTGGGCTGATTCGTAGCGAAGCCGAAGCCAACCATCACGGTGCTCGATCCATAGTCGATGCCCTGACTACCGCGCTGTTCACAATGGTTCTGCGGTCATGGCTGGATACCAGCCCACCTGTTGAAAGTAGCATCGGTCTTCTGGCTGACCGTCGTCTTTCCAAGGTATGGCATGCGTTGTTAGAGGATCCCTCAGACGCCTGGACCGTTGAGCGCATGGCAGAAATGGCCAACATGTCGCGCGCCAGCTTTATGAGGGCCTTTACGCGCATAGCAGGTTGTCCGCCGGGAACCTTGCTGGTTCGAATCAGGATGGAAATCGCATGCTTGCTGTTGGCAAAGACGGACTCTGGTTTGAGTGATATCGCTTTGGAGGTGGGTTACCAAACGCAGGCGTCATTCAGCAAAGTCTTCAAGGATGTGCTGGGGCAGACCCCTAGACAATATCGGCGAGAGCGAAAGCTGGGTGAATTGGAGGCTAGGCTCGCTAAGGATGCGGTGTGAATTCGCGGTGGGCCCGGCGCATAGCGACGGGCCAATCACCAAATCGTATATCAGCTGTCTTGGTGAGTTTCAGCGACGCGTTTGTAGTAAAGGTCGTGCTCTACCCCCGCGTGATCACGGTACACCAGCTTCACCGTTTCCAGCGCCTGTGAAGTTTCGGACTGAACCACAACGTCTTGCGAGACTACTTTATCCACGTCAATCACGTCACCGTAGCGGTACTGGTGAGCGTCTGTGTCCGGATTGTTGCCTTGTGCTACCGCGAAAGCGGCCGGGGTCATTAAGGCGAGGGCAACAATGAATTTTTTCATGATCATCTCCAATTTGTTTGCATGAGCGGCGTGTCGCTCGTTTGTTGGCGGGATCTATTCGACTCCCTTGATGACCATGCTATTGGCGAAGCTGCACGAGCTCTTTCGCTTTCGGCTCAGGTTCTTGTCCAATCATCTCAGGTAGCTCAGCGCACCGTTTTGCCGATAAATCCGACCTTCCGGAGTGCGATGCTTGCCAGGGCAGACGTTAGGAGTAAGGCTGCTCCTACCCTTGAAAGCGCGGGCTACATCCAGGAGCAACAAAGGGACTTTCGTCAATTTGTTGAAACTGTTTCGCTACCCTTTGGGTTTCACGTGCTAGTGGATGTGATCAAGCTAAGGTATCAACAAACTGGGTGCTCGCCATGACTAGTACGATTACCGTTGTAGCGCATATCACCGCAGATCCATCATCAGTAGCCGAGGTTCACAGCGCTCTGCTGATAGCTGTCGAAGCGACGCAGTCAGAGCATGGGTGTCTTCATTATCGTCTTTTTGAAAACATGGACACTCAAGGCCACTGGACCATGCTTGAGCTTTGGCAAAATGATGATGCGCTGACTCAACATACACTCGGTGAGGCGTATAAAAATTTAAGCGCGGCTATCGACGGCAAAGCGAGTGTCCAGGTTTTTCGCTTGGCTCCAGCTGCTTCTGCTGTACAGGTGGAGACTGTTGTAAACCCAAACTTCTGGCTTGGAAACGGTTTGCCATGAGCTCTAAGCTAACGTAGCGTCTCAGTTTGGTTTCGGACTTTTCAGGTTCTCAGGTGAGACATAAGTTAGTGGAGGCCAGAACTTTTAAGTGTTCTTGGCGGTGGCTGAAGCCAGTCATTTTACTAGCGCCACATTTTCCCTAAATATTGCCGTCCCAACGCTGAGTCGATGGATCAAGGAAATGGAGGAAGAGTTCACTCCTCGGTTGAGGAGCGAAAGATAGAACGAACGTTAGTTATTGCTCGCTGAAGTGCGCCCTCTCAAGTGATTCGTGGGCAGTGCAGTCGTATATTTAACTTGGCTAAGTGCGAAACTCGATTTGATGCTTGCCACAACGGGTATGGTCGTCAAACAGTCAAGCAGTAGCGTC
Organism: Pseudomonas putida; assembly: GCF_001636055.1. NCBI lineage: Bacteria > Pseudomonadati > Pseudomonadota > Gammaproteobacteria > Pseudomonadales > Pseudomonadaceae > Pseudomonas > Pseudomonas putida. The sequence goes on from NZ_CP011789.1 coordinate 1,489,342, forward strand.
TGATACTTTGTCAGGTCTTCGCTTACCACCCTCAGCATAAAGTCCGCCTCGCCGCTCATCAAATAGCACTCCATCACCTCTGGGCGCTCCCTGATCGCGTTCGTAAATACTTCTAGAGACTGCTTGTCCTGGAGTTTGAGCGACACGTGTACGAATACATTTATTGCAAGGCCGAGCGCTGCAGGATCAACTAGCGTAACGGCGCCTCGCAAGACCCCACTTTCCTTCATCTCTGAGACACGTCGCCAGCACGGTGAAGTTGAAAGCCCTACCATTTCAGCGAGTTCGGCATTGCTTAACTCCGCGTTTTCTTGGAGTGCATCAAGGATACGCAGGCTAGCGTCATCGAGCTTTGAGCGGCTCATGGTAAATTTTTCCTCTGCATGAGAGCTTTCCAATGAAATGTACCGGTATTTCTACTTCTGAGGAAGAGATAGGTACGTTTTTTCGCGTGCTCAAAAATATCATGGTGCTACGTAACTAGATTGCAACGAGGTGGCACCATGCGCGCTTCAACTCAGCAAGTGTTTAAGACTCGCTCCAAGAATTTCGGGATATCTTCAACTTACGTTTGGCTTGGTGTCATGGTGCTTCTGTGGGGAAGTAGCTGGCCGGTTACTAAGCTTGCATTGCATGACGTACCTCCGCTCTGGCTGGCTACCATTCGTTTCGCCAGTGCCGCGGTTTGTCTTGTTGCTTATCTGGTCGCGAGAGGACAGCTCAAGCTTCCCGTTAGAGGGGATATGCCAATCATCGCAAGCGTGGGTTTGTTGCAGATGATGGCTTTCACAGGTCTGGGTATGGTGGCGATGGTTCATGTCGATACTAGCCGCGCTGTGCTCTTGGCATACACAACGCCACTGTGGTGTGTGGTTGTCGCCTGGGTCATGTTCCGTGAAATGCCCTCTCGGTTGCAGATTGCAGGGCTTGTCATAGGGATGTCAGGGATCGCGGCTGTGTGCTCCCCAGGAGAGCTCGAATGGACAAACCGGGAAACAGTGTTGGGGGCAATATTCCTGCTTCTTGCAGCGGTCAGTTGGGCAATTGTCATCCTTCACGTGAAACGTCATCGGTGGGTGACCCCGCCTCTGGCGCTTGCCCCGTGGCAGATGCTCTTGGCTACCATACCGTTGGCGATTGCAGCATATGTCAGCGAAGGCCCACCGACATCCCTTGTCTTGGATAGGAAACTGGCTGAGGAATTGTTTTTCATTGGTCCGATTGCGACATCGGCGTGCTTTGTGATCTCTGCGGAGTACGGACGGCGAATTTCGACGTTTGGCATGTCAAATTTCACCCTTGGGGTACCCCTCATTGGAACAGTGTTCTCTTGCTTGGCTTTCGGTGCGACCGTTTCCACCATGTTCCTTGCCGGGCTCGGCCTGGTGGTTTTGGGGGTCGTGGTTTCTGCATTAGCTTCGCGCTCCCGCCGGACCTAAACCATAAAGGTTGGCGGAGGCTTTTCGATAAACCCGTTTCAGAGCTCGCAATGCACAAGGCATCAGCTCTGAAACGGGTGCAGTGAGGTTACTTAGGGTCTATACGATAGACGCTCAGTGGTCGCTCGACCTTCGATGCGCCATTGTTGAACAAGCCTACTCGATCAACTTGTGCTGCCGGCAAGTACAATCTGCCCTGGTTGTCGAACGCCGGTGCATCGACCCAGTGCAGGCGACTGTCCTGTGCAATGGTTTGAATGGTGCCGTCAGTGGCGATTCGCTTGACGCTATCTTCAGCCAGGCCACTGAAGTAGAAATTGCCCTTGCTGTCCATGACTGTTCCACCGACCGGCGGCAGGTCTCGCCAGAACTCGACATTTTTGATGAGCTCAGCTTCAGGCAGGTTGGCGTCATCCAGCCAGCGCGTTTCAATCTTGTGCCAAGGGCCTTCCAACGGTGCAAAGTAGAGCCATTTCCCGTCCGGGGATACTTCAAGGGGATCGGAGTGCACCCTCAATGCTGTCCCATCTGGCGCTCTGACTACTTTGCCGCTCAGGATAATGTCGCGGTTCGTGGGTGCGCGTACAGCAGGACTGGTCGTTAAGACGCGCCGGGCTTTGTTGGTTTCGAAGTCCAAGACAACGATGCCAGGAACGCCAGCGTCCGTCAGGTAGGCATGCTTGCCATTGAGGCGGATATCGTCGATGTAGCTATGTTCTTGAGCGATGCTGCTGTCGAATGGGATGACCTTGATCACTTCGCCGCTTTTTAGGTCAACGACCACGACCTTTGCACCACCTGGAATGACTTTACCGCCGAAGTCAGTTACGCCTGCATCGACAATCCACAGCCGGCTATTGTCATCAACACGCATTGCATTGACATTGACGAAGCGCTGTTCGGCCGGAATGGTTGCGTCATTGCTATTCCAGCGCTCATTTGGAAAGGGATGGGGCTGGCCTGCTGGGTCTAGCTTCGATACGGATGGCCCCGCTGAGCCAGTCCATTTTGGGCCCGATACGTATAGGCTTCCGGCGCTGTCCACAGCCACCGCATTCCATACGGCATTTGCCGATTGGGCTACCACGTGAAGGGTTGGCGGCACTTCGGCGTGGGCTACACCGATCAAGCCTGCCATCACAGCTGTTAGTACAAATCGTTTAGAGAAGGTCATTGCAAGTTCCTGTTTGAAGGGCTGGGCAATGATCATTTTTCCCATTACGCTGAAAAACCTCGCCATCACGTAAAGAATTTCGTCAAAGTGAAGAAAATCATACGAATCGATGATCTGCAGGTCTTCGTATCGACGGCTGCTGCGGGTAGTTTCTCCGCCGCGGCGCGGTTGCTTGACATCTCGCCCGCCTTGGCGAGCGGTGCCATTCAGCGTCTGGAAAGCAACTTGGGCGCGAGATTGTTTGTTCGCTCGACGCGTCGGTTGAGATTATCCGATGATGGCGAACGCTACTTGCCGCACGCGCGGCAAGCCTTGGAAGCACTTGATAATGGTGAGGTAGCGTTGACCCAGGGCCGTGACGAGATCGCTGGCACTATTCGTTTGTCGATGCCATCTGATATCGGCAGGAACGTGTTGCTCCCATGGCTAGATGAGTTTCAGCAAACGCACCCCATGGTACGTCTGCAATTGCGGGTTAGTGATCAGGTGGCTGATCTGGTGGGGGAACATCTGGACGCTAGTATCAGGTATGGACAGTTGAGTGACTCGGGCCTGGTGTCCTTAGCGCTCGCACCGATGAACCGCAGAACAGTCTGCGCCTCGCCGGCGTATCTCGCGCGTCATGGTATGCCGGAATCTCCTGAGGCGTTGAGTGAGCATAATTGCCTGAGATATGTAATGGGCGAGCAAACTTACGAGCGTTGGAGCTTCAATTTTCCACAGGGAGTGCGGACGGTTCAGGTGACGGGGGATCGAATCAGCGATGATGCCGACATTGTTCGACGCTGGGCTGTCGCCGGATTGGGGATCGTTTACAAGTCCAGGCTCGATGTTGCTGAGGATCTTCGTAGCGGCCGCCTGGTTGAGCTATTCCCGGAAAGCTATGGGCAGCCGGCGCCGCTTCAGCTGGTATGTGCCCATCGCACATCGCTCACGCCGGCCATCCAATCGCTTAGAGCCTTTCTAGCAAAACGTTTCGAAAGCTAGCCGGGGCTCAGTGGCGGGGCACGGGGCCCTGCTACTGATTCAAGCTCCCGCCGGTGCCGACTGACGTGCGAGCCAGATGTCTGCAGCTTCCAAGGCTGAAAGCTTTTTGTGACGGATAAGAAAATCAAGCTCACTGACCGCGGCATTGCCAGGTTGTAGCGAGATTAGGTCCTCAATCAGTTCTTTCGGCATCTCTTGCACAACGTCACTGGCGGCAATGAGCGTTGCTTGATCTTCACCACCCAACAGCCCGAGCGGTTCATCTAGGGCTCGGATTTGATAGGCATGGTGCAAATATTGAGGATGCCACAGCGGCACGACAAACCATTCCCGCTCGGCATAGGATTGCTCATAACGATTGAAGCAATCAGCCTCGGTGCCTTGCGCAAAAAAGTAGCCTTCAGCATCCAACGCGTATTGCGTCACCATGGCTTTGGAAAAGCGACTGATACCGGCACCAGGGTTTATGCCTTGGATGCGGCGGCTCATCCGCTGGGCAACATCCGGCCTCAGCAGATCTGCAATCGTAGCGACCTGATCCTCCGGTACATAATCAGGCACACCCCAAATGCAGAATGGGTTGTATAGAACTCCAAGGGAAGTGCTCGGTTTCTTGCAAGCTGCCAGGTAGGCACCGTGGCTGGCTGGCAGCCAGGCTGATACGAGCATCTCTACCTGTCCTTCGCTGTACAACCGGAACATTTCCTCATGAGGCGCTGTGCTGACGTCCACCAGATAACCATGTCGCTCTAGCGTGCGCTGCACAAGCGCTGCGCTAGCGGCATGGAAGCTGAGGTCGATGTAGCCCAAGCGAATGTGCTTTTGCATGTCATTTCCTTATCAATGCGTTTGCGCAGGCTTGGCGTCGATCTTGACGCGCATCAGGCTGTAAGGTTTCACCCGTTTGTCTTGGCCATCGTTGAAGCCAGGCGAGCGGTGCAGCTGGTTGGCAGTGAAGTACAGATATCCGTCTGGGCCGATCGACAAGGTATCCGGCCAAAGGACTCGCGAATCCTCAACCACGGTTTGCCAAGTGCCATCGGCAAGGCGTTTGCGGATGGAGTTGTGCTCATAATCCCCCGCATAGACTGCTCCGTTAGCATCAGCCTCAAGACCGTCGGAGGCGCCTTTTTCACCAAGGTCAACAACTGCTTGTTCAAGTTCGGCTTCGCTTACATTGGGGTCTCGCAACAAAGCCGTTGGAACCGAATACAGGTGTCGACTCGAAAGCGGACAGAAATACAGTGTCTTACCATCGCTCGACAGGGCGATGCCGTCCGAGGCTACGGTCAGCAATCCTGATTTACCCTGCGCGTCGCGTGTGATGAGTGCTGGCTTCCCTTCGATGACAGGTCGGAACTCAGGGTCTACGGAAGTCGATTTGGCCCCGCTGAGGCGGCGGGTTGCCGTACCGCTGGCCAGGTCCAGCACGATGATTCCACCTGGCCCTTTTACCGACGAATCGGTGACGTAAGCGGTACCTTCCTTACCTACGCGAAAATCAAAACGTACGTCATTCACATAGGTAGTTGGCAGAATCACTTCACGCGGGAACACAACTGTTTTCACGATCTTGTTGGTGTTCAAGTCGATTGCGATCAGCTTGGCTCCACCTGCCTTGGGTTCGGAGAAGGCGGGAGCGGCTGTATCCAATACCCAGACACGCCCTTGACCGTCAGCTACGACGCTCTGCACGCTGATGAACCCGGCGGCCGGATCCTTGGCGTTTTCCACATTCGTTTTCAGGTCCGGGTAAGGAACCAGATGGCCCTGTTTAATCTCCGCCACGGTGTAGGGTACTTCATCTCCCCAACGAGGGAAGTTGATGAAGATCCGACCCGTTTCGGTGACGGTCACGCCTGTAGGCATGGCGCCATTGAAAGCGAAAACACGTTCGGGGTTGGTGCCTGTGCCCGAGGCGGTATCGGCCATGGCCATTGCACTGAGCGAGACCGCGACAGCCAGGCCAGTGGCTTGGAAGAAAGCTTTCATATGCTTGTCCTTGAGCGTATCAGCGGGTTAGAAGCCTTCGAGAACGATCTTGCCTTTGGCTTTACCGCTCTCGATCAGAGCATGGGCGCGCTTCAGGTTATCTGAGCCGATTTTGCCGAAGTGTTCCCCAATGGTGGTCTGGATGACGCCGTTATCGACCAGCTCGGAAATTCTGTTCAGCAACTCATGCTGTTTGATCATGTCTGCGGTTTGATACAGAGAGCGCGTAAACATGAGTTCCCAATGCAGCGAAAGCGATTTGCGCTTGAGTGGCATGACGTCCAGTTGTGCTGGGTCATCAATCAGCGCCAGTTTGCCTTGCGGGCGAAGCACCTCAACGATCTGGTGCAGGTAGGTTTCGGTGTGGGTCAGGCTGATAACGTAGTCGACCGGGTTGAGTTTCAGGTTTTCAAGCTGCAGCGGGATCGAGGCGGAGTGATCAATCACATGGTGGGCGCCCAGTTCTTGTACCCAAGACTGGGTCTCTGGCCGCGACGCTGTACCGATGACGGTGAGTTGGGTAAGTTTGCGTGCCAGCTGGACCAGGATCGAGCCAACCCCGCCACCGGCGCCGATGACCAGCAGGCTTTGTCCTTTACCACCGTTCTCCTGAACGCCCAGTCGATCGAACAACAGCTCCCAGGCAGTAATGGAGGTCAGCGGCAAGGCTGCGGTACTGGCATTGTCCAGGCTACGTGGTTTTTGGCCGACGATGCGCTCATCCACCAAGTGAAATTCGCTGTAGCTACCTGGACGATCGATCGCGCCGGCGTAAAAAACTTCGTCGCCAACTTTGAACAGTGAAACGTCGCTGCCTACTTCACGGACGACACCAACGGTATCCCAACCCAGCACTTGGACCTCTTGGCTGGTACTGCGGGCTCGCACCTTCGTATCTACCGGGTTCACCGCAATCGCCTTCACTTCGACAAGCAGATCTCGAGCACCTGGGGTGGGCTTCGGCAGGTCCGTTTCGAACAGGGAACGAGCGTTTTGGATCGGCAAACCAGCTTCTTGGAAAACTACGGCTTTCATATGAGGTTGTCCTTTACAGGTCAGAGAGTGATGTCAGGCTAACTCCCTTCGTAAGCCTCAAAAACTAGCTAACCCGAGGAAGACTTTCGCCGTTTCGCTGAAGGTTGAGGCGATCAGCCATTCACGGAATGGCTGATCGTTTTAGGAGGCGCGCACACGTCGCTTAAGTTAGGCGTCCGATCAGATCGCTTTCGGTGGGAAATCGATATCTGTTTTCGCCACGTTGTTCAGGTAGCTCGTCAATGTCAGCAGCGAGACCTGCGCGATGACATCGACGATTTTTGCATCGCTGTTCAGGCGACAGGGATAGGGTTTGCGGCCAGTGCCTCGTTGAACTGGTTGATCAGTTCATGCTCGTTTGGCCCTTGGTTGGCTCGTATTGGTACGACGCGGTCAACCAGGACTTCGGTTGTCGCTGTCTCCAGTTTTTCCAGGGTCTCTTGAATGAATTCGTCCAGCGGCATGGCGCGTTCATCACCACTTTTGTGAATCAGATCGGTGTCGACCCATGGCGGTGCGATTTCCAGAACCTTGACGCTGGTATCGCGCAGGGCAAAACGTTGCGATAGTGAGTAGGAGTGAATCGCCGCTTTGGTCGCTGAATAGAGGGCTGTCGCGGCCAGTGGCAGATAGGCCAGTACCGAGCTGTTGTTGATGATGTAGGCATCGGGTTGGCGCTTGAGATGTTCTACAAACGCTGCGCTAACACGCACCGGGCCCAGCAGGTTGGTTTGCAGCAGCCCTACCGCCTGCTCATCGTCATAATCGCCAGAGCCTGGGTTGTCGAAAGGCATGATGCCGGCATTGTTGATGATGACGTTCAGCGAGGGATGGCGACGGATAACCTCTTGTGCGACATCCTTGATCTGCTGGGGATCATTGATATCAAGCTGAACGGTGTCGATGCCGGGATTGGAGCTGGCGATTTCATCCAGCAGCGATTGGCGTCGGCCCGCGATGATGACTTTGTTTCCACGCTGGTGGAACGCTTCGGCCAGAGCGCGGCCGATGCCCGAGGTGCCGCCAGTAATGAAGATGGTGTTCGCGCTAGTTTTCATGATTTGTATCCTTTCAATTGATTGATTAAACGCCGTAACGCGGAGCGAGTTTGTTGCTGGAGAGATGTCCGAACAGCGCCTTGCGGCTGCTTTCGTACAGCTCGAAATGCTGTATGTCCTGCATGGAGGGGATGGAGATCAGGACACCGTTGTCGAAGTCTTGAAGGGCGCCATCCACCAGATCGGTTGCTGACATCACGATGTTGGGATCAAGGTTCTCGACGGGCAGTCCCCCGATTTCCCAGAAATCGGTAGCCGTAGCTCCTGGCAGTACCGCCTGAATCTTGATGCCCTGTTCTGTCAGCTCCTTGTGCAGCGACTGAGTGAAGGCCGTGACGTAGGCTTTGCTTGCGCCATACACGCCATTCAGAATTTCCGGTGCCAGGCTGACGATTGATGAGATATTGATGATTGCGCCCTGTTGGCGAGCGATGAAGCCCGGAACTGCGGCGTAGGTCAGTCGAGTGAGTGCCGTGACGTTGAGGCTAATCATCTCGGCCATTCGCTCCACATCGCTGTCCAGCAAACGGGTGTGAGTACCGATGCCTGCGTTGTTAACCAACAGATTGATGCTGGCGTCTTCGCGCAATTTGCGTTCCACTCGCGCCAGGTCCGCTGCGTTGGCCAGGTCTGCGGGGAAGACTTCAACGCTCTGCTGAGTCTCGTTGGTGATGCGGCTCGCAAGAGCGTTCAGGCGATCACGATTGCGGGCGACCAGAATCAGGTCATAACCACGTTGAGCCAGGCGGTCTGCGAAAATTGCGCCGATGCCGGTGGATGCGCCTGTGATCAGGGCGGTGCCTTTGTATTCCTGAGTCATGGTCCAGCTCCGTTGTTTGGGTGTGGAGCCATGATGCAAAAAAATAGATTTGTCTTAAACGACGCATATGGTCATGTTTTAGGACGTCGCAATCGGAGCACGGTTATGCATCGAATCGGCTACTTGGTCACGGATGGATTTCAGGTGATGTCTCTGGCCACCCAGGCGGTTTTTGAATTCGCGAACATGGTCGCGGGCGAGCCTGTGTACCGGATTCAGAACTACTCGGTGTCAGGAGGGACCATTCGATCATCCTTGGGTATGCACATCGATACGCTGGCTTTGGATGATCCAGGGCTTGCAGATAGCTGGATGATCACAGGGACACTCACTCCGCTTACGCCTCCCGCTGCAGAGGTTCTGTCCAGCGTGCAGGGATTTGCCCAGAGCTCTAGGCGCATCGCGGGCATCTGCACAGGAGCGTTCGTCTTAGCTCAAGCGGGTGTCCTCGATAACCGACGTGCGACTACTCATTGGGCATATGCCAAGACTCTTCAAAGCATGCACCCGAGCATTGAGGTGGAAGAGGATCGAATCTTCATTGTGGACGGCCCTGTTTGGACCTCTGCAGGAATGACCGCGGGCCTCGACATGGCATTGGGGATGGTGGAGAAGGATTTGGGAACGGAGCTTGCGAAATCGGTGGCCCATAAGCTCGTGATGCACCAACGCCGATCAGGAGGGCAGTCTCAGCACTCTGAATTGCTTGCTCTGGCGCCCAAGTCTGATCGCATTCAGAGCGCTTTGGATTATGCACGTAAGCATTTGAACAGGGCACTGAGTGTTGAAGAGCTCGCGGAAGTTGTTCATCTGAGCCCAAGGCAATTCACGCGCGTCTTCACTGCCGAAACCGGTCAATCACCTGCGAAAGCGGTGGAGAGTCTACGACTAGAGGCAGCTCGGCTAATGATCGAGCAGAGTCGCCATAGCCTGGACACGGTAGCAAGGGAAACCGGGTTCAGGGATCGTCGACACATGCTCGAGGTCTTCATCCGAGGTTTTGGGGTTCCCCCGCAAGCAGTTCGCCGCGATGCTAGGCGAGTCGGATAGAAATCGCTTTTCTATCCAACCGAACGGTTCGATACTGGGATCATGTCGACCGTTTAGGTACCGAAAATGGGACGCCCTCGAAAATTCAATCGTGAGACGGTTCTGGAGAAGGCACTGCCCGTGTTCTGGCAGTACGGCTACTCCGGCACCTCTCTTCATCATCTTGAGCAGGCTACGGGCGTGAATAAGTCAGGCCTGTATTCAGAATTCAAGGATAAGGATGATCTGTTTCTGAGCGCTTTGGCGTATTACTACGCAAACCGCGGAGCACCAGAAATCCTGACTGCTCAGCCGCAAGGATGGGCAAATATCGAGCGTTTTCTTCGGCTTGGCGACCCTCAAGATAACGGGTGTATGGGCTGCTTTTCGGTCAATGCGCTACGTGAGTTTCCCGTGCTTTCCGATCAGGTCCGTCAACTGCTCGTGGATTGTCATCGTCGCCTGCTCCCGCAAATCGCTGACAACGTAAGGGCTGAGAAGACCCGACTGGCTCCAGAGATTGTTGCGGACATCATCATGGTGTTTTTCTCTGGGGTGTGCGTTGAAAGCTGCTTGCCTGCTGATGGGACTGGCGATCGGGTCAGCCACTTCATGGAAGCGTTGCGGGCTCTCTGAGCAACACCTATCACCTTTTTGAACCGAATGGTTTTTTTCTCTTGCGCCTGAGTTTGGGTCGCCCTATATTGAACCGATCGGTTCTTAATGGGGCAGTGCAAGACGGTACTTACCCGTCCTGACGGTCTGTCTTAACCCAAGCGTCGCCTGCAAGGAGAATCACCATGGCACTGAAGATCCATCCTATTAACCTCGGAAACATGCAGATGGATTCGAGCGGTCTGGTCATGTTCCGGAACCCCGGCGAGCACGTCACCATCCCGGTTCTGGGTTTTCTTATTACTGGAGGGGAGGAACCGATCCTGGTCGATACGGGGTCACGCAATGCCCAGCAGTATGAAGAATATGGACTGACGTACGAAGTGACGCCGCAAATGACGCTTGAATACCATCTGGCCCAGCATGGGTTGCGGATGAAAGACATCCGGCACATCGTCCACACGCATGCTCATATCGATCATGTCGGCATGACTGATCTCTTCCCGATGGCGACTACTGTCGGCATCTCCCGTCGTGAGCTGGAGTTCGCTGCATCCGGCATCATGGGACCGCTCATGTACACCGCGGCTGATACCAAGCATTTGATTGATCGTCTCCACACTCGAGGCGCAATTCGCCTGTTCGATGTCGACGGCACGTTCGAAGAAGAGGTTATCCCTGGCGTAGCAGTTCGACTGTCAGGGGGACACACGCCAGGCTCGATATCGGTCCTGGTCGAAACTGACGAAGGAATGGCGAATATCTGCGGCGACATCGCCTATGACATCCACGACCAATTGATTGAGCCCATTCTCGATCAAGCGTCCCATGAGCCGACGATTACAGCGAATCGTGCCATGTCCACACTGGATGAAAAGAGAGCTCTCAAGAGGGCGCTTGCAGACAGCAAATTCCTGCTTCCAAGTCACGACGCCCCTGCCTTGATCAAGGGCGGAAAAGTCGTAGGGCGTATGCTCGATGCGATTTCTAATCCACAAGCTGACGCTACAAAAGCGATCAACTATTCGCTTTTGGCTTCAGTGTGACGCATGGCTTTCATCACCTTTGCACGCGCTCGCCCTTGGCGAGCCGTGCGCTTCGGGACGGGAACACTGGTATTTGCGATGGGCGTATGCCTGTTGATCAACCGCTTACTGTGAGCACAAGTCATGGACCAGATTCTGATAACCCCTGGAATAAGCATTGCCAATGACGACAAGCAGCGTCTTGGCCCGCGGACTCGTTTTGGGCTGCTTGCTTCCATCACAGTGACTTTCCTGGCTGGATCCAGCGTACCTACGCCGTTGTATCCGATCTATCAGGACCAGTGGCATTTCACTGCGATGGGCATCAGCTTTATCTTCAGTATTTATGCCATATCAGTACTCGCCGGACTGCTAGTGTTTGGACGGCTGTCCGACTATGTCGGTCGTCGATCAGTACTGTTGTGGACGACTGTTTTGCAATTGGTGGCCATGTACATGCTGGGTGTCGCTGATGGCTTCACGGATCTAGTGCTTGGCAGGCTGATTCAAGGCGTGTCGACAGGAGCTGCTGTTCCAGCGGTAGGCGCAGCCTTGATTGACCTCAACCACAAGCGCGGCGCGGTCGTGAATGCCCTCACTCCTGCCATCGGCAGCGCTGTTGGCGCTCTGATGGGTAGCGTATTCGCACAGGCATTACCGTACCCCACTCATACCGTGTTCGCGGCGCTAGCTTTTATTTTGGCCATTCAGGGCGTTGGTCTACTCATCATGAGGGATGTCCGCGCAAGAATACCTGGGGCCGCCCGGTCACTGATGCCTCAATTCAGCATACCCGTGCATGTGCGCGGACCAATGATCATTGCATCGTCGCTGTTCGTTGCTGGCTGGGCTGTCGCCGGTTTTTTTGCTTCGATGGGGCCACGGCTAATTGAGCAGCTCTTTGCGCTACCCGCGTCATGGGCAGGAGGATTGGTGTTGGCGGCTTTCGCTGGAAGTGGGGTCGCTGCTATCGGGACATTCGTTAATCGGTCAATGCATACCCTCTCCTGGATTGGTGCACTGGGGCTGCTGACCGGTATGGCTATGGTCTTGGCCTCATTGATCACCGGTTCGCTCACACCCTTTATCTTTGGCGTTGTGATTTCCGGAGCTGGCTTTGGTGCTGGTTTTCAGGGTGGCATCAGACTGGTTTTATCCAAGTCACGTGCCGAGGAGGTCGCGGGTGTATTGTCCGTCGTCTTCCTCTGTTGCTACCTCGGTATGGGTGTTCCGGCGATGATCGCTGGGTACGCGGTAGCTAGCGGATACGGCGTCTTCGATACCGCAATAGTCTTCGCCATTCTGGTAATGAGTCTTTCATTCGTAGCGGTTTACAGGATGATGAATGGTGGCGGTAAGGTATGACGCTAGTAGAAAATTAGAAAAGGCCACATTAAGTGGCCTTTTCTATGTGCAGCTTCTGGTTAGCGACTCCGCGACGAATGCCCCGATGTGCCTGGCAGTGGCGATGGGGTATTGCATGTGGGGGCCGTGCCCGGCATTCGGCAAGCTGAGTTCTACGGGAAATACCGGGTTCTCCGGAGCGTCGCCGAGTTGCTCTGCGGCCCAGGCAGTTGGCACCTGCGGACGAATTCAGTCCCTTTCGTGTTGGTACGACTCCTGGCTCCCGCACCAGGCCCACCCTTTCACCCTCCCAGGCGCATCTCCGAACTTCCTCACCTTCTGTTAGCGCTTAGCTTCCTTGAAGGTTGGCGCGAGCCCACTGCTCGGCGGTCGTGACGTGAATCGCCTGCTGTTCATTAAAGGTGCCCGCTTTCGGCCAGGCCACGCCTCGGCCCTGGGCAAACACGGCCCGGTACTTCTTGATGTGATGAGTCGGGTCTTTTTCCAGTTCGTCCATCAGATACGGAACCGTCCATTCGTTACGTTTGAAAGGTCGTCCAAGGACACGTTCGAGCAGCCCAGCAACTTCATCGTAAGTAACCGTGTCGCCCGAGAGGTATACGATTTCGTTGCGCAAGCGGGGCTCGAAGAAAACGATTTCTGCTGTCAGCGCTCCGATGTCATCGGGTGTGGTGAGGGTGACGCTGTTATCCAGCCCGCCCAGCGCGTTCACCGTGTCATTCTCGAAGTCCACCACTTCGAAAATGGGCTCAAACATGAAGCTGGTGAACATCCCCGTCGAGATGATGACCCACTCAGTCTTGTCTTGAGCCCTCAGCAACTCGCGGACGTCAAGCTGGGCATCGAAAAGGTCCTGCGGGCTTCCGCGTCCAATCACCTCAAAATCCACGCCGAACTGCCACGGAAAATAGCGCTTGACGCCGGATTTCAGAGCCGCAGTGGCAAGCTTCATCGGAGTTTCTCGGCCTGCAACCATCCCCGCGCAGCCAATGACGGTATCGAATTGAGCGAATACCGCCGCAAGCTGGTCGATGGAGTCGCTCACCAGATCGGCAGCGACCATCTGAATGCCGAGGCTACGAAGCTCATCGATTTCGGCCTTTTTTGCCGGGACTTGGGTGTTGATGGTGGATTCGCGCAGTAGCACGCTGACCGTTGAGCCTGGGGCTCGTTCTGCAACCCGAGCAAGGTTGCGAAGCACGGGCAGCCCAAGCTCTCCTGCGCCTAATACGAGGATCGATTGAGGGGTTGGCTGGGTGGTATGGGTCATGATTTGTCCTGGTTGAAGTTGCCTGTAAGATGGACAAATGCTTGCACGACTATGCAGCGCTCGTAAGAAGGCACACGCGTGATACCAGGGGGAAGCATGGCCGATCATGAAGCTTTGAGGCAGGCTCAAGCCATCTGCCAGACGCTCAGAGAGGATGACGATGGGGTCAGGCGTGAGGTACTTGCACATGCGGGCAGTCGCTGGTCTCTGGGCATTCTGCATGCGCTAGGTGTCTACGGCACGATGCGCCACGCCGATATCAAACGGCAGTTGCGTGGCATTACACAGCGCATGCTGACCAAGACACTGCGATCACTTGAGCGGGATGGCTTGGTCAGCCGACACGAGTTCCAAGAGATTCCGCCCCGTGTTGAATATGACCTGACTGCGCTGGGGATGCAGCTGCTTGTCCGCATGTCGCCTATTTGGACGTGGGTGGTTGAAAACGTGGAGCAGATCCGCGAGGCCCGCCACAGGTTCGACAGTCAGGACGGAAAGACACCGTTCTGGCAAGAGCCCGTTCCGATGCCTGCAAGTTCGGTTACTGGCTATGACAGCCCGCTGATAGAGCAGGCTATAACAGCGAAGAGAGACAAATGATTGTTGCGGAACACATCGAGAGTTCACCTCGAAAGTGTCTGGTCCGCGATACCCTCATGGCGGCTAACGCTTCCGCTTACATCGCCCACAGCCACCTCCTGTCCACATGGCGGCGCTTAGCGCTGTAACCTGTAGATCGGACCTGTGCTCGATCAACAAGCAGATCGAGCACCTGAATTTGGTCTTCATCGGAACCCGCCCGTCTCGAAATCTGCTCGAACAGCGCCTCGTTCAATAATCCGCGGGCTATGTCCAGGCGTATCGCGTATGGTGGCCCACGTGTGCCTGTGCTGGCACAACAGTCACGTTCAACCGCTGCGCAAACCACAGTCGCACCCCGCTTGTCCCATGACTCACCTAATCTTTCGGAAGATTGGGCGGTCAGTCGCTGCTAATAGCCAACTACCCCAGGATTTTTATGACCCTGCAGAAGCGTAACAATGTGCATATTGCTGGGGACGGAGGGGCAACCTTGATCCTGGCGCATGGGTTTGGCTGTGACCAGAGCATGTGGCGGTTGCTGGTGCCACATTTCGCCAAGAGCTTTCGCGTTGTCACCTACGATCTGACCGGCGCCGGGCAGTCTGACCTGGGGGCTTACGATCATGGCAGGCACGCGTCGCTGTGGGGGCACGCAGCGGATCTTAACGAGATCATCAACGAATTTGCGAAAGGCCCCGTGATCCTGGTCGGGCACTCGGTCAGCGCGATGATCTGTGCCTTGGCCACTGTGCAGTCGCCAGAGCGGATTGCTGCGCTGGTGATGATCGGCGGGTCGCCTTGCTACGTCGACAAGGGTGACTACACCGGCGGATTCTCGCCGGATGAAGTGCTGCAAATGCTGGCCACCATCGACGACAATTATCTCGGCTGGGCCGGGACCATGGCGCCTGTCTTGATGGGGGCACCGGGGCAGCCGGGGCTTCACGAAGAGCTGCTGGAAAACTTTGCCCGCACCAACGCCTTTATCGCCAGGCATTTTGCCCGTGTGATTTTCCTGTCCGATCACCGGCAGGACATTTGCGGGCTGTCGACACCCACGTTGATCCTGCAATGTCCCGGCGACGTGGTCGTGCCAATGGGGGTTGGCGATTATCTGCATCGCGTGCTGCCCAACAGTCAGTTGAGCATCATCAACAACATCGGCCATTACCCGCAGTTGAGCGCACCCAGTGCATGCACGGCTGCAATGGATGTTTTCTTCGTAGAACGTGGGTTCAGTGATGGATGACGCCGTGCAGTTGTTCACAGCATCGTATTTCGAGAATGCCCCGTGCGGACTGGTTGTCATGGCCGTGGATGGCGCCATCATCCGCGCCAACCAGACGTTCTGCGATTGGCTGGGATACGACTCGACGCTGATGCACGCGTGCAGTTTCGACCAGTTGCTGACGGTGGCTGGGCGTGTGTTCCAAAGCACACACTGGAAGCCATTGATGGACATGCAGGGCTCTGTTGCGGAGGTTAAGGTCGACCTGCAACACCGCAATGGAACAGCTGTTGCCATGTTGCTGAATGGTGTACGGCAGGCAAGTGAAGACGGTGTCGTCTACCAGTTGGCGTTGTTCGGCATTAGCCAGCGAGACCGCAATGAGCGGGGGATATTCTTGGCAATGCAGCGCGCCGAGGAACTGCTGGCGCAGAAGGCCGCTGCCGAATCGGCTTTGCAGCGTGCCCAAGTCGAGTTGGCCGCAGCCTATGAGGATGTGCAACATCGGGCACTGCTGGCTGAACGAATGGTCGCTGTGGCTAGCCATGACCTGAAGAATCCGATGACGGCCATCAAGATGGCTACAGATTTGCTTGCACGCGATGTCCAATCCGACCGGGGGCGTCGCCTGCTGGGCAGCATTGGCACTTCTGCCGAAAGAGCGCAGCGCATGATCGTCGATCTTCTGGATTTCGCGTCGATCAAACTCGGGCAGGGCATCGGCATCCGTCGCCAACAAGTTGATCTTCTGAAGGCCATGGACCAATCCGTGAGTGAGCTCAGGATTGTTTTTGGCGATGCAAGCATTCGTCATCTATCTCGCGGGCAAGGGACATTCGAGGTGGACCAGGACAGGTTGCAGCAGATGATCGGTAACCTGGTCGCCAACAGTGCGGCATATGGGGACCTTCGCTATCCCATCACGCTCACTACTGAGTTCTGCGGCAACGGTGTGGTTTTGGGCGTTCACAACCACGGCCCTGCCATCGCCGAGGAACTGGTGCCGAAGTTATTCGAGCCGATGACGCGTGGTAGCGACCGGCAAGATGCGCTGCGTTCGCTCGGGCTTGGTTTGTTCATCGTCAAGCAGATCGCCGAAGCCCATGGTGGCCGGGTCACCGTGACGTCCAACCCAATCTATGGCACCACTTTCATCATCCACTTGCCCTATTGATCTGGTAGCACTGCTGCACATTCCTTCATGGATTCAGCATCACCCCAAAGCCTCAGTCGTCAGTCAAACCTTTCCCCATCGCGGTGTATTCAAGCGTATGCCGCTGGCCTTTGGAGTCTTCGTAGATCATGCGCGCGGGTACCAATTCGCGCACGTCGGGCACTTCGCTCACGGAGATCACTCGGGCAATGTCCAGGTGCTGCGAGTAGTTGTACCGCTCAACCGGCGGCTGCTTGAAATCCTGCGCCACTTCATTGGCCATTGCCGTGCTGCAAAGGCCGCCAAACACCAATGCCACTAACGCTTTCATTTTCAAGTTACCTGTCTGTCGTGAGGGGGCTTGCGGCGCCGCGAGCGCCGAGTTGCACCCAGTGTTCTGCAGGCGGATTAGTTGAGGGTTAACAGACCAGGGGCGACGTCTCAACGCGTATGTCGGACTGTTCCCAAAATGCGGCTCACGACTTCTTCTGGCTTCGCCGCGCCTTGCACTGATGCCCCGTTAGGCATAAATTCCCCCAGTCGCGGCAACCTCCGCGACCGGGTTTGGCGACCCGTACGAAAAGGCGCATCGGCGCCCCGATCACGATTGCAGGCGCTTTTTTTGTGTCCGCAGTTTCGTGCAATGGCGGCTGTGCGTGGGAGACCTTCGGGTCTGCCGGGTTCCTTTTCCTCGGTTCGCCAACCTGCGTACAGCTGCCACCCAATCGTTTGGCGACGATTGACGTGGTGCTTCAACTGAAAAGGATCTCATGCATGCTTATCGCTATCCCTTACAGGATCCTCGCATCCGCTCTCCGCCGCTTGTCGCCGACTCCGGTATCTCGACCTCATCGCATTTTTCCTATCCACAGTCAGTCCACCCGCGACCTGAGACAGGTGTCCCATGACTGATCACGAGCGCCTTTCCACAATCCAATCCTATGCCTGGACCCTAGAACTCCTGGGCGAGGCACTGGCTCAATACGATGAACTGCTTGAGTGTGAGCACAACCCGCAGTTGAGCGGTCGAGGTGCGGCGGGGATTCATCAGGCCATCCGCATCATCGGCCGGATGACGGCGGAGGAGTGTGGGAGGTTGATTGATTTGGCGGGGGAGGCGGGGTAGCTGTTGGATGTGTTGTTGGCCCTCGACAGCAGGGGCCGCTTTGCGGCCCTTTCGCGGCACGAGGCCGCTCCCACACGGATTGGGTTTGAGCTACCGACGGAGCTTTTCATAGGCGATCCATTCCTCGCGCATTCGCCGTATTACTTGAAGCCTTTTGCACATTTGGCGATAGCGACGGCTGTTGTAGCAGGCGAGGGCCGAGGCGGCCGAGAGCATGCCCACCAACGAAAACAACTCTAATCCAGGCTTGAAGTAGCTTATGCAGTTGGCTGCAAGGCATATCATCAATACCCCTACAATCCACCATGTGAATTTTCCTCTGCCACGGATTACCGAGTACTGAGCGCACCCCAGCGCCGTCGTGCCCAACATCAGCAGCGTAAAGGAGTACTCAAGGTAGTTTGGATGCTTGCGAAAGTAGACATCTGCTATGGCGCCTGCTCCCGTAGAGATGGCAATAATTGCCAGCAACATTGCCAGCGCAAGGATTGGGAAAAATCGTTTGAGGAAAGTCCCCAAACAAAAGGTAAGGAACATCATTCACCGACGTCCTCGATCAACGTTACTGCAAGATTTTCGATCATGCCGTTTCCTATGATGCCGACTCCGCTGTTGATGGACTCACCAAGCATTGCTGAGTCGCACTACGTGGCTGGGTTGAAGAATTGTCTATCTCTCACGATCAGCGACGGATCGCCTGCTCTATGGCTTTGATCGTTTCGGGTCTGATGCCCTGGGGTGCGGTGACTTCGATTCTCGGTGGACTTCGCACTGGTGCTACCGGTGTCGCCTGTGCCGCTTTGGCTTTGGCCGCTGCGCGGGCCTGTGATTCGGCCCGTTCGAGGGCGCGTTGGTGGCCGGTCCAAATTTGTGCTACCACCAGGACTGCCACAAATAGGAGTGTACGGACATTGCTTCTGCGAACGTGGCGCTGCCAATTCCGGATGTCACTGGCCTGTATCGTGATTACCTCCGAAGGCGGATCGATGGTCTTTTTATCTGCTTCGGAGTTGCCGGGACCGCTGTGCGGCCCTTTCGCGACACGAGGCCGCCCCCACACTGATTGGGTTTTAACTATCGACGTGAATTTTCCATCCGCGATCCATCTCTCGCGCATTCGCCGGATTACTTGAAGTCTTTTGCACATTTGTCGATAGCGGCGGCTGTTGTAGCAGGCGAGGGCCGCTGCGGCAGAGAGCATTCCCAGCAGCGAGGCCCACTTCACTCCAGGTTGGAAATATCCTCTTGCGCAAGCTAACAGAGTAATAATTAGTATTGCCATTATCCACTCTGTGGCTCCTCGTCTACCGCGAATTACCGCGTATTGAGCGCCTACCAGCACTACAGCGCACAACATCATTATGGAATCGGCATATTCGAGTCGGTTGGGATGTGTGGGGAAGTAGGTTTTGATAACCACTACGCCGAACATCGAAATGGCCATTAGTGTAAACAGCATCCCAAGAATTTTTATGGGAACGAAGCGTTTGTAAAATTTGCTCCAGGAGAGGCTGAAAAACATCATTCGCTGACCTCCTCAAACAATGTTATTGCGAGGTTTTGAATAATTCCGTTGCCAACAACGCCTATGCCGATATTGAGGGACTCACCAATGAGCGCAGTGGTCATTTTACGGAGTTGGGCTGGTGTAAAGCGTTTAGGAAGCAGGCCGAGTCGCCGCCTGAGTTTCAGTTGCTTTTGAGTGAGAGATGGATGCTTGATTGAGAGAATCTCAGTCATCAGTTTGCGTCTTTGCTGGCGACTCAGGCCACTGCTGGATGCGAACCATCCCCGGCCGGTTGCGCGTTTGTGTATCTGAAGGTACTTGATGGTACTGAGAGAGGCGCTGGCGATTCCTAACAGGGATATTACGTCTAGCAATGGGGAGATAATCTGGAACCAGGTTTGGGGTTCATTTGATTCATTTTCTCCGGGCTGCTCCGGCTCCAGACCAATCCGTCGGAGGCCAGCGAAACATTGGCCTGCCGATGCGACTACTGCAGCAGCGTTAGTCACGCTGATCACAATGCCTGCGCCGCCAGTGAAAACACTCACCGCGCCGCCTGACACCATCAGTACCACCCCAATGATCGCCCCCGTACACGCCAACCCAGTATTCCAAACATCCGAAATCAACCGAGCCTGCCGCGGATCCTTCACCTGTTGCTCAAGATACTGCTCAGCCGTAACGGACCTAGGCAGCTCCTGCAGCACCACCCTCTTCGGCAGCACGCTACAAACAGGCTGAAACGCCCGCAAGGTAATCGCGTTGTAATGAGTATCGACATAAACCACCCCCGCCCCAACGATGGCGGGATCGCGGTCGATTGCGGCATACAGCTTCTGAAGATCGATCGCACTTTCGATCCGCTCTCGGGCGAAAGGCTTGAACGGGTTGCCACCTAATTCCGTGATGGGCGGGCGAGGCATGACGGGTCCTGAGCGGGGCGTCAGGAGAGACCGTTGGGTCAGCCGCTAGCCCGCGAGTGAGGGACTCGCGAGCATAAGAATGCGGCATTGGTGGGTATGTCGGACTGGTCCGAAACAGCTGTCGGAGGTGGCTTGTATCGGTTTCTCGGTATTCGCAGAGACAGGGCCTAGCCCGAACGCTTACCCTCGAAACTCACCTGCGCCGCCTCCTTCAGCATTTCCCCCGCCAACACCCGGAACCTCTGGGTCAGCAGATTTTCAGGACGGTCGGATGACAGCAGCAAGTAGGTATAAAAACGTAATTCCGGTGTAAACGGTCGAATGTCGATACCGGTATGCAAGTACTCGGTCGCCACCAGCGGGCTGACCACGCTGATCCCTAGGCCCCGGCCTACCAGCGAGCACACCGTGGCGGCGTGCGTGGCGTCCAGATTCAGCACGCGTGGGTCTTCTTCGGCAAAGAGGCGGTCGAGCCGCGTGCGAGAGCCGTCCGTGTGGGAAAGCGAGATGAACTCCTCGCCCTTGAGGTCCGCCGAGGTCACCACGTCCAAGGCGCTGAGGCGATGCCCCCTGGGGAAGATGCACACGCCGGGCACGTCGCAGATGATTTCGGAATGCACCCCGGCCATGTCTTCGGCCACGTAGGACACCAGGCACACATCGCAGAAACGCGTGGCTGCCCAGTGGGCCACGTTCGGAGAGTCATTGGTGTGGATGGAAATGTGGACGTGCGGGTTCTGCTGGCGAAAGCGCTGGATGATGGCCGGTAGCAGGCCGTGAGTCAGGGAGGGCACTGCACCGATGCGCAACCGGCCAGTGCCGCCACGCTTGAGGTTCTGCGCGGAGGTTTCCAGGCTTTGCAGCCCGATGAAGGCACGCTCCACGTCGGCGAAGAACTGTGCACCTTCGTCGGTAGGCACCAATCGGCCACCCACCCTCTCGAACAATTTGAAGCCATTGGTCCGTTCGAGTTGCGCGATCAGGCGGCTGACGTTCGGCTGCGAGGTATGCAACGCCTGTGCAGCGGCCGTCATTGAGCCGCTGAGCATCACTGCCCGAAAAGTCTCGATCTGCTTGAAGTTCATGGCCATATCATTTCTGCATGATGGGTTGACGTATTGTCATTTGATTGCATGGTTCGGAAATTTTATAACTAGAACCACATCGACGTCTGCCCCGACGCAGCGCGATGCACGTCGAGCACATAACGGCAAAAACACAACAAAGCCGGTGCTCCAGCCACTTTTCAGTTCTGCCCTTGTACTCATCGTTTCGCCGCACGCTTGTGCGGCGATGCAGCCAGGTAATCAGGAGGCATCATGTCGTTCTCGTATAAGAAACTAAGCGCTGCACTGGCAGTGTCGTGCATGTCGTTGGTGGCGGTGTCCGCTGCTCAAGCCGTCGATATGCCCGCCGTGCCTGCAGCTATCAAAGAGGCGGGCCACCTGCGTGTTGGCGTGCGCTGCGACCAGCCGCCCTATGGCTACCAAGACGAAAAGGGCGACTTCGCTGGCGTCGAGGTGGAAATGGCAAAACAAGTGTCGTTGTGGGCCCTGGGCGCCAAGGACAAGGTTAGCTTTACCTGCGTCACCGCGGAAAACCGCGTGCCGCAACTGCTGGGCCGCAAGGTGGACTTCCTGATCGCAACCCTCGGCGTCACCCCCGAGCGTCAACGCGTGATCGACTTCACCACGCCCTACCGCTGGGGCGCGAGTGATGTGGTTGTCAAGAAAGACAGCCCGGTGCAGAAAATTTCCGATCTCAAGGGCAAGACGCTAGCCACCCTCAAAGGCTCGGTGCAGGCCAAGTGGTTCGAAGACCACATGCCTGATGTGAAGACCCTGCGCATGAACAGCGCCGCCGATGCCTTGCAGGCCTTCCGTCAGGGCCGGGCCGATGCCTACACCCACGACGCCGCCACTCTGGTGGTGGTTGCCGACAATGACAAGGATGCCCGCCGAATCGGCGAACCGTTCCAGATCTCCGATGCCGCCATCGGGGTGCGCAAGAACGACGAGCAGTGGCGCGACTATCTGAACGCTGCGGTACTGCGTATGCGCGAAGAGCACCTGTTCCGCGGCTGGGTCGAGCAGTTCGTGCCGCAGAATATCCAAAGCTATTACATCAGTGTCTTCGAGCAGGCCAAACCTGCCGAAACGCTCTGACCGGCCGCCATCATGAGTTTCGACATCCATTACTTGATGGCGCAGTGGCCCGCGTTGCTTGACGGTGTGTTGATGACACTGAAGATCACGGCGTTGGCCATCCTCTTCTCGCTGTTGATCGGTGTGCTGGGCGGCGCGGTGCGGGTCATGAAGGTGCCGGTGCTGTCGCAGGCCGTGGTGTTGTATGTAGAACTGATCCGCAATACGCCGATCCTGGTGCAGCTGTTCTTCATCTTCTACGGCTTACCCGCCGTAGGCCTGGGGTTGTCATTGTTCTGGTCGGGGGTGCTGTGCCTGTCGATCTGGGCAGGGGCTTACCAGATCGAAAATATCCGCGGTGGCCTGGCTACCGTGGAGCGCGGCATGCGTGAGGCGAGCCTGGCCCTGAGCCTCACGCCGGTGCAGTACTTCGCGCTGGTGGCCCTGCCGATCGCTTTTCGCACCAGCCTGCCCGCGATGCTCAATACCGCGATCTCGCTGCTGAAGAACTCCTCGTACTTGCAGGCCATCGGCTTGGCGGAGTTGACCTTCGTTGCGGTGGACCGAATCGCCACGGATTTTCGCGCCATCGAGATGTTCACGGCCATTTGCGTCATGTACCTGGTGCTGGTGGGTGTGCTGGCGCTGTTGACGGGGCGCTTGTCTGCCCACCTGCAGCGACCTTTCAGGCAGTGAGGCGACCATGAACTTCATTCTCGAAAACTGGGGCTTTGTTTCCAAAGGGTTGTTGATGACCCTGCGCCTGGCGCTGGTGGTGCTGTTGTTCACCACGCTGATCTCGGCCGTGCTAGGCGTGCTGGCCACGGTCAGGAACCGCGTGCTGTGGTGGACCATCCATGCCTATGTGGAGCTGTTTCGCTCCATTCCATTGATCGTCAACGTGTTCTTCATCTTCTTCGGTGCGCCGATGCTTGGCCTGGACCTGAGCCCGTTCGCTGCGGTCACCGTGGGCTTGACCTTATGGGGCAGCGCCAACGGCATCGAGATCGTGCGCGGCGGGCTGGAATCGGTGTCCCGACATCAGTGGAAAAGCGCTTGGGCCTTGGGCCTGCGCCCGTGGCAGATCTACCTGCACGTGATCGTGCCGCAGTCGATGAAAGCCATTCTGCCGGCCTACACCGGGCTGCTGACCATCTTGGTACAAGCCACGTCGCTGGGCGCACTGGTAGGGGTAGGCGAATTCCTCAAGGTCGGCCAGATCATCATCGAGCGCGAAACCGTCATGACCGGTGTCAGCCCGGCATTCACCGTCTACGGCGTTGTGCTGCTCGTGTACTTCGTCATCTGTTCGGCTCTCACCTGGCTTAGCCGCTATCTCGAACGTCGTCTGGGCCGCCCGGCGGTACGTACTTCTATTGGAGAGGTTTCAAAATGCAAGAATCCAAAGTCAGTCGGCGCCTGAAGGAAAGCACCGCACCGGAAGTCAACGAGTACATCTATCGCCCGCGCCTTGAAGGCTTCGCCAGTGGTTTTGCGAACCTTGGCAACGTCAACAAGGCGCACATCCTGATGCTTGCCGAACAGGGCCTGATTCGCGGTGAACACGCCAGTGTGCTGGCCAAGGGTGTGCTGGACATGGAGCAGGCAGGGCCGGATGCGGTCGAGCTGGACCCATCCCGCGAAGACGCCTATTTCAACTACGAAGCGCACCTGATCGAGCAGATCGGTGCCGACATCGGCGGCCGCCTGCACACCGGCCGCAGCCGTAACGACATCCTCGCTACGCTGGATCGTCTGCGGTGCCGCGACCTGCTGATGGACCTGATCGACGAATTGATGACTGTGCGTGCAACGGCCATTCGCTGCGCCGAGATGTACGCCGAAGTGGTGATGCCCGGCTACACCCACCTGCAACCGGCGCAGCCGATCACCTACGGTTATTACTTGAGCGCGGTGGAGCAGGCACTGGAGCGAGACAGCAAGCGCCTGGTCCAGACCCTGGAATCCATGAACCAGTGCCCACTCGGCGCGGCCGCTTTCGCCGGTACGCCGTTCGACATCGACCGCTCGCGTACCGCCGAGTTGCTCGGCTTCGACGGTTACCTGGACAACGCGCTGGATGCCATCGGCTCGCGGGACTTCCTGTTCGAAAGCCTGTCGCACCTGAGCAACCTGGCGGTGTTCTGGAGCCGCGTCGCGCAGGACTACTTCGTCTGGAGCACCAATGAGTTCAACCTCATCGACTTCCCCGACAGTGTCGCCGCCACGTCCAGCATCATGCCGCAAAAGAAAAACCCGACCGTGCTGGAATACCTCAAGGGCCGAAGTGGACACATCGTCGGCTTGATGATGGGGGCCAGCGTTACGATCAAAGGCACCAACTTCTCGCACACTGGCGATGCCAACCGCGAAGGCACGCGTGGCTTCTGGGAAGCTGCCGAGGAAAGCCTGCGCTGCCTGAAACTGCTGGACCTGGTGTTGCGTACCGCGACGCCGAATATCGACCTGGCGGTGCGCCGTGCCGGTGAAGATTTCTCCACGGCCACGGGCCTGGCCGACCTGATGGTCCGTGAAGTCGACCTGTCGTTTCGCGAAGCTCACCACGTGGTCGGCGGTGTGGTGCGCATGGCCATGGATCAGGGCCTGCTGGCGAACCAGATCACCACGCAGATGGTCGATGCCTGCGCCATCGAGCAACTGGGCCATGCACTGAACCTGCCCGAGCAGAAAGTGCGCGACTGTCTGGACCCGGTCAGCAACGTGCAAGGGCGTACCTCCGCCGGCGGCCCCTCGCTGGCTTCGCTGAGGCCGAGCCTGGCGCGCGCCAGCGAGCGGTTGACCACAGAGCGCGCCGCCAACCAGCAGCGCCGCGAGCGACTGAGCGCGGCTCACCTCAATCTGCAAGCCCTGACACGGGCACAGGCGGGCTTATGAGCACGATCCTGACGGTGCGCGACCTGCACAAAAGCTTTGGCCAGCACCAGGTGGTCAAGGGCGTGGACATGGAGGTTCGCCAAGGCGAAGTGGTGGTCATCATCGGCCCTAGCGGCTCGGGCAAGTCCACCTTCATTCGCTGCCTCAACAGCCTGGAGGAGCCGTCCTTGGGGACGGTGGTTATCGGCAGTGGCGACTCGGCCAACGCCGGTGACCGCAAGGCCCTGGCCAAGTTGCGTGAAGAGGTGGGCATGGTGTTCCAGGATTACACACTGTTTCCGCACATGACGGTGCTAGCGAACATGATGCTTGCGCCGGTGAAGCTCAAACGCTCGACCAGGCAGCAAGCACAGACTCACGCGCTGGCGTTGCTCGATCGGGTCGGCCTGCGGCACAAGGCCGAGCATTATCCGGCGCAGCTGTCAGGCGGCCAGCAACAGCGAGTAGCGATCGTTCGGGCGTTGGCCATGAGGCCCAAGTTGATGCTGTTCGACGAGCCCACCTCTGCGCTGGACCCGGAAACCGTCGGCGATGTGCTGAATGTGATGAAGGGCTTGGCCGCCGAAGGCATGACCATGATTGTCGTGACCCACGAAATGGGCTTTGCCCGCGAAGTGGCCGACCGGGTGGTGTTCTTCGACGGCGGCAAGATCATCGAGATGGGCCCGCCATCGGAGGTGTTCAGCGCACCGAAGGAGCCGCGCACCCGGCAGTTCCTGGAAAGCGTCCTGCACTGATCCATACTGCATCTTCACACCCTTTTCCCACAACGGATGTGCGCCTGCCCTCAGGAAGGCGCGCCCGAGCTCCGGCAAGGAGTTTCAAATGAGTGAAGCGATCCGCAACCCCCTGGATTCACCAGGTCCACAGACCATGATCCAGATGGAAGGCGTCAACAAGTGGTACGGCAGTTTCCAGGTCCTCAAGAACATCAACCTCACCGTGCATCAGGGTGAACGCATTGTGCTGTGCGGCCCCTCGGGCTCGGGAAAATCGACCACCATTCGTTGCCTGAACCGCCTTGAGGATCACCAGGAAGGCCGGATCATGGTCCAAGGCACTGAGCTGACCCGTGACCTCCGGCAGATCGAAACCATCCGCCGTGAAGTCGGCATGGTGTTCCAGCACTTCAATCTTTTCCCGCACCTGACCATCCTGCAGAACTGCACGCTCGCACCGATCTGGGCGCGCAAGATGTCTCGTCGACGCGCCGAGGAAGTGGCGATGCATTACCTGGAAAGGGTGCGCATTCCGGAGCAGGCCCACAAATTCCCCGGCCAGCTGTCCGGTGGACAGCAACAACGCGTCGCGATCGCGCGGGCGCTGTGCATGAAGCCCAAGATCATGCTGTTCGACGAACCGACCTCGGCGCTGGATCCGGAAATGGTCAAGGAAGTGCTCGACACCATGGTCAGCCTTGCGCAAGACGGCATGACCATGCTCTGCGTGACGCATGAAATGGGCTTCGCTCGTACCGTGGCGCACCGGGTGGTGTTCATGGACCAGGGCGAGATCGTCGAGCAGGCTACGCCGCAGGCGTTCTTCGAAAGCCCGCAGAATGAGCGGAGCCGATTGTTCTTGAGCCAGGTGCTGCATTGATCCAGGGTTGTTGACGGAAGAGGCCTGCACAGGGGCTGCTGGTCAGCCCCGCTGAAGTCTGCGTAACCAGGTATCCCATGACTCCACCCGGATGGGTGGGTTGAAGGTCCTTTCGAAGTCATGCCTTTTCGTGCTCTCTGCGCGGTCATCTACCGTCCTGCCGCCGATCAGAATCGTCCGGATATTGATGTCTTTTTCCGGATCTACTTCAAGCTTGTGGCAAGGCCCCAGGAAGGCGTTGTGAACATGTTCACCTCGCTCGACACGCTGTCTGATCGCATGCACGTGCTGCCTGAACGGTTCCGGGTCTCGATAAAGCTTCCCGAGTCGATCGCGTATCTGATCAGCGGCTTGATTGATCTTGTGATTGAAGGCCTTGTAGTGATCGGCGTTCAGAAGGTTGAAATCAGCGCCTTTGACCTCGATCAGAATGACATCCATACGCGACCTGCCTGTGAAAACGACAAAATCGACTTGCCCATTATCCAGTGGAAATTCGGAGAAACAGAGATATTCGTTATCAGGCTTTGCGTAGGCTTCACCGAAGACGGACAAGTCTCGTTTGAGCAAGCGCTGGATGTCTCGCTCGCCAGCGCCTTCGACGATGAGTGCTTCGATATCTGCTTTCGAAAGCATGCCGTCTTCGATTTCAAGCCGGCGTTTGATCGTGGCGGGGTGGGGTTGCCAGGGGGAATCCACGAAAGGGTCGCGTCGAAAGCGCAGTTGGTCTGCTCGGCAAATGACTCGGCTGTTCGAAGCGCTTCTGTTATCCAACTCGTCTGAGCTACCGTCGATCATGGACAGAACTTCGGTCCGGGGGATGCTCTGCCACTGAACGCCTTGGCGAGAGCCTACTGTGACGATATCGAAGCTGTCCCGAGCAGGGTCTTCCCGTTCGTAGTGTTCGATGTAGGTTGCAGGTGGCAGGACGATCCCCAGTTCGTGGAGCGATTTGATGATGTGCTCGACGGCATTGGTGACGGACATACCATCATTTTTTTCGTCCAGGTCGGTCAGCAACACGGTGGTGTCGGTTGCTGTCCTGAAGATTCTTACCCGGCATAGGCCTCTGCGAAGCCTGGAGCTTCCTTGGGCGTAGTCATGCACGATGTCGATAATTTTCATGATGCGTCCTTGTACAGGTGATCCATGGAATTTGCTTGGCACTTCCATACGCAGGCGACTGGCAATACGCGTGCGGACGGTGGGTAGCAGTGCGTCCCCCGTGAATTCTAGAAACTCCCCTTTAGACGTATATCGGACCGCTCCCATATTGCGACTCACGGCGTCTTCCGGCATCGGGGAGTACGTCGGACTAGTCCGAGATGGTTGTCGGAGGAGGCTGGCCCCGGCTTTGCCGGTGTTCTCTGGCGAGCTCGCTCTCACAGAGATCGCGTCAGCCTACCGTCACTCACTTCAGCGATCTCGTCATACGCCTTCTGAAACTGGCCCCGGTCGCGCCTGATCAGCAGGATTGCTTGCCGACGGTCTTGGCGAAAGCCGTCGGTCCGGAGGCTACCTCACCACCTGGGCCAGGTTGCCGATGAACTGCCGCAACCATTCATGATGCGGTTTGTTGTGCCGGGCAATGTCCCAGACCATGAAGCAGCGGAACGACGGCACCGGGAAGGGCACCGGGCTCACGGTCAGGTCGGTCATGGCGGCATAGCTCTCGGCGGCGAAGCTTGGGATCGTGGCTATCACTTCGCTGTTCATCAAGGTGCTCAGTGCGCCGCTGAAGTGCGTGAACGAGGCGGTGACATGCCGCGCATAGCCTGCCGCCTCGAACATGTCGTCGATGAAGCCGCGGCGGCCATCGTAGGAAATCCGCACGTGATTGGCGGCGAAATAGTCTTCCAGAGCGATGGGTTCGTTTGCCGTTCCATTGCGTGGGCGGTAGAGGCAGGCGTAGGACGAGGAAAACAGCACCTGTGAGGAATAGCTGGTGTTGAAGTCCTTGGGCTCGGCGCAGATCACCAGGTCCATGTCAGGGTCTTGCAGCGACTGTTTCCACAGCGAGCTGTTGCTCTGGTGGAAGGCGAAGGTCACGCCCAGGCCTTCGGCTGCTGCTGCGTTGACGATGCGCGGCGCCAGGCAGGCCTCGATATCGTCAGACAGGCCGATATTGAAGACATAGCTGGAATCATGCGGCGAAAAGTCGGGTTCTGTGCCCAACAGGCCGGATATGGAGGTCAGGGCTTCGGTGATCTTCGGCGCCAGCTCCATGGCCTTGCGCGTGGGTTGCATGCCCGAGGCGGTGCGGATGAACAGCTCGTCGCCGAAGTGCTCGCGCAGGCGGCGCAAGGCTGAGCTCACCGCGCCCTGGGTCACGTGCAGCATGGCCGAGGCGCGGGTGGCGCTGCGTTCGGTCATCAGGCAGTGAAAGGTCAGCAGCAGGTTCAGGTCGATCCGAGAAATATTACGTACGTTAATCCGGCTCATATTTCCTAATCGTTTGCCCCGTGGTCGGTGGTGTTTCTAGTCTGGTGCCCACAACAGATAACAACACATAGGTGGATCCGGTGGGCACGATTTCGCATAGCGTGGGTGAAAGCAATACCCATACCAGGGGTGGGCAGGTGGATATCCGCAAGCGCGCCATCGCGGTGGGGATCGGCAACTTCATGGAGTGGTTCGACTTCGCCGTGTACGGCTATTTCGCGGCGGTGATCGGAATGCTGTTCTTCCCGTCCAGCGCGCCTGGCGTGTCGCTGCTGTCGTCGCTGGCGGTATTCGCGGTGGGCTTTCTCTCGCGGCCTTTCGGGGCGCTGATCCTGGGGCCGATCGGTGACCGTTTCGGCCGGCGGGCGGTGCTGATCATCACGGTGTTCGGCATGGGCGTGTGTACCACGATCATCGGGTTGTTACCCACCTACGAGGCGATCGGTATCTCCGCGCCCGTGCTGTTGATCGCCATGCGCTTCGTGCAGGGGATGATGGTCGGCGGCGAGTGGTCGAGCGCAGGCATCTACATCGTCGAGAGCGCGCCGGCGAATCGCCGCGCCACGGCGGCCAGTGTGATCACCGGGACTGCCGGGCTGGCGTTTCTGTTCGGCACCTTCGTCGCCGCGACCATCACCACCACGCTCAGCGACGCGCAATTGACGGCCTGGGGCTGGCGCCTGCCATTCGTGGCCTCGATCGTCATGACCGGTATCGCCATCTTCATCCGCCGCAAGCTGGGCGATACCCCGGTGTACGAAGAGATGGTGCGCCAGCGCGATTCGGCGCAGGCCCCGAGCAAGGCGGTGCGGCGCCGGGCGTTCATCACTACCTTTGCCTTTTCGGCACTGTTCGGGGTGTCGCTGTACTACTTCGTCACCTACGCCAACAACCACCTGGTCACCACCGTGGGGCTGCCGCGCAGCACGGCGCTGTGGCTGTGCAGCATCGCGCTGGTGGTGTACGTGATCGTCAACCCGCTGATCGGTCGGCTCAGTGACCGCATCGGCCGGCGCAAGCTGTTGCTGGGCGCCGCGGCTGCGCTGACGGTGCTGGCGTTTCCGATTTTCCTGTTGATCAACAGCGGCAACAGCGCGGCGATCCTGCTCGGCTTGATCATCCTGGGTGTGCTGGTGGCGGTCACTGCGGTGATGGACGTGGTGCTGCTGGTGGAGGTCTTCCCGGCCTCGATCCGCTCCACTGGCGCGGCGCTGGGCCACAACCTGGCGCTGGCGATCCTGGCAGGCCCGGGGCCGTTCATCGCCGCGGCGCTGATCCGCATGACCGGCGACGCCAACCTGCCCGCTGCCTATCTCGCCGGGGTCTCGCTGCTGTGCCTGCTGGTGCTGTGCAAGACCTTGCCGGAAACCCGTGACAACGACATCAGCCGTTTCTAACCACAGACAGGAGTCATCATGACCCGTGTAGCAATCATCCAGGCCGCTTCCGTTCCTTATGACGCGATGGCCAGTGTCGAGAAGGCCGCCGGCATCCTGCGGCGGGTGGCGGAGCAGGGCGCACAACTTGCGGTGTTCCCCGAGGCGTTCATTGGCGGTTATCCCAAGGGCGCGGCGTTCGGCAGCGTGGTGGGCAATCGCAGTGCTGCCGGGCGCGCGCTGTACCAACGCTACGTCGAGGGTGCGGTGGCCCTCGACGGCCCGGAGCTTGCGGCGTTTGCCGAAAGCGTCGAGCAGACCGGCGTGACTGCCGTGGTCGGCATCATCGAGCGTCATGGCCGGACCCTGTATTGCACCGCTGTCACTCTGGCGCCGGGCCGTGGCATTGCCGGTTATCACCGCAAGCTCATGCCGACCGGGCAGGAGCGCCTGATCTGGGGCTTCGGCGATGGCTCGACCATTGAGCCGGTGCAGACCGACTTCGGTGTGCTCGGCAGCGTGATCTGCTGGGAGAACTACATGCCGGCGCTACGCCAGGCCATGTATGCACAAGGGGTGCAACTGTACTGCGCACCGACTGCCGACGATCGACCGTCGTGGGCCAGTTCCATGGTGCATGTGGCGCTGGAGGGCCGAGTGTTCGTGCTCTCTGCCTGCCAGGCGATTCGCCTGGGCGAGTATCCGCAGCAGCACCGCGAGGCGTTCGGGCTGGACTTCGCCGACGACGACTACGTGATGCGCGGAGGGAGCATGATCGTCAGCCCGCTGGGTGAGGTGCTGGCGGGGCCGGTGTTCGATTGCGAGACCGAACTGTACGCCGATCTGGACATGAGCCAGTTGAGCCAGGGCAACCTCGACTTCGATGTGGTGGGCCATTATGCGCGGCCGGATGTGTTCGAGCTGAAGGTCAATACCGCGCCGTTGCGGGCGGTGAGTTTCGACGGCTGAGATCGCCGGCGCCGCTTTGCGGCCCAATCGCGGGACAAGCCCGCTCCCACAGATACGTGCGCTGATCCAGTGTCAGCGCACGTATCTGTGGGAGCGGGCTTGCCCCGCGATTGGCCGCGATTGTATCGCCCTGTATCTCATCCCTGATCCTGCGTACTTGCATACAAATCCCTCCCTCTCCGGATACGCCCCCGATACACGCTGACGTTCAAATGGCTCCACCCGAACGAACGGGGCCAGGCGCCCGGTTCATCGGCTCTCTCGCCCTAGGGGCAATGAACCCAGCGGAACGACCGCACTGACATCCGGAGAAATGCCATGTCCCATACCCCGATTTCCACCAAGGCTCGCATCGGCCTGTTCGCCATCGCCCTGGCAGGCGGTATCAACGTCACCAGTTCCGCTTTCGCTGTTGAAGCACTGCCGCAGGGCTACCAGCTCGCGGCCAACGAGAAGGCCCCGGAAGGCAAGTGCGGGGAAGGCAAGTGTGGCGCCCAGGGCAAGGCCACCCAGGCCGAAGGCAAGTGCGGTGGCCAGGCTAAAGTCACTGGAGCCGAGGGCAAGTGTGGTGAAGGCAAGTGCGGCGATGCCTCCTTCGCCCGCACCGACACCGACCACGATGGCCGCGTTTCGCGTGCCGAGCTGCTGGCCGTGGCGCCGAAGGCCAACGCCGAATTCGATGCGATCGATGCCAACCACGATGGCTACCTGTCCGAGGCGGAGACGTATCAGTTCCGCAAGCATCAGTTCGACGCCAACGGCAAGCCGTTCCCATCCGACCTGTACAGCCGCCTGAGCCAGGCCAAGCAGTAACGGCCATCGCGCCCTTCCCGCACCCTTGGTCGGGGAGGGCCGTGCGCAACGTCCTGATCGGCAAGAAGGAGATGCACCGTGATTACCCCTCTGACAACCACGCTCTACACCGCCCGTACTCACACCAGCGGCGGCCGCGACGGCCGCGGTCGCTCCAGTGATGGTGCGCTGGACCTGCCGCTGAGCCCGCCCGGCTCCGGACGTCCAGGCACCAACCCCGAGCAATTGTTTGCCATCGGCTGGTCGGCCTGCTTCATCGGCGCATTGCGTCGTGCGGGGCAGAAGTTCGACATCCGCCTGCCCGAGGGCGTGGCGGTGGAGGCTGATGTGGCGCTGGGCAATACCGCCGATGGCGGCTTTGCCCTGGCCGCTCAGTTGACGGTGCACTTGCCCGGGCTTGCCCAGGAGGACAAGCAGAAGATGGTGGCCGAGGCGCACCAGATCTGCCCGTACTCCAAGGCGACGCGGGGCAACATCGAGGTGGGGTTCGTGATTGTGTGAGGTGGTCGGAGCCCGTCAGGTGCGTACCACTGCCGGCACCATCCGCACGTAGATCAGTTCGCTCACCAGCTCTACCAGTGTCTGGGTAATCACCGCCGCTGCCGCCAGCACCCGCAAGTCTTCCGGCAAGGCCAGCGCCAGCGGCAGTACCACCAGCGAATTGCGGGTCGCGGCGCTGAACGTCACCGCTCGTGCTTCGCGCGCCTGCAGTCGGAACAGCCGCGCCGAGAGCAGCCCCAGCAGCGGTGCCAGCAGCGCGAACCCGACATACACCGGAATCACCGGCAACAGGCGCTGGAAGTCGCCCAGCACCACGGCGATCTGCGAGCCGATCACGGCAATCAGCACCAGGGCCATGGCCGGTACCGGCATCCACGCCCAGGCGTCGTTCCAGCGAGCGATGGCCTGCGAGCGGCGCGCGCCGGCGCTGGTGAGTACGGCCAGCAGCATCGGCAGCGCAATCAGCAGCACGAAGGCTTCCACGAACGGCGCGATGGAAAGTGCCACCGGGTTGTGCGTGCCGAGCATCAGGGCCAGGTACAGCGGCAGCAGCGCCAGTTGCACCAGCAACAGCACTGGCGTGGCGGCGAGGATCAGGCGCGAGTCGCCTTTGCCGATGTGGGTGAACACCACCACATAGTCGATGCACGGCGTGAGCAGCACCAACAGTGCACCGATCAGGATCGCCGGATGCTCGACCAGGCCGCGCGTGGCCGCCCACACCAGCATCGGTGCCAGCACGAAGTTGGCAAGCAACAGCGCGCCCATGAAGCGGCGGTTGCCCAGCCCCTGACGCAGGTCGAGAAAGGGGATCTGCAGGAACATCGCGTACATCAGCACGGCAATCGCCGGGGTCACCAGCGCTTGCAGGTGGCTGGCGGTGTCGGGGGTGAGCAGGCCTGCGGCGATGGCCAGAACCACGGCGGCGAAGTAGAGGGCGATCTGCTGGGTTTCAAGTTGCTCTCGGGTCACGCGGCGGTCCTGTGGGCGAGTGTGGGGCGATGGCCGCTCAGGATAGAGGCTGCCGGGCCCTCCGTGCCAGGGCTTGCCGGGTCGCGCCTACAGGTCCGCGATCTCGGGTTGTGGGCGCTTGGCGCGCGCTGCGGGTTGCACTGGGGTGGGCTCGGCGAACCAGCGCGGCCAGGAGCTTTGCTGGCGCCCACCGACCTCGACGCAGGGGATCAGCTTGTCGCTGAGCACATGCGTCTGCCCGACCGACACTGCCGTGCGGTATTTGCGGCTGTGGATGCATTCGCGGTCGCCGAACTCGCAGCGGTTCAGTTGCGTGCCGCCGCAGGGCCCGTTGGCCAGGCCCTTGGGGCAGGTTTCCGGGCAGATGTACAAGGTGTCTTCGAGCCGGCATTGCCCGCAGGTGTCGCAACCGACCAGCGGCCGCTTGAGGCTGCGCTCCACGCCGTGCAGCACGCGCGCCGCTGCCGGTGTCGACCACAGCGCGCGGCGTACGCTCCAGCCGAATGCCTTGCTCAACAGCGTTTCGCGGCTGAACAGTTGATGGTGCATGGCCGACAGCAAATGGTAGCGAGCCTTTTCCGTAAACGACGCCTGGACCTGGCGCTGGCCTTGCTGCCAGTGATGCGCGGGTGGGTGGAAAGTGACCGGTGCCACGCCGGGCATCTGCCAGGCAGCATCCCAGGCGCTGCGCCATTGCTCGAGGCTGTTGATGCGTGGCAGCCAATCTTCCAGGGCTTGTTCCAGTTCGAGAAACTGTTCGAGTTCGTGCACGCCGGAGAGGTTGATCCCGGCGTAACCCAGCAGGCGCAGGCCGATGATCTGCAGGGCCAGGCGCTCGGTGGCACGCTGCCGGGCGTGGGCCTTGGACACCGCTGCCTCGGCGGCGAGCAGCGCACGCATCGCGGGGCTGACGGTGACACCCGCCACATGCTCGAGCATCCCGGCGCGGCCATCGGTCAGCCCCATGATGCAGGCGAGCAGGGGCCGAGGCGTGGGCTGGCGCTGCATCCAGTGCATGGCCTCGCGGTATTTCTGGAAGTCGAAGCCCAGTTGCAGGATGAAGAAGTCGACGCCGGCGGCGAGCTTCTTTTCGGCCTTGAAGTACTGCGCGCCGCCTTCTTCCTCGCGGTATTTGAACGGGTTCAGTGCTGCACCGAGTAGCCAGTCGGGGCGCGCCTGGCGCACGATCTGCAGGGCTGCGACGGATTCGAGGTAACGCACCGGACGCTGGCCCGGCATGTGGCCGGGCAGGCGGTCGCCGGTCAGCAACAGGAGCTGGTCCAGGCCAGCGGCGTCCATGCGCGGCAACTGGGCGAGCAGGTCCTGGCGCTCGCGGTCCTTGCCGGAGAAATGCAGCAGGGTCGGGACCGGTGTATCGAAGCTGCGGCAGGCGTCGAGCGGCGACATGTCGAGCGCACTGCCGACCCGGTCGGCGATGGACACCGCCAGTGGCCAACCACACAACTGCGCACGCGCCATGATGCTCTCCAGCGCCGCGAAGCGCTGGGCAGAAGGCTTGGGAACGAACTCCATGATGCAGACGAAGGATTGGTCGTTCAGGGCTTGTCTGAGCAGGCTCATGGTGGGTACCGGGTGCGGGCAGGATGGCAGTGTGGCTGG